>JAFLCL010000523.1 GCA_017303575.1 Deltaproteobacteria bacterium
GGCGCTGACTCCGCTCATCAAGAAGTGGATGCACGAGCACGAGCACCCGACGCCGGACAAGCCGGCCGGCGCGGCGAAGGCGGCGAGCTGACGGCGACACGAGGGCAGGAGGGGACCATGCGCAACGGGAGACTGGCGGTTCTGGGTGCGATGATGTGGATGACGCTCGTGCTCGCCGCGCGGGCGGCGGCCCAGGCTCCGCCAGACGTGGTCGAGCTCAGGAACGGCGGCATGGTGCGGGGCACGCTCGTGGAGAACATCCCAGGCGACCACGTCACCATCCAGATCGCCACGGGCGAGCTCCGCACGTTCCCCTCGTCCGAGGTCCTGCGCGTCGGCCCTGCGCCCGTCGCACCGGTGATGACGCCGGTGGTCGTCGAGCCAGGATATCCCTCGGGCATGGCCGTGCCGCAGCCGCCTGCGCCGATGGTCAACCTGCGCATCGTGGGGACCGACGAGGAGCTGTCGCTGCATCGGCTCACGGGCACGGCGAGCGTCTCGGTGTGGACGGGCCGTGGCGTCGGCACGGCGGCGATCGATCAGTTCGCGATCGTCTGCGGCGCTCCGTGCGAACAGCAACTCCCCGCAGGCACCTACACGCTCGGTGTCTCGCAGGGCAACGGCATGGCGCGGCGCGCGGACCACTCCATCTTCCACCTCGATCACGACGCGACGCTCGAGCTCGAGTACGAGAGCCGAGAAGGAGTTCGCATCGGGGGCTGGGTGATCTTCGGCGTGGCGACGCTGGGCTACGCGCTCGGCGCGACCTTGCCGCTCCTCACGAGCGGCACGGACCAGTTCCTCGAGATCCTGCTGATCAGCACCGGCATCTACCTCGCCTTGTGCATCCCGGTGATCGTGATGGTCGCCTTGAACGACCACGCGGACGTGCGCGAGATCACCGAGACGCTCACCGACGGCGTCCGCTTCTGATCGCGTGGCTGTCCGCTCCTGATCGCGTGCGTGGGGTCAGCCCAGCACGCGGGCGACATGGGCGCGGAGCCACCACCCGAGCTGGTTCCGGCGCTGGAAGCCGGGGATCTGTGCCCAGACGCTGAGGGCCTGCTCGAGCTCCTTCTTCGCGGCGTCCTTCTCGTCGGCCGCGCGGTGAGCGCGCGCCTTCTTCACGTGGCCCTCGAGCGACGAAGTGTTGACCGAGAGGAAGCGATCGAAGGCGTCGATGGCCTCTTCGTGCTTGCCGAGCTCGAGGAGGCAGTCGCCCGCGAGGAGGTACGGCTCCCCGAAGCGCAGGCGGGGGTCGAGCGCGACGGCCTCGACGAGCGGCAGCGTGGTCTCGCCTGCGCGCAGCCACTGCGTGGGCGGCGGCAGCGCGCGCGTCATCTCGGCGAGCGGCGCCGGGATCGTCGCGCGCACCTCCTCGCCCAGGCCCTCGGCGTCGAGCCAGCGGACGTAGCCTCGGAGGACCGTCGCCTTGAGCTCGGCGTGTACCATCGCCCCTCGATCCTACACGGGGCACGCCTCGCCGTGCGTGGGGTTGTCGAGCGCGCGGCGCGTGGGTAGACACGCCATCACCATGACCGTGCTCAACGTCACCGAGGCCACCTTCGAGAAGGAAGTCCTGCGCTCCGAGCTGCCGGTGCTCGTCGACTTCTACGCAGACTGGTGCCAGCCCTGCAAAGTGCAGTCGCCCATCGTCGAGCAGGTCGGCCGCGAGCTCGAGGGCAAGGTCAAGGTCGTCAAGATCGACAGCGACAAGAACCCTCGCCTCGCGCAGGCCTTCCAGGTGCAGAGCATCCCGATGCTCTTCGTCGTGGCCAAGGGCGAGGTCGCGGGCGTGTGGGATCAAGGCGTCGCCGACAAGAAGACGATCCTCAAGCTCCTCCAGCCGGTGCTGCCGCGCACGGCCAACGAGCTCAAGCCCAACGAGCTCGCAGAGCTGATCAAGCAGCGGCGCGTGGTGCCCGTGGACGTGCGCGAAGAAGCCGCGTTCAACCGCTACCGCATCCCGGGCGCGATCAACCTCCCGGCGGCCACGCTCGAGACGCGCGCTGCCGAGCTCGCGCCGCGCGACGGCCGCATCCGCGTCCTCTACTCGCGCTCGAACGACGAGGCGAAGGACCTCGCCGAGAAGCTCATGAAGCAGGGCCACCAGGTCGGCTTCCTCGCTGGCGGCTTCCTCCACTGGGAGGCCGATGGCCTCGAGGTCGAGCGCGGCGCGCCCACCAGCGGCAAGCCCACCAGCGGCCAGCCCACCAGTGACAAGCCGAGCTGATCGGTGGGCGCGGTTCGCCTGCCGATCGTCGGCGCGCCCTCGATCGAGGCCAAGGCCGAGGCCATCCCCGCCATCGACGAGGCGCTGCGTCGACCGTTCGTGTTCCCGACGATCGGGCTCGTGGCCGCGAACGCCCGCGCGCTCGCTCAGTCGATCGTGGTGCTCGAGTCGGCCGCGCACGCGCTCGGACGTCGTGTCGCCACGCTCGGCCTCGAGGCGCCGCTGCTCGAGCTGCCGAGGTTGATCCTCGAGCGTGAAGCCGCACTGCGTGACGTCGATCTGCTGATCGTCACCGGCGCCATCGTCGCGATCCGCAAGCCGCGCGTGTCGATCCTCGTGACCGATCGGCGCGTGCCGAGCGAGTGGGGCGCCGACGTACGCAGCCTGCGCGAACGGATCGACCTCGTGGTGCCCGAGATCGATCCGTTCTTGGCGCGCGAGCTGATCGCGCGGCTCTGACGCTCAGCGCATCGCTCGGCACTCGGCGACGTAGCGGCCGGTGCCTTGCGAGACGCAGGACTGGAAGGCGGTGCGCGCACCGGCAGCGTCGCCGAGCTCGCTGCGCGCCGCGCCGAGCACGAGCCACGCCTGCGCGTTCGTGGGATCGGCGACGGTCGCGCGCTCCGCGAGCGTGCGCGCCTGCT
>JAFLCL010000524.1 GCA_017303575.1 Deltaproteobacteria bacterium
ACCTCGTGAAGGCCGTCGGCAGCGCGCAGCGTCAGCGAGCGCGCGTCGGCCGCGTGGCTCTTGCGCTTCGACGGCTCGTGCCTGTCGTGCAGCAGCTCGCGGACGAGGCGCGCGGGGACGGGCACGATGCGCGCCGCGTCACCGCTCGCCGCCCTGCCCTGCTCGGCCGCCTCGAGCGCGTCCGTCAGGGCGAAGACCACGGCGTTCGTCACGAAGAGCTCGAGCTCGCGCACGTTGCCTGGGAAGGGATGTCGCTCGAGGTCGCGCACGCTCTCGCGGCCGAGCACGAACGCGACGCCGCGCGGGCTCTTGGGCGCGCGGCCGAGGTGCACCTCGGCGTGGGGCACACCCGCGATCGACGCAGCCTCCATGTACGACGCGAGGAGCGCTCGATCGGAGCCGGCGGCGAAGCGGCGTCGCAGCAGATCGCCGAGCAGCTTGGGGATGTCCGAGGCGCGCTCGCGCAAGGGAGGCACGACCAGACGCGCGGCCGGGTTCAAGCGCGCGTGGAGGTCGGCGCGGAACGATCCCTCCGCGACCTTCGTCGCGAGATCCGCGTTGGTCGCCGCCACGAGCTTCACGTCGACGGTGCGCGGCGTGCTCTCGCCCAGGCGCGTGACCCGACCGTCCTGGAGCGCCAGCAAGAGCATGCGCTGCGCCTCGAGGGAGAGGTTGCCGATCTCGTCGAGGAAGAGCGTGCCGCCATGGGCTTCCTCGAAGCGCCCCTTGCGATCGAGCGCGCCGGAGAATGCGCCGCGCGCGGTGCCGAACAGCTCCGAGGCTGCGATGGTCTCCGGGATGGAGGCGAGATCGATCGCGATGAACGGACCCTTGCGACGCGTCGCCGGATGGACGACTCGCTCGGCGAGCGCGCTCTTGCCGGTGCCCGTCTCACCGAGCAGCAGCATCGGGAGCGAGGTGCGTGCGAGGGCCAGGACGTCGCGACGGAGCTTCGCCATCGCTGCGCTCGAGCCCCACGTGTAGCCACCTGCTTCGGGGGACTCGCGACGCCGCGCCAGCACGCGCTCGACGAGCAAGGAGAGCGCACGCGCATCGAAGGTCGCCTCTCCCGCGAGCGCGACGAACTCGTCGGCGCTGAGCGCCTCGTGCGCGTCGCGGGCGACCTCTTCCTCGGAGGTCATGAGCACGACGGGCAGATCGCCCCGCTTCTTGCGGAGATGATCGAGGATGGCGAGGCCCTGGAAGCGCTTGCGGCGCGCGAGGGAGTCGCCGCTCGGCAAGAGCCGCTCGATGGGCACGTCGAACGCGACGTCGAGCAGCACGACGTCGACGTCGCGGTGCTTGGCGAGCGCTTCGTCGGCCTCGAATGCGTCGTGCGCGTGCGTCAGCGTGCAGCCGGGGCGACGCTCGCAGGTCCAGCACGGGCCGGGCAGATCGCAGCGGGTCGCGTAGTCGTAGTCGCGCAGGAACGCGTGGGCGAGCTCGACGTAGCGATCGCCATCGTCGACGAAGAGGAGCTTCGGCTTGTCGCCCATCGATCAGCGCTCCGCGGCGTCGACGCGAACGCGCGCGAGGCGCACTGCGCGCAGGGCCATCGCGAGGTGAAGCTCGACCTCGCGGGCGTCGTCGAGCACGCGCGCCAGGGCCACTGGGTCGAGCGCGCGCACGGCTGTCTCGGCGTCGTCGATGCGCTGGAGCGCGCGGGCGGCGTCACGCACCGGTGGCTGCTCGCAGAGCGTCGTGGGGAGGAGCGCCACCAGCTCCGCAAACCGCGCCGAGGCTCGTGTGCCCCTGTGTGTCTCGTAGAGATCCTTGTGGAGCATTGCGCCCAGGGACGCGGGGACCGCGGCGCCGAGGGGCACGTTGCGGGCGACGCGCGTGATGTACTTGCCCACGTCGTGGTGGAGGGCTGCGAGGGTCTCCTCCACGGGATCGAGGTCGACAGAGCTCATCTCGCGCAGTGACTCGGCGAGCGGATCGTGGGCGGGTGTCTCGTCGCTGCTGCTGGTGATCGTGCTCACGACGTCACCATTCGAGGGTCCTCTGAGAGCGCGCGGCGGATGGCCTCGGCGTCGAAGCTGGGCACGGCGTGGACATCGCCGTAGAGCTTGCGGAGGTTGGCGAGTCGGTCAGGGGGGAAGTCGTGAACGAAGACGGCGCGCTGACGAAAGCCGGCCTTGCGGAGCACGCCGAGGATCAGGGTGCCTTGCTGGTCTTTCGCCCACCGGCGCGCGCGCTCGAGATCGCCGGCGAACATGCGCCTGCCGAGGTCTGCGAGATCGCCGACGAGGTCCTCTGAGCGAGCGCGCTCGAAGCGGAGATCGACGAGCAACGCGTCGATCGCGCGTGAGGGGTCCCGCCGTCCTGCCTCGAGCCTCGCGCACGCTTCGGCGCCGCTGTGAACGGCGTGGATCTCGAATCGATCGCCGAGGAACGTACGGGCGAATTCTTCGTACTCGTTCCCATCCTCGATGAGCAGGAGGCGCACGTGAGGTTGGTCGCACGAAACACAACGCCCGAGCAAGGTGCTCAGGCCAGCTCAATGCTGAGGGTGCTCAGGCCAGCTCAATGCTCTGAGGAACGGGCCGCAGCCAAATCGGTGCTCAGAGGAGCCGGCCGCCAGTCGATCGCGCGCGGGCACGCCCGCGGGTGACACACAGCGCGCTCGAGACAGCGCGGCGACGCGACGTGCTGTCCACCCAAGCACCTCGAGCCCGCTCGACCTCACGGCCGGCGGGCACACGCCTGCCGTCGCGCGACGCGACGGCTCTCACTCGGGACCACGGCCCCGTCGCTACGGCTCGAGCAGCGCGTACATCAAACGCGGCGGATACGTCCCCGGCGGAAACGGACCCATCACACCCGTGGCCAGATACGCCGCCGAGGCCTTCCGATACGCCAGCATCGTCTCGCGG
>JAFLCL010000525.1 GCA_017303575.1 Deltaproteobacteria bacterium
GGCGGCGGCGGACGCGCGACCAAGGCCGGCGGCGGCGGCTGATCCCACGGAACCTCGTGCGAGGTGAGGCGTGCCCGGCGGTGTGAGCCCCGGGCACGTTTCGTTTCCGTCGTTCTGCGCAGCGTGAGAGCATCCGCGCGTGGAGCTCGACATCCAGCGGATCCTGCGGATCCTCCCGCATCGGTCGCCGTTCCTGCTCCTCGATCGCGTGATCGAGGTGCAACCGCGCAAGAGCGCGCGCGCGATCAAGTGCGTGACCTACAACGAGCCGTTCTTCCCCGGGCACTTCCCCGCCCAGCCGATGTTCCCCAACGTGCTCGTGCTCGAGGCGCTCTCGCAGCTCCTGGCCGTGCTGGCGTACGCGAGCGATCCCTTCGATCCCGCGAGCAAGGTCTTCTACCAGCTCGGCTTCGACGCCGTGAAGTTCCGCCGTCCCATCGTGCCGGGGGATCGCGTCGAGCTCACCGTCGAGATCACGCAGCGACGGTCGAACATCTGGAAGGCCAAGGGCGAGGCCTTCGTCGATCAGCACCTGTGCTCGCACGCCGAGCTCCTCGCGGCGCTCACCGATCGCGACGAGCTCCCCACGGGCCCATGATCCGCAGCGCCTCGCTCTGGGCCCCGCTCGTCTTCGCGGCGCTCACGCTCGCTGCGTGTGCGTGCGGCGAGGATGCGCCCGCGCCGACGCCGACCACGCCACGCGTCGATCCCTCGATGCTCGAGGCTGCCATGCGCCACCAGGTCGCGTGGACCGACGAGGCGCGCGCGAGCGCGATCGCAGCAGGCACCGAGGCGATCACGCGCAACCAGTGCAACCGATGCCACGTGATCGACGACGTCGCAGCTGCGGGACGCTCCGAGCACTGCGTGAGCTGCCACGTCTTCCTCGATCACCTGCCGCCCGACGACCGCCGCTACCGCACGCTCGTCGAGCACTACGGCGAGGCCGTGATCCAGCGCTACCAGCGCAACATCGAGCACTACCTGATCGCGCCCGACCTCACCTCGATCGGCGCGCGCCTCAGGCCCGAGTGGATCGCCGAGTTCATCGCCGAGCCCCAGGATCTGCGCCCGATGATGGACGAGACGATGGTGCGCACGCGCCTCTCGGACGCCGATCGCAGCGCCATCGTGCGCTACTTCGCGGCCGTCGCGCGCGTCGCCGATCCTGGCGAGGCGGGCGCGAGCGCGCAGGCGATCGAGGCACCGCCGCGGCCCTCGGACGAGGCGATGGCCGAGGGACGGCGCCTCTTCACGACCCATGCGTGCAACACGTGCCACATGCTGGGCAACGTCGATCTCGGTCGCAGCGTCGCGGATCTCGAGCGCGCTGGGCTTCCCGCGCGTCTGGCGCCGAACCTGCGCTTCGTGCGCGAGCGCATCCACCCCGACGTCGCGCTCCAGTGGATCCTCGATCCGCAGTCGCTCCATCCGGAGACGACGATGCCGAACCTGCACCTCACGAGCGAGGAGGCGACCCTCCTCCGCGACTGGATCTGGCACGTCGATCCCGAGCTCGAGCCGACACCCGCGCCGAGCACGCACGCGCTGCCGCCTGCGCTCGATCGGCCCGTGAGCTGGGAAGAGGTGAAGGAGCGCGTGCTCGGACGCATCTGCGTCCACTGCCACATGAACGATCACGAGCGCGATCCCGGCCCCGGTCACGTCGGCGGCTACGGCTGGCCCGCGGCGGGCCTCCGCATGCGCACCTACGAGTCGCTGGTGTCGGGCATGCCGTGCGCGGATCCGCTGCTCGCGCCGCGCGGCGGTGGCCCGGTGCCCGTGGGCACGATCGAGGGCGAGCGCTGCTCGGTGCTCGAGCCGCGCGACGAGGGGGGCATCCCGCCGCTGCTCGCGGTGATGCTGCTGCGTCACGACGAGGAGCCGCGCGATCGGGTGCGACCCATGCACGATCACGCGCGTGCGCCCTTCGTGAGCCAGCGGCCGGGGATGCCGATGGGCCTCCCGTCGATCCCCGACGACGAGCTCGCGCTCGTGCGCGCCTGGATCGAGCAAGGCTGTGTGGGGCCGGCCGAGATCTCGGGCATGCCGGGCATCCCGGACGGCTTCCTCGTGCCCGATGGTCCCATCGCCGTGAACCGTGGGTGCGAGGTGCGTCCGCCCGCGAGCGAGCGACCCGCGTGGGCCACTCAGCCGCCGCCCGCGTTCTGGCACTGAGGCTGACTCCGCATGAGTCGGCATCGAATGGCAGTACGGGGCTCGAGGGCAGCGCTCCCCACGCGCGGCGCCTGTGCCGTGGATGAATGCGCATGCGCCGCCTGATCGCGCGCTGGCTCGATCTCCCCGAAGCACAGACGGGGCGCGCGCTGCGCATGCTGGCGCTCGTGCTCTTCCTCTCCGCGGCGCTCGCGCTGATGAAGTCCGCGCAGAGCGGGATCTTCCTCGCCGTGTGCGCCCGCCGCGACATCCCTTGGGCGTTCGCGGCGTCGTCGATCACGCTGGCCGCGCTCTCCGCGTTCTTCGTCTCGCTCGCGCGAAGGCTCTCCACCCCGCGCCTCGCCGAGCTCGCGCTGGGATCGACGGCGCTCGCGCTGCTCGGCCTGCGGGTGATCGTCGAGTCCGCGAGCGTGTGGCGTGCGTTCCTCACGTACGTCGTCATCGAGTCGCTCTCGGGTGTGCTCGTGATCCAGGTGTGGGCGGTGGTGACAGGCGCGACGGACGCGCGCACCGCGCGCAGGCTCCTGCCGGTCGCGGGCATCGGCAGCGGCATCGCGTGGGCGATCGCGGGCTTCGTGGTGGCGCCCCTCAGCGAGGCGTTCGGCGCGGCGAGCCTCTTGCTGGTGGCGCCCGTCGCGCTCCTCCTCGGGCTGGTGTGCGTGCGCGCGCTCGCGT
>JAFLCL010000526.1 GCA_017303575.1 Deltaproteobacteria bacterium
GCGGCCGCGAGCACGCGCAACAACCGTCGAACGAGCCTGCCGGACGGAGCGGACGGCGACACGTCACGCGCAAGCGCGCCGTCGCGGCCTCCGATCCGTGATCGGCTGCACGCGCTGGGCGCGAGACTCCGCGAGGCCTCCCGACGTGCGCTCGCCCGCGCGCTCGGACCGATGCGTGTGCTCTTGCGCGTCGCGCTCGCGGCGGGCCTGGTGGCCGCGATCATCGCGATCGTGCGCTTCGTCGATCGCTACGCGCGCACCTCACCGGAGTTCGCGATCGAGACGCTGGCGATCACAGGCAACGAGCGTGTGCCTTCGGACGAGCTCGAGGAGACGATGGGGATCGCTGTCGGCGACAACGTTTTTCTGCGATCGCCCGAGGAGGTCCGCGCCTCGCTCGAGCTGCACCCGTGGATCGCGTCGGCCACCGTGCGACGCCGCCTGCCGCGCACCTTCGAGGTCGAGGTGCGCGAGCGAACGCCCGCGCTGATGCTCGTGCTCGAGCAGCCGTACCTCGTCGACGAGGACGCCACGGTGTTCAAGGCCTTCGAGGAGGGCGATCCCGTGGATCTGCCGGTGATCACGGGCGTCGATCCCGAGCGCTTCCAGCAAGATCGCGGCTACCGCACGGAGCTGCTCACCGCGAGCATCGCGCTGGTGTCGGAGTGGGAGACCGCGAACCTCTCGCGGCGCGAGCCGATCGCGGAGATCCACGTCGAGCCCGACGAGGGCCTCACGCTCTTCGTGGGCGAGGATGGCACCGAGATCCGCCTCGGCCGCGGCCCCTACCGCGGCAAGCTCAGTCGCCTGCGCCGCGTGCTCGACGAGCTCGGTCGAAGGCAGAGCCGCCCGCTCTACGTCTACCTCGACAACGTGCGCCGCCCCGACCGAGTCACCGTCCGCGTCCGTTGATCAACGCAGCCGCGCGAGCACGGCGAGCGCCGAGGCCTCGGTGGGATCGAGCGCGAGGGCCTCTTCCGCGCGAGCCCTCGCGCGCTCGTGAACGCCGAGGCGGAAGCACACGACCGCGAGCGCACCGAGGCGCAGGGCACGGCGCGGATCGGGGTCGAACGCGTCGTCGATGTCGGTCGCTCGTTCGAGCCATGGCAGCGCGTCTGCGAGCTCGCCGTGTCGCGCGAGGAACGCTCCATACGCATGCGCGGTGCGGTTGTCGTGAAGGCTGGCGTCGTCCGGAATGATCCGAATCCTGCCGTCGTGTTCGCGGACTGGCAGCGCTGCGACTGCTGCCTCGTGCGCTTCACGAGCCTCGACGTCTCGACCGAGCGATTCGAGCACGAGCGCACGTGTGGTCAGGTAGCGAGCGTGGCGATCGAGAGTGAGCGCGCGATCGAGCGTGGCCAATGCCTCGATGGAACGCCGCGATTCGTGCTCGAGGCAGGCGCGACGGTGAAGGACGGCCGCGAGTGGACGCGCTTCGTAGTCGCGGCGATGCACCGCGCGCGACTCCTGCACCGCAACGTGGCCGAGTCGCTCCGCGAGCTCGAAGTCCACGAGGCGACGCTGTGAGGACGACGACGACGCGATCGCGCGGGCCCTCAGCGCATCCACGTTCGTCAGACCGACGCGGCGCGACTGGGCCCATGCGACGCAGCCCTCGACGATGCTGGCTCGCAGACCGAACCGTCTCCAGCGCCTCAGCCGCTGCGTGTCGAAGTGGAGCTCACCCCCGAGGCCCAGACCAGCGGGTACCACGACCTCCCACCCATCACCGCGGCGCACGATCCAGGCAAGCGTCGGATCCGTCGTGATGCCCTCATCAGCGAGCGCTAGGCATCGCTCGACGAGGACGAACGCGAGACGTCGCAGCTCCGCGCGAGATGGTTTGCCCTCGTCGTGACCCCACGCGAGCACCGTCGGCTGGAGCGTGAGGACCTCCGCGAGATCGGAGCGACCCGACGCGATCACCCACGTCGCCATCGCGAACGACGAGGCGTCCTCGAGGAAGAACCCCTCACACGCCATCACAGCACGCGCGCCGGTGGTTCGATCACGGAGCTCCGTGGGCCCGAGCCTCCGCGCGTCGCGCGCGACGACCTCGAAGCGATCGTGCACGAGCTCGCTCGAGTGCTCGATCACGCCGGGCTCGGCGAGGATCGCCGCGCAGTCCACCAGAGACCCGCCGCGACAGTGACGAAGAGAAGGGTCGCCTCGAGTGGGACGGGCGCTGGCTCGGGCTGAGGCGTGTCCGACCAATCGGGCCGGCCCGGTTCCGGGATCGCATCGGCCTCGACTCGTGCATGCGAGCACACGACGGCGAGGACCACGGTGCAGGCTGCGACGAGCGCGCGCATGCGGTCAGAACGTGCCGATCAGGTCGAGGCGGGCGTAGTCCGCGCCGAACGAGGGGAGCAGTGAGACCGTGGGCGCCGTCGGCGCGGCGGGCTCGTCGCCGGGGTTGGTGACGAGGCCGTAGACCAACATCGCGAAGCCTGCGGCCTGCACGAGGCCGTCGAACGCGAGCCAGATCGGCCACCAGTTGTTCGCGTCGGGCAGCACGCCGAACTGGATCCACGGGCCGAGCACGGGGATGAACGACACGCCGCGGAAGGGCACCCAGCGCTGCGACTCGGGCGAGCAGCCAGCGAAGCCGCAGCCATCGTTGCCCGCGAACATGCTGGCGATGAAGTTGGTGACCCAGCCGACACCGAGCACCGCCGCGCCAGCGACCGTGAGCGCGAGCCACGTGCGATCACGACGCGGACCGACGGACTCGGTGGGCGCGGGCGGAGGCGCGAAGGCAGACGCGCTCGTGCCCGTGGTGGTCGTGGCGCTCGGCGCGGCCGGCGCGCTCGTCGGGGCTGAG
>JAFLCL010000527.1 GCA_017303575.1 Deltaproteobacteria bacterium
GGCGGAGGGGCGGTACGTGGGCTCGGCCGGGGCCGTGAGGTCGCAGGCCGCGGCGCCGAGGAGCGCGAGGCCGAGGACAATCGATCGCGCGTGCATGGGGATGGGAGCTACTCCGTCGCGGCGGGGATGTTGACAAACTCCACCCGGGTGCCCGCGGTGATGTGGTGGCGCCGCGAAAACCCACCCACCACCTCCAGCACGTACTGCGAGTCGCCCGGCACCTCGCGCACCGTGTCGGTCTCGGGCGTGGCGTTCTCCACAATGCCGAGCACCGTGCGGTCGCTGCGGATAAACATCATGTCGAGCGGGATGTACGTGTTGTGCATCCAGAAGGCCTGGTGCTCCGACACGGGAAACACAAAGATCATCCCCGCGTCGTCGGCCATCTCGCGCCGAAACATCAGCCCCCGCTCGCGCACCCGCGGCGTGCGGGCCACCTCGACGCGCACCCGCACCGGCGGATGACCCTCAGGGTGAAGCACCACCGCGGGCCCCTGCGCGGGCTCGGGCCGCGCGTCGGCGACCACCAGCCCGAACCCCGTGCGCGGGAGCGGCGAGCCCGTGGGCGTCAACAAGCGCGGCATCGCGCAGACGTCTTGGGCCCGCAACGATGTGAAGGGCGTCGACGCGCACACGGCGACCGACGCCACCCCGAGCAGCAAGCCACGACGAGAGATCATCGCGGGATCATGCCAGAGCCGCAGCGCGCGGCACGACGAAGCGCTACTCCGCGAATGCGGGCTCCGTCGTCGCCGGCTCGAAGGCGCGTGCGATCACCTGCTCGAGATCGCCGCTGTCCGCGTGAACGTCCATGCGGCCGAGGCAGCGCTCCATGTCGCGCGCGATCGGCGAGAGCGAACGTCGCCGCGCGCCGCCTTCGTTCGCCTGCGCGGCCAGTCGCTCGGGCGCGGGACGACGAGGCCAGCTCGCGAGACCACTCTCACGCGCGAGCTCGGCACCGAGCGAAGGCCCGAGCGCCGCGAGCGCGCGCAGCACGATCTCGTCGAGCACCTCGCCGGCCAGCGCGAGCTTGTCGACCATGTACGCGTGCACCTCGTCGACGCTCATGTCCTTCTCGAGGTCGAGGTGGAGGTTGGCGAGGATCGAGGGCACGGGCGGCAGCGTCACGTGGATCGGCTTCTGCGGATCGTTCGCGCGCTTGGCCCACTCGGAGAGCACCTTCTGCGCGCGGAACTGGAGCGTCCGGAACTCTTCGGCGATCGCGTCGAAGCGTGCGTGCTCGGCCTCGGGCAGCTCGTAGAGGCGTCGGAAGAAGTACTGGCAGACGAACGACCAGTAGTTGAAGTCGTCCCAGTAGATCTTCGCGGCCATCGCGCGCGGGCTGCCGTAGAGCGGGGCGGCCTTGCGGTAGGTCTCCGTCGCTGCGTCGGCGAAGCGCAGGTAGAAGCGGTCGTAGCGCTCCGCGAGGCGCGCGACGTCGGCCTGCGCGCTCGCACCACCACGCATCATCGCCTTCACGATCTGGGTGGTGAACGAGTTGCTGATCGCGATGAAGTCCGAGCCCGGCGAGTAGAATGGATCGGCGAACACGCCGGCCTCGCCCACGAGCGACCAGCGATCCTTCGAGAAGCACTGCGAGGAGCCGTGGCTGAAGTGACGCAGGCAGAGGAAGTCCTCCGCGGGCATGTCCTTCACCTGCGCCCAGCAGAGCGGCTCGTGCTTCTTCAGCCACTCGAGCGACTTCTCGAGCGTGTTGATCGTGTGGAATGGATGGACCGCGTCGTGCACGACGATGCCGAGCGAGGTGTGCTGCTGGCCGCCACCCATCGAGGCGTCGGTGCCCGCCGCGAGCGGGATGTACCAGAACCAGTAGCCCGTCCCCATGAAGTGAACGGTCGAGTACCAGCGGATGTGATCGGGGTCGCGCAGGTGCCACGACGTCTCGCTCGCGGGCACGAGATCCTTCACGTCGACGAGGCCCTTCACGCGCCACCACGCAGCGTTGGCCTCGTGACCGCTCGGGCGCGTGAGGCCCAGCTTGTTGCGCACGATCGCGCGTCGGCCCGCGGCGTCGACGAAGTAGCGCGCGCTGAGCACGCGCGGGTCCTCGCCGCCGAGGCGCTCGATGCGGACCGTGTGCTCGGCGCCATCGTGCGCGAGCTCGACGTCCTTCACCGTGTAGCCCTCGAGGAGGGTCACGCCGTCGGCCTCGTTCATCACCCGGAGATCGTTCTCGAGGCGCCCGCGATCGAGCTGGAACGAAGGCACCTTCGGCAGCTGCGGCGGCCCGATCTCGGTGCGCTGCTCGAGCGCGTGCGTGTGCCCGCCGCCGGGGAAGAAGCGCAGGCCGTTCTTCACGAAGTGCTCGCGCCGCAGGTACTCGCCGAGGCCGAGCACGACCCCGAAGTAGTGCGAGCTGAGCTCGACCGACGACTCACCCACCTTGTGCGCCGCTGCGGGGAGCGGGCGCTTCTGTCGCTCGACGACGCACACGCGCGCCTCGGGCACTTCGCGCCGCAGCTGGCGCGCGAGGGTGAGACCGGCGAGTCCTCCACCGGCGATGACGACGTCGAAGCGATCCTGATCGGGCTGGCTCATGGGGCGGGAATGATAGCGCCGCGACCCACACGCCAAGGGAGGTCACGCACACTCGACGGCGGCAGGGCTCACCACGTGATGCTGACCGTGCCGCCCTCGCCGGCTGCGCCGGGATCGCCGCCGCGCGCACCTTCGCTCACCGCGCACGCGGTGGTGCTGCACGCGCTCGCTCCACCGTGCCCAGGAAACGCGGCCATGAAGCCGCTC
>JAFLCL010000528.1 GCA_017303575.1 Deltaproteobacteria bacterium
GAAGCTGCGACCCTCGACGAGCGCGTGCGCGCGCACCGCGCGGAGCAGCGCGAGGGCGGCGCGCGTCGAGGCGCCCAGCTCGAGCAGGGGCGCGCTGCGCGTGGCGAGCACGATCTCGTGCGCGTAGGCGACGACAGCGTCGTCGGTGCGCACGGACTCGGCCGCGTTCTGCGCGGCGAGCAGCGCCTCGCGCGTGATGACAGGGCTCAGCGTGTCGACCACGCCATCGCCGCGGCGCTCGCGCAGCACGCGGCGCTCCACCTCGGGTGAGGGATAGCCGACCTCGACACGCACGAGGAAACGATCGAGCTGCGACTCGGGCAGTGGGTACGTGCCGTAGAACTCCTCGGGGTTCTGCGTCGCCACCACGAAGAAAGGCTCCTCGAGGGTGCGCGTCTCGCCCTCGAGCGACACGCGTCTCTCCTCCATCGCCTCGAGCAGCGCGCTCTGCGTGCGCGGGGTGGTGCGGTTGATCTCGTCCGCGAGGAGGACCGACGTGAAGATCGGGCCGGGACGGAACGAGAGCTTGCCCGTGGCCGGCTCGTAGATCGAGCCACCGAGCACGTCGGCAGGCAGGAGATCGGAGGTGAACTGGAGACGGCGGAAGGGGGTGCCGATCGATCGCGCGAGCGCGCGCGCCAGCGTGGTCTTTCCGACGCCAGGCACGTCCTCGACGAGCAGGTGGCCTCGCGCCACGAGCGTCGTCACGGCGAGCTCCACCACCCGCTGCTTGCCTTCGAGCGCACGACCGACCTGCGCGACGAGGGCCTTCACGGAGGCGCTGGCAGCCGAGATGTCGAGCGAGTCGGAGGGATCGCGAGGCACGCGGCGGCCACGGTATCCGACTGCGCTCGCGCGGATCAACGTGCGCGGCCTCTTCGTTCGGCGAGCCCGGCGCCCCGAGAGCTACGCGGCGCGCACGAGACGCTCGCGCACCCAGTCGATCCGGTCCTGGCCCCAGAAGAGCTCGCCGTCGACGACGAACGTCGGCACACCGAAGGCGCCCGATCGTGCCGCCTCCTCGGTGCTCGCGAAGAGCGCCGTCTTCACCGTCTCGGTGCCCGCAGCCTCGAGGAGGGCCGTGCCCTCGAGACCGATCGCGTCGAGCACCCGCACGATCACGTCGGGCACGGCGACGTCGAGCCCGTCTGCCCAGTACGCGGCGAACAGCGCATGCATCGCGCGCCGACGCGCCTCCCCCTCGAGCGCCGAGAGCACTCGCATCGCGAGCACCGTCCGCCGCGGGTGCGCGGCGGGCATGCGCAGCGGAACGTCGAAACGCTGGGCCCAGCGCGCGAGATCACGCCGCATGTGCGCGACCTTGGCCGCAGGCATCACGCGGTTGGGATCATCGACCTGACCGATCTGGCGAAAGAGCCCGCCGAGCAGGATGGGCCGGAGATCGATGGTCGCGTCCGTTCCCTCGATCAACGCGTCGAGCTGCGTCGAGGCGAGGTACGCGAACGGGCACACCACGTCGAAGTACAGCGTGACCACGCGGCTCATGGCGCCGATCCGGGTGGGAGCACGCCCGCGGGAAGCGGCTCGCGACGCTCGTCCGTCGCTGGCGCCGTGAGCGCGATCTCGATCGATGCGCTCTCGCGGGCCGCGATCACCACCTCGCGCTGCGCCTCGGCGTAGCCATGCGCGACGAGGGTGATCGTGTGTGTACCGGGCGCGAGATCCTCGATGCGCACGGGCGCGCGTCCGCGCGGCAGGCCATCGACGATCACCGTGGCCTCGACAGCGGGCACGCAGTGCACCTCGAGCGCGGCCGCCGAGTCGGCGTACAAGACAGCGACAGCCGCGGTGCCGCCGAGCGCCACGGTCAGCAGCGCGGCGAGCGCGAAGAACACGTAGTCGGCGAGGCTCGCGCGCGGCAGCAGCGTGGGCACGTGCGCGACACGACCTCCCCGCTCGGACATCGCGAACGACTCGGTGGGCTCGCCGCGTCGGGGCGCGGGCTCGGTACCGCTCGAGCTCACGGGCAGGATCTGCTTGATGATCTGGGAGTTGAGCTGCTGCGGGTCGAGCGCGAACCCCGAGACGCGGCCCGGATCGCTGGTGACGGCCTCGATCGATCCCGAGCCCGTGCGCGCTGTCGCCTCGTGCGCCATCTGCTCGAGAGCGCGCGTGATCGCCGACGTCGACGGGGTGTCACCCGCGCCGATCAGCGGGACGGTGCCCGGACGGCCCGGCTGCGTAGGCACATCGTTCGGCAGGCCTGGGCTCGTGCTCGGAGGCGGTGCCGCCTCGGGCGGCGGCAGGTCCGACACCGCGACGATGCGCGCCCGCGACACCACGGGCCGCACCAGCGGCTCACGGATGCCCCCGTCGTCGAAGGTCTCGTCCTCCTCCTCGACGGCGCGCTTCACGATCGTCGGCGCCTTGAGCACGACCGGCGCGAGGTCTGCCTCGACTTCGATGCTGGAGACCTCCGAGAACCTGGCGCTCACCTCGATGGAGAGGGAGTCCATGCTCTGCGTCGAGCTGGTGTCGAGGCTGCCGCTCGGCGGTCGGCTGGAGGCAGGGGCATGGTGCGGCTGGGTGACGCGCGATGGCGGCGCTTCGTCGTGGCTCGTGACGTCGTCGAAGGTGCCGTCGACGCGCGTGGCCGTGATGCCGAAGGGCGCCGTCGTCATCGGTTCGCGCGGCATGGGCCGCAGCGCCGACGGAGTGCGGGGCGGCGCGGACTCGCGCGCCGCGGGAGGCACGGCGCTGGTCGCGGCCTCG
>JAFLCL010000529.1 GCA_017303575.1 Deltaproteobacteria bacterium
GGCGCCTCGCGCGCCCTCCTCGAAGACACGCAGCGTCTCGTGCGAGCCGAGGCGCAACTCGAGCGCGCCGCGCGCGTCGTGCGGCACGCGAAGCGCGGTGGTCCCGTCCGAGCTCGCGCGCTCGAGCACGATGCCGTCTGCCTCGAGCGTGACGTGCGTCGGCCGGAGCAAGAGCGCCTCTGCCTCCGGTCCGAACCGGGCGAGCGCGAGTGACGAGGACTCCGTGTGCGGCGCCGCGGCGTCCACGCAGCCAACCAACCCCACCAGGCTCAGGCCCCATCCAAGCTTGCGCCGCGTCATCGTGCCTCCGAGTGGCAAGTGTGCAGGCAGGGCGGCGTCGGACCAACCCGCAGACTCGATGTGGGCTGCGTTCTGCGGCCCGTGCGCGACGATCGTCACCGTCGTGAGGCGGGGCGCAGCGTGAGCTGGAGCATGCCGCGGCCGTAGTCGCGGTGGGAGAGCACGTCGAGCGCGACGCGGCGCGAGAGCCCCGCGAAGAGGGGCTTTCCGCTGCCGAGCACGACGGGCGCGACGGTCACGACGAGTTCGTCCACGCGGCCGGCCTCGAGCGCCGCGCGCACCACGGTGCCGCCGTCGACGTACACGTCCTTGCCGTTCGCCACGACCAGCGCCTCGTCGATCAGGCGATCGATCGCGCCCGAGACCGCACGCACCGTGGGCACGACGGGCTCGAGCGGCCGATGCGTCGGCACGAGCACGGGCACCTCGCCGTAGAACCACGTCGAGGAGAGCTTCGTCACCACGTCGTAGGTCGCGCATGAAGGTCTCGAAGCCGAGCACGCCCTCGGGCAGCGCGGCGTCGGGGCTCGGATCTCCGAGCCAGTCGAGCTCGTCGTTCGGCCCCGCGATGAAGCCGTCGAGCGACATCGCGATGTAGACACGCACCCGTCCTGCCACGCGCTCACCTCCGCGCGTCGATCATGGCCCGTGCGCGTCGGGATGTCGCTCGCGCGATGGGATCGCCGTGCGCCGTCACGCGCGGTCGAGCACCTCGCGCACCTTCGTGAGGAGCACCTGCGAGGCGACCGGCTTGGGGAGGAAGTCGATGCCGGGATCGAGCACGCCGTGGTGCACGATCGCGTTCTCGGTGTAGCCCGACATGAAGATCACCCGAAGCTCGGGCCGAATGCGCCGCAGGCGCTCGGCGAGCTTGCGGCCGTTGAGCTTGGGCATCACCACGTCGGTGAGCAGCAGGTGGATCGCGAGCGGGTGCTCTTCGCAGAGCAGGAGCGCCTCGCCGCCGTTCGAGGCCTGGAGCACGTGGTAGCCCCCGCGCCGCAGCATCGACGCCACGACCGCTCGCACCTGGTCGTCGTCCTCGACGAGGAGGATGGTCTCGGTGCCTCGGGTCGTCACCGGTGCCGGCACGTGCTCGCCCACACGCACTGGCCGTCCCGCCGTGCTCGGGAAGTAGATCTTGAAGACGGTGCCCTGGCCCGGCTCGCTGTACACCCAGATCGAGCCACCGCTCTGTCGCACGATGCCGTAGACCGTCGAGAGGCCGAGACCCGTGCCGTCGCCGTCCTGCTTGGTCGTGAAGAACGGCTCGAAGATGCGGGCTCGCACCTCTGGCGCGATGCCCGTGCCGGTGTCGGAGACCGTCAGGCGCACGTACGGGCCCGGGGTCACCTCGGGATGCTCGGCCGCGTACGCGGCGTCGAGCGTCACGTTCGCGGTCTCGACCAGGACCTGCCCGCCTCGCGGCATCGCGTCACGCGCGTTCACGACGAGGTTCATGAGGATCTGCTCGAGCTGACTCGGATCGAGCAAGCAGGGGTCGAGCTGTGGGCTCAGCGCGAGCGTCAGCTCGACGTCCTCGCCGATCAAGCGACGCAGCATGCGATCGGCGCCGCGCACGAGATCGTTGAGCGCGACCGTGCGCGGCTCGAGCACCTGTCGTCGGCTGAACGCGAGCAGCTGCCGCGTGAGGTCCGCGGCGCGCTTGCCGGCCGAGTCGATCTCCTCGATCGGCTCGCGGACCGGGTCACCCGGGCGGAGCCTCTCGAGGAGCTCTTCGACGTTGCCGAGGATCACCGTGAGCAGGTTGTTGAAGTCGTGCGCCACACCGCCCGCGAGCTGTCCCACCGCTTCCATCTTCTGCACCTGCCGCAGGCGCTCCTCGGTGCGTCGCGAGACCTCGTTCGCCTTCTCGAGCGCGGCCAGCGCCTGGCGCGCGCGCTCCTCGCTCTCGCGCAGCTCGAGCTCCACCTGTTTCTGCGTGGTGATGTCCGTCGCGACCGTCGCCGTCCCGTAGATGCGCCCGCTCGCGTTCCTCAGCGGGTAGCGCGACGCCAGCACCGAGCGCGCGGTTCCGTTCACGATGCCGCCGATCTCCTCGGTGTGGCCCTCGCCCGTCGCCATCACGCGCCGGTGCGCTGCGCTCACGCGCGCGGCGTCTTCGGGTCGGAGCCCGACCGTCGGGTCCTTGCCGATCAACGCCTCCTTCGGCAGGCCGTGGAAGCGCGAGGTGGTCTCGTTGACGAAGAGGATCTTCCCCTCGGCGTCGAACGCCGAGATGAGCGAAGGCGTGCCGTCGATGATCGCGCGGAGCAGCTCCTTCTGGTCCGCGAGCGCCTCCTCGGCGCCCGAGAGCGCGCGCTCGGCGCGTCGCTGCTCGGAGATGTCCTGGAAGTAGATCGCGATGCCGCCGTCTCGAAGCGGCTCGACGCGTGCCTTGATCCAGAGGTCGAGCGGCGCGTAGTAGCTCT
>JAFLCL010000053.1 GCA_017303575.1 Deltaproteobacteria bacterium
CGCGCGCCGTGTGCGCGACGGCCTGCGGCACCCAGCCCGGCAGCTCGAGCGGCTCCTCGGGTGCCGGCGGCCGCCCCGTGCTCCACACGATCAACGTCGCGCCCAGCGCGTAGAGATCGGTGGCGGGGCTCCGCTCTCCTTCGCGCGCCTCGGCCGACATGAACGCGAGCGTCCCGCTCAGCGCCTCCGCGCGACCGAAGGGTGCCGCCGCACCCAGATCGATCAGCGTCGCGTGCGCGCCCTCGGCCACGACGTTGTCGGGCTTCACGTCCCCGTGGCTGAGCCCCGCGGCGTGCAGCGCATGGAGCCCTCGCGCGACACCGAGCGCGAGCTCGCGCAGGCGCGCCCCACGACGCTCGGGATCGTCGATGGCCGCGAGCACGTCGGAGGAGAGCTCGCCCTCGGCGCGAGACTGCACCAACACCCAGCTGCCGCAGGGGATCGCGAAGGGAGCGGGCAGGGGCTCGAGCACCCGCAAGAGCTCGATCGCGCGCACGACGTGCGGGCTCTCGATCGACGAGAGCGCGTCGAGCTCCCACATCGCGCGAGCGCCTGCGGCCGCGTCGAGGATCTTTCCGATGCGGCGCTCGGAGCCTCGATCGAGGAGCGCGATCGCGCGCCCCGAGCTCCCGCGACCGACCTCACCGTCGTACGCGTAACGACCCGCGAGGAGCGCAGCGTTCGTGGGGTCCGTCGGCCGCGCGCGGTCTCTGGCCATCGCGCGCCGCCGTCGCGATCAGCGTCCGCGCGCGCGCTGCACGAAGAGCACCTCGGGCGCGGCCACGGGCGTGATCGTCCCGCGACCGTCGGCGCTGAACGTGGCGCCGCCGAACACGAGGAAGCCTCCGTCCGGCAAGGCCGCCATCGCGTGGAGCGCTCGCCGCTGACGCAGCGTCTGCGACGTCGCCACGAGCTGCGCTGCGCCGCCGACGATCGAGGTGCCGTAGAAGTCGATCGTGGTGTTCACGTCGAGCGTGAGCTCGGAGACGCCACCCGTGACCGCGATCGTTCCGTCGTCGAGGCGCGTCGAGGCGCCGAACGCGTGCTGCCGCATGGTCGCGGTGCCGGTGGCGCGGTTGGTCGCGACCTCGAACGTGAACGCGCGGTTCACGCCGTACGCGCAGCGGGTGCTGTCGGCCTCGACGGTGAACGTCGGCGCGTTCATGCCGGCCGGGCACCAGGGGCCGTACCAGCCGAGCACGAGCGCGCCCTGACCGGAGCCGATCGTCTCGACGATCGGTCGGTAGAGGTTCCACTGCGGCGATCCCGCGGCCGTCATGATGTTCGCGGATGTCGCCGAGCCGATCGCGCCGCCCGTGCCGATCCAGACGTCGGCGAGCTGGCCGTCGGTGCTCGCCTCGCCGCCGCCCGCCACCAGCACACGCTGCATCGCGCCGCTCCCGAGCACGGCCGCGCCGGGCGCAGGTCGCGCGGTGGGAAGCGCGCCGGTACCGACGACGCCGTAGCCACCCGCGCGCGCCGGATCCCACACTGTGTACGAGCCGGGGGCCGAGACGCCGCCTGCGATCATCACGCGCCCGTCGTCGAGCGCGACCGCCGAGTGGAGCAAGCGCGGGAGATCGAGCGCGCCTGCGCGGCTCGGCGCGTCAGCGGATCCGAGGAAGCCTCCGCGTCCCGGATCGCCATCGGCGTCCACGTCTTCTTCTTCGGGGTTGGCCTCGGGCTCGAAGATCTCGTAGGTCGCGGGCGTCGTGACGTCGGTGCCCGCGACGATCGACAGCGCCACGTTCGTACCTGTTCCCGTCGGTGTCGCGACGAGCAGCGCGCGGCCCGCGCCGCCGGCGACGAGCACGCGACCATCGGGCAAGAGCGACGCCGTGTGGCCGCCGCGCGCGGCGAGCATCGGCGACTGCACCTCGTAGAAGCGGCTCGAGGAAGGCTCGAACACGAAGGCGTCGTTCGCCGCGACGAGCTCGTAGCAGCTCGATCCCGTGGCCGCGCCCGCGGGGCACGTCGCCATCGTCGCGCGCTCGAAGCCGCCAGCGATCAGCACGCGGCCGTCGTTCAGCGCCGTCGCGGTGTGGAGGAAGCGTGCGCTCGGCACCTCGCCCCCATCGACTGCGTTGGAGTCCACGAGGCCGTACATGCGGATGTCGACGTAGCGTCGCTCACCTCGCTCGAGGACGATGGGCCCCACGCTGCCCATGTGCGTCCAGTTGTTGTCGGCGGGGCCGCCGAGCAGCACGAGGCGAACCGGCTCACCGAACGGAAGGTCCGTGCGCGTGAGCTCGAGGCGACCGTTCGCGTCCATGTCCTCGAGGCTGCCGATGGTGAACGCCGAGTCTTCGGGCGACTCCGCATCGGGCAGGTACACGAGCAGGAGCAGCGCCTCGACGGAGCTCGGGATCTCCGCCGTCGGATCACCCAGCGCGCCCCAGCGCACGCGGATCTGCGGCTCTCCCTCCGCGGGCGGCGCCGCGCACGAGCCTGCGAGCACCGCGAGCGCGATGCCGGACGAGAGGACGAGGGACCTGGCAGGACGAAGCATCGGGGAGGGAGGCTAACACAGCACCTCCGCCGAACGGCTTCTCGCGCGCCTATGCGTCCTTCACTTCGAGCACGATCCGGTAGGCGTCACGCCGCGCGATCCCGGTGCTCTCGGCCAGCGCGTCGGCCGCGTCCTTGGCGCCCAGGCCGTCCTCCACCAAGGCGCTCGCGCGCTCGCGCAGCGTCTCGTCGTCGGGCGGCTCCTCGGGCTCGAAGACCGTCGGCCCGATCACGATCGTGATCTCACCGCGCGCCTCGACGAAGCGCTCCGACAGCGCGGCTGGCGTGCCCCGCACGACCTCTTCGTGGAGCTTCGTCAGCTCGCGGCACACGGCCACCTCGCGATCACCGATCGACGCGCTCAGATCACGCAGCGTCGCGCCCAGCCGCGACGGTGCCTCGAAGAGCACGATCGCATCGCCGTCCTTGGCGATCTGCTCGAGCAGCTCGCGCCGACGCTTTCCGCCTCGCGGCAAGAAGCCCACGAACCGGAAGCGGCTCGCGACGAAGCCTGCGCTGCACAGCGCGACCAGCGGCGCGCTCGCGCCCGGCAGCGCCTCCACGTCGAGGCCTCGCGCGCGCGCCGCAGCCACCAGCTCCGCGCCCGGATCGCTCACCATCGGCGTGCCCGCGTCGGTGACGAGCGCGATCTTCGCGCCCCCCTCGAGCCGCGCGCAGATCTCGTCGATCACGCTCGCCTTGGTGTGCGCGTGGAAGGCGCGCAGCGGCGTGCCGATCGCGTGATGCGTCAGCAGCGTGCGTGATCGACGCGTGTCCTCGGCGAGCACGAGCTCGCACTCGCGCAGCACGCGGATCGACCGCAGCGTGACGTCCTCGAGGTTGCCGATCGGCGTGGCGACGACGAAGAGACGACCATGGCGGGCTTGCACGCGCCGAGGGTGCGCTCCTCGCGGCGCGGTGGCCAGCGGGCGAGGCGTGGGCGATTACATCCGGTCGGGCTGATCGCACGGCACGTGCACGAGATCGGCCTGCAGGCTCTCGAGGTCGCCGCAGCGGAAGTCCGTTCGTAGCGTGCAGCGGTCGTAGACGCGCAAGGTGTGGCAGCTGCCCTCTGCGTAGTCGCAGCGCGAAGGCCAGGGGCTGGGCGACGTCTCGTTCAGCCCGTCTGCCCTGGGAGCCCTGTCTTCGCGCACCTCGATGCCGCTCTGTCCCGTGGACTCCCGCGCCAGTGTTCCGACGAGCGCGAGCGCTTCTCGGTGAGTGGCTGGGCACCCGCGTCCGAGGATCACCGCGGCGGACTCTGCGGGGACCTCCTCGGGGAGGCTCGCGTGGGCGCTCGGGGCGCGGGTCGATCCGCCGCACGCGGTGAGCGCGCCGAGAAGCCCCCACGCCCAGCACCGTGGGCCGCCAGCGACGGCGCCTCGCGCCGGCGGGCTCATCCGCTCAGCGCGGTCTTCTCGACCTGCGACTCGAGGTAGACGCGGATCTTGTCCTGCAAGCGCTTCTCGAGCTGACGAACGCGCTCGCGGCTCACGCCGAACAGATCGCCCAGCTCCTGCAGCGTCTTGGGCTCCTCCGCCACGAGACGCTCCTTGAAGATGATCGCCTCCTTGCCCGCGAGCGTCTGGCCGTACTCGTGGATCTTGCGGGTGAGGATCTCGTTGAGCTCGTCCTGCGCGAGCGTCTCGTCGATCGGCGCATCGCCCGTGCCCGTCATCTCGAGCCGCGTGGTGGGACGACCGTCCGAGCTCTGACCGAGCGGCGCGTCGAACGACACCTCCGAGCCGCCGAGGCGTCGGTCCATCGACACGACCTCTTCGGCGGGCACGTCGAGCTTCTCCGCGATCAGCTCGGGCGTCGGATCGATGCCGAGCGCCGCGAGCTTGGCCTTCTCCTTCTTCAGGTTGAAGAAGAGCTTCCGCTGCGCCTGCGTGGTCCCGAGCTTCACCATGCGCCAGTTGTTGAGGATGAAGCGCAGGATGTACGCGCGGATCCACCACGCGGCGTAGCTCGAGAGCTTCACGCCGCGGTTGGGGTCGTACTTCTTCACGGCCTGCATGAGGCCGATGTTCCCCTCCTGCACGAGGTCGAGGATGTTCCGGTACGCGCGTCGGTAGTCGAACGCGATCTTCACCACGAGGCGGAGGTTCGAGGTGACGAGCTTCTTCGCGGCCTCGACGTCGCCCGTGGTCGTGTAGCGGGTCGCGAGCTCGTGCGTCTCCTCGGGCGTGAGCAGCGAGTAGCGCTGCACGTCGCGCATGTAGGCCTGCAGCGGATCCTGCGTGGCGACGGAAGTGGCCTCGCGGCGCGCGAGCGCGGTGGTCTTGGAGATGCGACCCGCGAGCGCCTTGTCGTCGTCGACCGTGAAGTCGCCGTCCGAGTCGCTGCCGAGGACGTCGTCTCCGACGACCTCGCCGTCGATCACTTCGCCTTCGATGGCCGCGTCGTCGCCGTCACCGCGCGTCTCGAGGCCCGGCCCGTCGACCTCCGTGCGCTCGACGTCGTCGTCGTCCTCGCGCGCGCCTTCGTCGACGATCTCGCCCTCGAGCGCGTCGTCCTCGGCCTTGTCCTCGGTCTTCTGAGCTCGTCGGGTCGCCATCGGGGAGCGGAACGTGGTCTTCTCGGGGTGGGACCGCAACCCCTCACGGCGTGACGCTGTTCCCGTCCGACGGGGCCGCAGTGACGCCTGCCGTGGGCGGCGGCGCAGGCGCTCGCACGAAGATCTCGTCGTCGAACGCGGCCGGGCCGAGCGGCTGCCAGCGATCGGTCGCGCTACGAAGGACGCCCGCCTCGGTGCTGTCCGAGCGCACGTACGCCCACTCTGCGTGCACCTCGTCGAGGCGTGCGAGGAACTGCGCGCGGCTCTCGTAGGGCACGTAGAGCACGCGGTTCGAGAAGTCGTCGTTCCACAGGTTGCCGACGAAGCCGATGTCGTCGGTGAAGATGGCGACGTCGCCCGCCTGGAGATCGAGGTCGCGTCGTCGACGCGTGTCCGACGGGAGCAGGCAGTGGCTCGTGTCCGCGAGGTTGCGCTCCGCGAGCGACATGCGCGAGAGCTCGAGCGCCTCCCTCACCGTGACGTCCCACGCCGGCACCGCCCACAGCAACGTGAGCGCGTTCAGCACCAACATCGCGCCGAGCACGCCCTCTTCGAGGCGCTGCCGGGCGTTCTGCGCGAGCCACCAGCCGATCACCACGAGCGCCGTCGCAGGGAACGCGAGGCTGAAGCGCGACCAGTGATGCCCCGGTGAGGCGACCTGCACGAGCAGGCCGAAGAAGAGACAGAACGCGAGCGCCGTCATGCGCGGACGACGCACGCGATCACGGAGGCTCGCGAGCCATGCCCACACCATCACGGGCGCCGACACGATGAGGAGCGGCGCGGCGATGAAGGGCAGGGCGTAGCCGTACGCGTGCCTCCCGGTGTCGTGATAGTTCTCGCCGATGTGCGGCGGGCCCGTGAGCTCCTGCCACACGTACTCGAAGTCGCGTTGCATGTGGCCGGCGTCGACGGTGCCCTCGAGCCGCACGCCGAGGAGGCCGCTCTCGTAGGTGATGGGCCAGAGCGGGTTGTCGTGGAGGAGGAAGTTCCGCGCGTACGTGGGGATCGCGTACGCGAACGCGAGCAGCGTCGCGCCGACGAGGCTCGCCATCACGCCGGGCTTCAGGCTCGCGATGACGCGCACGAGCAGCCAGAGGCCGAGCATGCCGCCGAAGACCAGGCCGTTGGCCTTCACGGCGCCGAGGATCCCGAGCGCGAGGCCCGCCATCCACACGTCGCGGGCGCGAAGCTCGAAGCGCGACACGAAGTGGAGCGCCACGACTGTCGCGGTGAGCACGGAGAGATCGACGTACGTGCTCCGCAGCTCGAGCGCGGCGCCCGGGATCGTGACAGCGACGACAGCGAAGCCCACGCTCGCGGGCTGTGAGGTGCCGTGCCGTCGCGCGAGCGTGAAGACGCCGAGCGCCGCCACGAGGATCGCGAAGCTCGGCACCACGTCGACCAGCCGTCGGTCGTAGAGGGCGCCCGCCCACAGCTGGAGGTTCTCCGCGGCGCGCGGATAGCCGTTGACCATCTCCAGCATCGGCTGGACCTCGATGATCGAGAATCCCCTGTTCTGGAGGGCGAACCCGACCATCGGCTCGTGGTACCAGAGACCGTCCCAGGCGCCCGACGGCGCGAGCCAGCTCACGTACATCGTCCACAGGGCGAGGCCCCAGAGCCAGACGTAGCCGAGGGTCGCGACGCTCTTCACGCGGTAGAGCGCGCGGCCCAGCGCGATCGGCGCGACGACGAGCTCACGCGCGTCGAGGACCAGGCACTTGCGATCTCTGCTCGACGCCACAGCGGCCGCAGCGATCACGACGGTGAGCCCGAGCGCGAGGCCCACCATCGAGACGCGATCGAGGTGATGGCTCCAGCCGAGCGCGTAGATCGCGCCCTCGATGATCCCCGTCGCGATCAGCGTGGTCGCCAGGCCGCGCTCGGCCACGCGCTCGGGCGCAGGCGCTTCACCCGCGACGACGGTGGGATAGAGCCGCGCCCCTGCGAGCGCCGAGCCAGCGAAGACGAGCGCGGTGACGACGAAGAGCAGCACGCTTGCCGCAGGCTACAGCGAACGAGATCGACGCCAGTGGCCGAGCAGCGTCCAGCGCGTCCACGGGATGTCGATGTCGACGAGCTCCATGCCCGGCCCTACGTCGAGCGTGCGCAGGCGCTTCCGATCGAACTTCGAAGGATGGATGTGCGCGCGCGTGTAGCCGTCCTTGCGCGCGAACCACTCGAGCACCGTGCGCTCGAGGATCCCGAGCGAGCTGTCGAGGCCGTAGTTGGGCGTGGAGAGAAGGAGCGATCCGCCCACCTTCACGCGCGCCGCGAGCATGCGCGCCCAGGGCTCCGGCGTCGGCAGGTGCTCGACCACTTCCTTCGCGAGCACGACGTCGAAGTCACCCGCGAACGGTCCTTCGCTCGGCAGCTCGTTCTCCGAGGGACAGACCGCGAGGCGATCCTTCATCTCGGGAAAGAGCTTCTTGCTCTCGTCGATCGCCTGCGGATCGAGATCGCAGCCGAAGAAGGTCACCCCGTTCACGCCGGGAAAGAACGGCTCGAGCCCGCAGCCCACGACGAGCACACGCCCGCCGCGGTGCGGCGCGAGCGCCTGCGCGAAGCCGTCGATCAGCGGCCGGTGGTAGACCGACCACGGAAAGCGGTCCTTCCGCGCGTGGTTCACGAAGTACGGAGCGGCGGTCATCGGTCGCTCAGATCTTCCTGGCGTGCACCACGAGCTCGCCCGGCTTCATCGACTCGATGTCGCGACGCATCGCCGCCGAGAGCAGGCGAATGGCGGTCTTCGGCACGAACGCCAGCGCGCGGCGCACCGGCGGCATCATCGTCCAGTGACCGGTGAGGCGCTTCACGAGCCAGCCCACGAGGCTCGGGTAGAGCAGCACGTCGAACGCGCCGGCCACGCCGCTCGAGACGATCGGCTCGACGCGATCGACCGACAGGCCAGCGTCCGCGAGGAGCTTCTCCCACCTCTTCGCGTCGTAGAGGTGCACGTGGTGGAAGATGCGATCGAGGTTGTCGCGGTAGCTGCGCGCGAGACCGCCGAGGCCGACGGAGTCGAGCACCCGCGGCACGAGCAGCTCGTGCGTCCAGTCCGGCGTCGGCACGATCAGGACGAACGGCGCGCCGGGCGCGAGCGATCGCGAGATGGTGTTGAACGCGCCCGCGATGTCGGGGACGTGCTCGAGCGAGCAGTTCGCGATCGCGCTCTTGAAGTAGCCGACCGGAAGATCGCTCGTCGTGATGCTGCCGCAGATCAGCGTCGAGTACGTCGCGGTGGACTGCGCGCGGCGGATCTCGTTGGGGTTGATGTCGATGCCCCACACCTGGCGCTCGGGGTAACAGAGGCGCGCGAAGATTCCGTCGCCGCAGCCCACGTCGAGGATCGGCTCCGGCAGCTCGACGCCGCGCATCGCTGCGAGGCGAACACACTCGCGAAGCGCGAGCGCGGCGGGCGCGTAGGCGTAGTAGTCGCCGAAGAATTCGAGGCCGAGCTCGTCGTCGCTCAGCATGCGCGCGTGGGCACGCTCGAGCGCGGGATCCTTGCTGTCGGCCGTGGGGCCGTGGCCATTCGAAGAAGCGCGTCGTTCCGTCACGTGGGGAGTCCGGGGAAAAGAGGGGCGCGGAGTATAGAGCGCGGTCCCGACGGGGGCACCACCCGATCGGCTCAGGGCGCGGCGGGCGGGCGCGGAGGCTCGTCCGGAGGATCGACGAGGCGCGCCGCGAGCACCGTGAAGCTCGCGTCGGCCTCGAGCGCACGCAGCTCGATCTGCGGCGCATCGACGTACACCGAGAGCCGCTGGGTGGGCTCCTCGATGCGCGCTTGGGACTGGCCTTCCGCGTCGCGCAGCGTCGCGATGCAGCCTTCGCACTGGCCGTAGTACGTGCCCTCGAGCGACTGGCCCACCAGCTCGATCACGTAGCGACTGCGAGGTCTTGCCCGTGTGAGCTCGAGCGCGGGCGCGGGCACCGGCCAGCCCACGTGCCAGTCGTTCAGCGTGTAGCTGACGTGAGTGCGAAGGGTCGCGCCATCGGGGCAGCGGAACGCGCGACCGAGCGCGTCGGGCGCGCAGCGCGACTGGCCCTGCGCGTCGACCACGAAGACGTTCGCCGTGGGCAGCAGCGCGGCGAAGCGGACGGCGTCCGCCGGCCCGCTCCGCAGACGCACGACGAGGATCACGAGCGCGATCACGACGAGGCCGAGGGTCACGAAAACGAGGTGTGACCGCGCGATCGCGCCATGAACGCGCGCCCAGAGCGCACGTCGACGATCCCGCAACGCAGGAAGCGCCAGGAGCAGCCCCGCGATCCCCGCGAGCACCGTCGGAATCGTCCCGACCCCATCGCTCGGGAGCGCGCCGTCCGCGCGAACGCGTGTCGTTCCGGGCCGCAGCCAGAGGGCGCTCGCGTGCTCGAACGTGGGGTTGGGATCGTTCGCTTCGGGCGCGCCGACGGGCATCGCCCACACGGGCACCTCGCCGCGATCGTCGTGTCCGACGAGCCTCGGGTACCAAGGCGTGCCGAGCTCGATCAACGCCGGCTCGCTCGTGCCCTCGAGCGTGAGGTCGAAGCCTTCACCGGGGACCGTGGTCGCGATCACGCGGCCCTCTCCGCGCGTCACGTGCGCGAACGATCCATCCCAGCCCGGACCGGGTCGCAACCAGAGCCGACCGAAGCGCTGATCGCCGCTCGCGTCGGTGCCCGGGAGGATCTCGCGGCTCGGCGCGACGGCCCATCGGATCCCGAAGCGCGCGAGGTTCTCGTCCGTCATCGTGCGGAGCTGATCGCGCAGCAGAAAGCCTGCGGGCGCGGGCTGGCTGAGCGCGAGCTCGATGCCCGGCGTTCCGTCGATGCCGTCGCGCGCGAACGTGAACAGCTCGTAGGTGCACTCGAGCCCGCACACCATCAGCAAGCGGCCGCCCGGTCGCTCGGAGCGCTCGCGCTCCAACCGATAGCGGAGGGCCGCGACGTCCTCGGGCGCCGTGGCCGTCGGTCCCACGAAGTCGCTCGCGCGCTCACGCGCCAGATCACGCAGGCCGGCGGCCCAGCTGTCGTGCTCGAGGATCGCGAGCGCGACGATCGCGAGGGCGCCGATCGCGCGGAGCAGCCTCTCGCGCGAAGGCCTCGCGACAGCGAGCACGTGCAGGCGCGCGCCGCTCCCCATCGCGAGCGCACCGAGCACGTAGAAGAGCGGCTTCACGATCGCGCCGATGCGGAAGGCCTGCCACCGCACGCTCGCCGTGGAAGGCGCGAGCCCGAGCTCGATCATCGGCGCCTCCACGTACGAGAGCACCAGCGCGATCGACACCCACACCAGCACGCGCGCCTCGGGACGGTCGCGACGAAGCAGCGCGCAGAGGCCCGCCATCCACGCGCTCGCGACGAGGATCATCCAGCCGCCATCGGGGAGCGCGCCGACCGAGATCCGCCCGAGCGCCAGATCGCCCGGAATCTGGGGCGTTCCGTAGTGCACGCCGTAGGCGAGCACCCGCGCCGCCGCGGGCATCCAGAGCCACGCGCTCGACGCGAGGCCGAGCATGATCACACCCAACGGCGCGAGCCGCGCGCGCCGCGCGTGAGGTCGACCGAGCCCGATCGAGAGCGCGATCACGGTCGCGAGCAGCACACACACCACGAGCGCGAGCGGATGGAGCGCCGCGGTGACCGCGATGCCCATCGTGGCCGCGACGAGCCGTGCCCTCGTCCGCCGTCGCGCGAGATCGAACAACGACGGCAGCGTGTGGAGCAACGCGGCGATGCTCAGCGTCGAGGGAAGGAACGCGTAGCGGAAGACGGGCTGGGTGCCCCACGTGAAGTCGGTGCCCACGTCGAGCAGCGCCAGCACGCCGACGACGAGCGCCGCAGGGAGGGGCGCTCCGACACGCACCGCGCAGCGCGCGATGCCCACCGCCACCGCGACGTAGGCCGCGCTCGCGATCGAGACGAGCAGCCGCGCTGTGTCGTGCTCGGCGCCGATCGCGCGCGCGAGCAGCGCGATCCCGCGGTGCGCGAGCGTCGGATAGAGATCGAGCGTCGGATCCCCAGGCGCGATGCGCGTGAGCCAGGTGAGGGGACGACCTCGCGCGGCCTGATCGATCAGCTCGCCGACGATCGCTTCGTTCACGCGGCCATCGAGCCCCACGAACGGTCGCGCCGCGCCCCACGCAGGCTCGGTCACGATCAAGCCGAGGATCACGATCGGTGTGTACACACAGGCCCACCGCGCGAGGCGTGTGTCCTCGAGCGAGCGGCGCGTGCGGGCCTCGCCGAACAGCACACACGAGGCCAGGCCGACGAGGAAGAAGCTGGTCTCGAAGCGCGGCGTCGGCACGAACGTCGCGAAGATCGCGATCCCGGTGAGGACGAGCAGGGCGGAGCGCTCGCGGCGCAGCATCGTCTGGCGTTGTACGCGACCGACAGCCTGCCTGTCGCTCGACCCGTCGTCGTGCCTCGCGCGATCAGACGCTTTCTTGACGGCATCGACGGCTCTCCTCGACGGTCCCCGCCATGCACGCCGTCTCCGCTCGCTCGCTCGCCGCCGAGGTCTCGGGGCTCCCCCTCTCCATCGTGCTCGCCGACGGCGAGACGCTCGCCGCGATCCGCGAGCGCATCCAAGCGGGTGAAGAGATCGAGAGCATCGCGCTCGTTCCGCCGTTCCACGTGTCGGACGACGACGCGTACCTCGTGCTGCCCGAAGACATCGGGGTCGAGCTGCGCGAGATGTTCGCCGAGGGCGACGTGGATCTGCTCGGCGACGCGATGCGCGAGGGCCTCTTCGTGATCGGCACGCTCGAGAAGGAAGGCCGCGGCAAGATGCGCCTCGCCGTCGACGAGGTGGAGATCGTCGAGCGTCTGCTCGCGAAGATGCCCTACGCCGACACCGTCGAGATCGGCCGCGGCGCCGATCCGCTCGCGACGCTCAACGCGCTGCCGCAGTGCAAGAACACCGTCGCGTCGTCGTTCGTCGACATGGCGGGCTTCCAGAAGATCGTGCGCGCGACCGAGCACGCAGGCCCCTCGTGGCGCGCGCCCTCGGATCGCAAGGACATGGCGGGCGTCGATCCCACGTTCGCGTGGAGCCGCCGCTTGCCCGATGGCCGCATCGGCGTGGAGGCCGCGCTCTTCTGTGAGTACGAGGAGCACGTGATCGTGCTCAGGCCCGTCGCGCTCCGCCTCGCGGTGACGCGCCCGATCGAGGCCTCGCCCTGACCGAGACGATCAGCCGCCGGGCGGCGGCGGGTAGTCCACGCGGTAGCAGCACGCGCGTGGACGCGTTCGCTGCTCGGCAGTCGACGTGATGGGATCGAGGACGTAGCGGTGCGGGCCGCCGCTGCGCGAGACCGCGTCGAGCGCGGTGAAGTCTGCGCCCTGCGTGTCGATCGCGGTCGGGCAGCCCGTCGCAGGATCGGGCGCGCCGTTGGGCGCCGGGGCCGACAGACACGCTGCACCGTTGGCTTCCCAGGCCGCGGGCTGCGCGCCGACGACGTTGCAGCCCGCGAGGGCGCCGAGGACCGCGAGGGCGAACAGCAGGCGCGTCATCGCACCAGCGTGCCTCGCTCGGGCTCGCGGTGTCACGTGCGGGCGACGATCACCATCTCCTGTCGGTGGCTCGGCAGCTGCGTCGCGCGCACCTCGGCGAAGCGCATCGCGCGCACGAGCTCGATCCATCGTGACGTCTGCTCGATCATCTTCTCGTCGTTGAGCTTGATGGTGAGCACAGCGGCCTCGAGCTTCGGCAGCATCGCGCGCACGCGGGCCACGTACCGAAGCGCGACGGGCGGCGCGAGGTTCATGTCCGAGACGAGGAGGCGTGCGTCGTCGGGGAGATCCTGCTTGCTCACGCTGCCCGCCGCCCGCTCGTGGAAGGTCACGCGCGCACCGCCGGGCCCGACGAAGTCGCGCACGCGACGATCGAGCTCGCCCGGATCGAACGCGACGACGTGAAGGCCGCGCATCAACATCGCGAGGGTCGCGCCGCCCGGTGAGGCGCCGAGCTCCACGACGGTGCTGCCGCGCTTCGGCGAGAGGCCGCTCCACACGAGGGCCTCTTCGATCTTCGCGAACGCACGCGAGGGCGAGGTCTCGGGGACCACGACCTCGGGCAGACCTCCTGCCACGCTCCAGCGCCCTCTGCCGTGGAGGTGATGACCCACGAAGAGCGGCTCGCCCTCGGCGACCACGACGTCGATGACGATCTCGCCGTCGCTCGGCGTCGATCGGGACAAGCCCTTGGCCGCGAGCGCATCGCGCACCTGCGCCGCGCGAGAGACCGACGCAGCGTCTTCGGGATCACGCGCGAACACGTGCCATGCCGCGCTCGCACGCAGGACCTCGGGCACGAGCGCGATCGTTTCGTCCACGCTCGCCGCGTTGCCGAGCGACTGCCCGGCGACGCGTGCGAACACGAGCGCTTCGCCGAACGCCGGTGACGCCGACGGATGCTTGAAGGTGAGGAGACCGGGCCGCGAGAACGCGAACCGCGCGTCTGCATGCGCTGCGAGCACCTCACGCTTCGCGAGCGGCGCGGTCGGCACGTTGGTGATCACGAAGACGAAAGGAAGCGCCACGGCGCGCAGGGTACGTGAAGCGTCCAGAAGATCACGGGCAGCGCTGCGCGAGGTTCGGGGCCCACACCCATCCCGCCTGACCCGCGGGCGCCGTGATCCGCCACCATCGCCCGCGCCGCTCGCCGACGATCACTGTCGTGCCGTTCGTGATCGTGGCTGCGACGGGCGCTCGGCTGGACGCCTCGGCGCGCACGTTCGTCGATCCGTCTGCGTCGGGTCGCGCTCGTCCGCGTGCACCCAGTGACCTTCGTCGTCGAACGCAGGCGATTCCTCGTAGGGCCAGCCACCGAGCGCACGATCACCCTCCGCGAAGAGGCGTGCAGCGCTCGCGAAGTCGCCCCGCGCATGGGCGCGGCGTCCCTCTTCCAGCGGGCGTGCCCACGCGGCGGTGATCGCGGGCTGCGCAGAGACGGCCGCGTGCACGAGGAGCACGACGAGCCCGCTCGCGAGCGCCACGAACGTGGACAAAGAGGCCCTCCGCGTGGCGCGCATGCGCACCAGCCTACGTCCGTTCGGTGGATTGCCCCCCCGGGATCGCTGGGATAGAAGCGCGCCCTTCATGCGGTTCGAGAACGTCTCCATCCTGAGCGTCGCGTCCCTGGACGCGCCGAACCGCACGACGTCCGCGGACCTCGAGGCCCGGCTCTCGCCCTTCCTCAAGCGCCTCGGCTTCGCGCCCGGCGTGCTCGCGTCGCTGAGCGGCGTCATCGCACGGCGCTTCTGGGACGAGGGCACAGCGCCCTCCGAGGTCGCCGCGAAGGCGGCGGAGCGCGCCATCACCGAGGCGGGCGTCGAGCGCGCGCGCATCGGCCTGCTGGTCAACACCAGCGTCTCGCGGGACTACGTCGAGCCGTCCACAGCCTGCCTCGTGCACGGCAAGCTCGGCCTCCACCCCACGTGCCTCAACTTCGACGTCGCGAACGCCTGCCTCGGCTTCATCAACGGCATGGACCTCGTGGCGCAGTCGATCGAGCGCGGTGTCATCGACTACGGCCTCGTCGTCGATGGCGAGAGCAGCCGCTTCGTGGTCGACAAGACGATCGAGCGCCTCAACGCGACGGGCGACGCGCGCGCGTTCGCCGATCACTTCGCCACGCTCACCCTCGGCTCGGGCGCTGCAGCGATGCTGCTCTCGCACAAGGATCTCGCAGGCCCCGAGGCGCACCGCTACGTGGGCTCGGTGAGCCTCGCGGCGACCGAGCACAGCCACCTCTGCCGCGGCCAGGTCGACGGCATGATCACCGACGGTCAGAAGCTCCTGCAGGCCGGCCTCGAGCTCGCGCGCCGCACGTTCGAGCTCGCCTCGACGGAGCTCGGGTGGAGCCCCGAGGTGCTCGACGAGATCGCGATCCACCAGGTGAGCCGTCAGCACACGGACAAGCTCGCCGAGCGCCTCGGACTCGACCCTTCGCGCATCCACGCGATCTTTCCGGAGCTCGGCAACGTCGGCCCCGCCTCGATCCCGCTCGTGCTCACGCAGGCCGCCGAGCTCGGGCGTCTGTCGAAGGGGGATCGCGTCGCGCTGATGGGCATCGGCAGCGGCCTCAACTGCGCGATGGCCGAAGTGGTGTGGTGATGGCGCGCGCGACGTCGATCGATCTCGCGCCCCGCCTCGCCGAGCTCGGCATCGCCCGCGAGCTCTATCCGTTCCAGGGCCGCGAGCTGCGCATCCCCGATCGAAGCGGGCGAGGCGACCTACGGCTGTCGTACCTCGACGAAGGTCCCGAAGACGCTCCCGTCGTGGTGATGGTCCACGGCAATCCCACGTGGTCCTTCTTCTACCGCGAGCTCGTGCTGCGCCTGCGCACGACGCACCGCTGCATCGTCCCCGATCACATCGGGATGGGCCTCTCGGACAAGCCCGGCGACGATCGCTACGACTACACGCTCGCCTCGCGCGTGGCGGATCTCACGACGCTGATCGATCACGTCGCGCCCACGGGGCCCGTCTCGCTGGTGGTGCACGACTGGGGCGGGATGATCGGCACCGCGTGGGCCGTCGATCACGCCGACCGCGTCGCGAAGATGGTCGTGATGAACACGGCCGCGTTCCCGCTCCCGAAGAGCAAGCGCTTCCCTGCGCCGCTCGCGCTCACGCGCACACCGCTCGGGGCGCTGCTCGTGCGCGGCGGCAACGCGTTCTCGCGCACGGCCTCGCGTGTGTGCGTGAAGAAGGGCGCGCTCCCGCGCGAGGTCCGCAAGGCCTACACCGCACCGTACAGGAGCTGGGCCGATCGCATCGCGACGCTGCGCTTCGTCGAGGACATCCCGCTGAAGACGACCGACCGCGCGTACCGCGTGGTGTCCGACACCGAGGGCAAGCTCCCGCGCTTGGCCGACAAGCCGATGCTGCTCGCCTTTGGTCTTCGGGACTTCGTCTTCGATCGACACTTCCTCGCCGACTGGGAGCGCCACTTCCCCAAGGCCGAGGTGATGCGCTTCGAAGACGCAGGCCACTACGTGCTCGAAGACGAGCGCGACACGCTGCTACCGAAGATCGCCTCGTTCTTGAGGTGATCCGGGGGCCTTGACTGCGGGGAGCACACTCGGCAGCCTCGTCGTCGGAGGTTGGCGATGGCGACGCAACTGGCACGTTTCGTTCAGGGGGGCTGCGTTCCTCTCGCTCTTCCTGACGGCCTGCATCACGCAGGACCTGCAGTTCCGAATTCCGACCCAGTACTTCGCCACGGGCGTGTGTACGTGCGCTGTGTGCTGGGATAGGCCCTACTGTTGGTCGCGGCTTCGACCGGATGAGTTCCCCGCGCCGGTGGATGGGGTGTGTCCGGACGGCTTCGAGCTCGCGGACGAGGCCTCGCGCTACGTCGAGACAACATGCGTCGACAGAGGCGGGCTGGTCTGCGAGACCGAGTACGTTCGTCAGACCTTCTTCTGCCATGCGGCTGAAGGCGTGGAGCTGGACCTCGTTGCGCTGACTGGCGAGCAGCGGACATGCCCCTTGCCGGGCACAGAGGCCCGCGCTCGCCTGGCCGCGATCGATCCTTGCCAGGACGTGATCCTCGAGTGCAGGGACCCTCTCGACCCTGAGTTCGCGTCATGCGCCGAGCTACCGGCCGACACCTCGGCGTGCCCCGTGGGCTACCAGCGAGGGCGCGAGACGTCTGGGTGTGCGGATGACGTGATGGGGATGGAGGGCACCGCTGCCCGCCTCGCTGAGCAGAAGGTCGTCACGGCGTGCGCGCATCTCGGGATGCGCGCGCCGCCCTCGGGCGGTCGGCCCGGACGCTACTGCTACACGGCGTGTCTCGACCCGCTTCAGGGCTACAACCCGGAGGTGAGCTCGTGCGAGGACAGCATCTTCGATCCACCCGAGGTCACGGCGGGAGCATACGACTGGCTCCTCGAGGATACGGGCTCGACCGTCACGATCGCTGTGGGCACGGACCTGGCACGCTTCCCCATCGAAGGTCGCGTCGCTTCCCACGCGCCGAGGTGCCTGCCAGGGGACACCTGCCCTGCGGAGCTCTCGTCCGTGCGCACCGTCGTGCCATCGTCGTTCACCCTGGCCGGTCAGTCCTTCGAGAACGTCATCTTCCAGAACCCGGTTCCGATTCGGGGTGGGGTGATCACTCCACTCGGCCCGAGCGAGAGTGGCATCGAGCTCCCCGTGGGCGCTCAGCTCTTCGGCAGCGCGACGACCACCCTGAGCGACGTTCGGATGGGTGCGCAGCTCACGACTGCATCGCCGATCACCGGCACGATTCGGTGGGACTTGCGGCTGGTGACCATCGACGCCGTGTTCGCAGACGCGATGACCGAGACGGTGGTGTCTCTGCACATCGTGGGTCGGATTCCGAATCGAGCGCCGTTGGCGGAGGCGGGTCCGGATCTGACGGTCGAGTGCACAGATCCCGCAGGGGCCGAGGTGAGCTTGAGCGGCGCTGCGAGCTTCGATCCGGATGACCCGCAGGGCGCTCAACTCCCGCTGTATTTCAACTGGTCGAGCTACCCGACCAACGACCGCGCTCCGGTGACGGCACGGGGACGCATGGCCACGGTGCGGCAGCGATTGGGGCGTACCTCCTACGACCTCACCGTCAGTGACCCCATGGCGTCGTCGACCACGGACAGCATCGATGTCACCGTCGTCGACACGAGCGGAGCGGCGTTCGACGGTAGCAACCTCCCAGTGTGCATTCCCGACGACGGCCGCATGCGACTCTTCGACGCCGCCGCGTACGGTGCAGCGTTCCGCGACAGTTGCGATGCGTCGTTGAGCTTTCGAGTGCTCGCGATCACCAGCAGTCAAGTCGACCGCGGAGTTCGGACGCCCGACATCCGGGTCGGCAGCAGCGGAGCGTTCTGCACACGTGGCGAGCGAGAACCTCTTGCCCCCGATTCTCGGGCATACGCCGTGACCATCGAGGCGAGCGACGACCACGGGAACACTGCGGTTGGAACCTTCCCCGTCGTCGTCCCGTCGGGCGCCTGCCCAGGGGGGACGTGGGCAGTGCCTGCCGTCGCGGACTCCGACTCGCGATGTGGCTCGATTCCGACCTCCGACGCTGGGGTCGCACCGGACGCGGGCGTGCAGCCCCCCGGCGGGTGTCAGGGCTGCTCGGTTCGACGCGCCAGTGACGGACTGGCGGTCTCGCTGATCGCGCTTCTCGCTGCGATGACGACGCGACGTCGTGCTCGTCGGTCGAGGAGCGAGAAGTGAGGCCATGGAGGTGGCGAGCGATCGCCGCTCTGCTGATGGTCAGTGGTGTCGGGTGCTATGCGAGTCACGAGCGCGAGCCCGACGCGGCCACGCCAGACGCGGGCACCGTTCTCGCTGCGTGTCTCCCGAATGGCGGCGTCGCAGGCGAGTGCCCTCCGGACAGGACAGACCGCCGCTACCGGATCGTGCGCGGCGAAGTGGTGAGCGGCGGAGAGACGATCGAGGTGTGCGTCTGCGCGCCCTCCGCCTGTCAGCCCTACGTCGAGCTCGGCTGTCGGGGCAGCCGTCCGGCGACGGACCCTCCTGGACTCGAGTGCGCCTACACGGTGCCTCGCAATGACGGAGGAGGATACTGTCTGCACCCCTGTGAGGGAGACGATGACTGCCCAGAACGGACGCGGTGCTTCGATGTCAGCGACGTGATGGACCATCCGTTCGACATGCCGCGAGCCTGCTTCGCGGTGCTCGAGGATTGACCGTTGATCGAGCACGTCGCGCCCCCAATGCAGAAGGGGCGTGCTCCATCTCGCTCGTGGTGCACGACTGGGGCGGGATGATCGGCACCGCGTGGGCCGTCGATCACGCCGATCGTGTTGCGAAGATGGTCGTGATGAACACGGCCGCGTTCCCGCTGCCGAAGAGCAAGCGCTTCCCTGCGCCGCTCGCGCTCACGCGCACACCGCTCGGGGCGCTGCTCGTGCGCGGCGGCAACGCGTTCTCGCGCACGGCCTCGCGTGTGTGCGTGAAGAAGGGCGCGCTGCCGCGCGAGGTCCGCAAGGCCTACACGGCTCCGTACAGGAGCTGGGCCGATCGCATCGCGACGCTGCGCTTCGTCGAGGACATCCCGCTGAAGACGACCGACCGCGCGTACCGCGTGGTGTCCGACACCGAGGGCAAGCTCCCGCGCTTGGCCGACAAGCCGATGCTGCTCGCCTTTGGCCTTCGGGACTTCGTCTTCGATCGACACTTCCTCGCCGACTGGGAGCGCCATTTTCCCAGAGCCGAGGTGATGCGCTTCGAAGACGCAGGCCACTACGTGCTCGAAGACGAGCGCGACACGCTGCTACCGAAGATCGCCTCGTTCTTGAGGTGATCCAGCGCGGCACGTGCGCCGGCCATGGATCACGTCACGGGTAGACGAGGATGATGTGCTGGGTGAGGGCACCCTCGAGCAGGGATCGGCCCTCCTCGCCCCAGCCGTGCAGCCAATGCTCGAGCTCGACTTCCATGTCGCCCATGTTCGCGAAGTGACTGGGTATGAGGTTCGAGCACACAGGGTCCGCCGCGAGCGCGGGAAAGTCCCATGTCGCCGCGAGGCGAGGCAGCAGCAGGTTGGGCAAATCGGGTAGCCCGCGGCCCCCGTCGGCCTCGGGCGAGAAGTAGACCCAATGCTCGGGACCCATGAATTCATCGATGCTCTGCGTGCCGTCATCCTCCGGAACGGGCGGCAGGATCGCAATGCGCCGTGGCGTGCAGAAGGTACCGTCACGAAGAACTTCCACCCAGCCGTTGGCGTCTCGAACACGCAGGAACTCGAGGTCGGGCGGGGCGCGTCTGGCGAGCATTCGGACGAAGTCCGCGTCGGCGGCCACGTCCTGGAATTCACCGAGATGAAAGGGCCGCAGACTGAAGGTCACGAGTGTCTCCGAGTTCCGAGAGATCGATCCAGAGGGTCGACCGAGTGGTCGAACGAGCCTGGCACTTCCCCCGTGCGAGGGCGCGGTCCGATGGCTGTCCGCGAGCGTCATCGATCCACGCCGAGCGTAGGCCCATCGTCATCGATCGACCGCGAGAGTGGGCCAGTGGAACCATGCGTAGAACTCGAGGCCGACGGCCTTGGCGCCCAGGTACTTCCCGCGCACAGCATCCGCGGGAGATTCGAGCCCGAAGCAGGCGGCCACGACCTCGCCACAGTTGCTCATGCCGATCCCGCTCCCTCCGCGGGTCAGCCCACTGTGCGTCTGGGCCGATGTGCGGTGCTGGTCTGTCGGCCGACAGATCGGCTCAGTCGCGGCCGACCAGGCCGCGTGCGACAGCGGCACGGGTGAGGTCGGCGGCGTTGTGAGCGTCGAGCTTGGTCATCAGGCGCTCGCGGTGGCTCTCGACCGTCCGAACCGCGAGCCCGAGCTTTGCCGCGATCTCCTTGTTCGTGAGACCGCGACCCACGCAGCGCAGGACCTCGGTCTCTCGAGGTGACAAGCCGGACGAGCCTCGCTGGAGCGCGCGCTTGCACGCCTCGCTGAGGAAGGTGTCGCCCCGGGCGACCGCCTCGATCGCACGGCCGATGGTGACGGTTCCCTCGCACTTCGAAACGAAGCCACATGCTCCTGCCTCGAGCGATCGCTGGATGTTGTCCGCGCTCGCGTCGCCACTGAGCATGAGCGACCGCAGCCCACGAGGCGCCCAATGGCGCACCAGCTCGATCCCGCACTCGTGGGTGAGGCGGACGTCGACCACGGCGACCACGTCGCCGAGCGGTCTGCGGGCGAGCGCCTCGTCTGCCGCCGCCAGCGTGCTGACCACCAGACAACGACCGAATCCGAGGCGTGCGGCCAGAGCCACCAGGCCCTGCGCGAGGAGGGGATGATCCTCGACGACGAGGACGGTGGAAGCTCGCTCCATCGGACCCGCGGAGCGTACCAACGGACGTCCCCAATTGGGGAGGAAACGCACCGGCCCCGAGACGTGGCCCGCGTACAGTGCAGCGCCGTGCTCGCGATCGCCCACGACAGCGCGCGCCTCATCGACGTCGTCGTTCACGGCGCCGAGCCTGTGTCCGCTGCCGACGTCTTGGTCGTCGAGACAGCGTGCAGGCGCGCCGCGAAGGCCATCGCGCAGGATCCGAGGCGCACGTCGGTCGTGCTCGTGCTCGTCGAGACCGACCAGGGCCCCGACGCAGCGCAACGCCAGCGTCTCGCACGCGCGATGCGCAGCGTGCCTCGGTGCCTCGAGGTCTTGGTCACCGAGTCGTGGGTGGCCCGCGCGAACATGGAAGCGATGCGCGTCATGGCGCCCTCGGTGGGAGAGCGTCGGCTCGCGGCGTTCCGGCGCTACGAGGAAGCACGCGACTTTCTCGTGCGAGAGACGGGCTTCGAGCCGACGGTCTTCGACGCGCTCGTGACCGAGGCTCGAGGGAGGGTCCGGGGGGAGCTGGGCGCTCGCGAGCACGCGACGCTCCCTGGGGACGACCTCGAGACGTAGCGCTGATCGCTCAGGGACCGAGAAACCATCGATTCACGAACCGAAGGGACGCGGTGGTGGGGGGTCCAGGGCGAGTTCCGCAGGCCGAAGGCCGAGGATGTTTGAGCATCGAACCCCCCTCCGCCGCGGCCCGACTCGAAGCGGGGGATTGATTCTCGCGCTCTCTCAGCGCTCGCGCTCGTCGCCCGTCCCGCCGCCCCGCTGGCACGCCCGAACGAGCGCATCGCGCAGCTCGTCGGCGGTGAAGGGCTTGTCCAGACGAACGACCGTGGCTCGGCTCGTGGTGTCCACGGTGTGATTGCCAGACATGAGGACGACGGGCAGCGGGGGCGTCGTGGACGCCGCGATCAGGGCGAGCTCGTCCCCGCTCATCTCGGGCATGTGCTGGTCGGTCAGCAGCGCGTCGAACGACTCGGAGCTTCGTAGATGCGCGATGGCGGCCGCCGCCGTCGTGCAGGCGACCACGGTGCAGCCCAGAGACTCGAGCACCCACGTCGTGCCGCGGACCACGTGCGGCTCGTCGTCGACGAGCAGGACGCGCAGCGTGAGCCGCCGCGGCGAGGGGAGCTCAGCGCTCACCTTCTCGGCTCGGGCCGCGGCACTGCCCAGCGGCAGGAGGACGATGAAGGCTGCACCGTCCCCGAGTCGGCTCTCGACCTCGATGGCCCCCTCGTGCTGCGTGATGACCGAGTGCGACACGGCCAGCCCGAGCCCGCTCCCATGGCCTGGCGCCTTCGTGGTGAAGAACGGCTCGAAGATCCGGCTGCGCACTTCCTCCGGGATCCCTACGCCGGTGTCTCGGACGGTGATCTGCGCATACGTGCCTGGCTGAATGCCGAGACGTGCGGCGCGGGTCTCGTCCACGACCGTTGGCTCGAGCGTGACAGCCACTTCCCCCAGAGACCGCGGGATCGACTGCCAGGCATTGGTCAGCAGGTTGACCAAGACCTGGTGCAGCTGCGTGGGATCCACCAGCACCGGGGGAACGTCCGTGTGCGTGAAGCGCAGCTCGATGCCGGATGGGATCGTCGCCCGCATCAGCGTGAGCACCTCACGAATGACTTCCTCCATCTGCGTCCAGACGCGGCTGGGGGGTGAGCGCCGACAGACCTGCAGGAGCTGCCGCGTCAGCCCACGCCCACGCTTGGTGGCCGTCGCGATCGCCTCCAGGTGCTCGTGGAGAACCGCGTCGCGCGCGGGCCAGTGGAGCGCCAGCTCCACGTGCGTCTGCACGATGGTGAGGAGGTTGTTGAAGTCGTGTGCGACTCCACCCGCCAGCGTGCCCAATGACTCCATCTTCTGTGCGTGCCTCACGACATCGTCCAAGCGAGCACGCTCTTCTTGCGCGCGAAGGCGCTCGGTCACGTCGCGGACGGACGCGATGACGCACGGCTGGCCCTCGATCTGCGTCGCTCCCAGGGCCACCTCCACGGGGACCTGGCGCCCGTCTCCTCGAAGGGCCCAGAGCCCCGGGCGATGCACGCCCATGAAGCGACTTCCTCGATCCTGAGTGGCAAACGCAGCACGAAGACCCGCATGTCGGTCCCGCGCGTCGGTAGGGACGAGGTCTTCGATGCCGAGGGTGACGAGCTCATCGACGGTGCGACCGAACGTCTGCGCCGCCGAGCGGTTCGCGCGCACGATCCGACCTCGCGCGTCGGCGACCAGCAGCGCATCGGGCGCGAGATCGAAGAGCGCGGCGATCTCGTGCTCCGACCGCTCCCGCTCGAGGATCGCGGCCACCCGCTCGCCCAGCAGCGCGAGAACGTCCTCATCCACCCGAGCCACCGTTCCGTCGGCGTACCCGAGCCCGAGCGCGCCCACCCAGACATCGCAGCGCAGGAGCGGGACGACCGTGTGCACGGCCGCGGCGAACGGCGCCGGCCAGGCATCCTGATCCCGCACGATCGTGTCGGGCCACTGCGCGGGCTGGCGTCCGAGCAGCGCGTGCACGAAGCGCAACCGAGGCGCCCCCGCCGGCTCGCCCCCAGGCGAACCGACGAGCACGCCGACGAACACCGCGTCGGCCTCCGTGATCTCGGCAAGCCCGACGAGGATCTCCTCGATCGAGGCGCGTCGGGGGCTCCGCATCACCCACTGCAACAGGCGCTCCCGAGGATCGGGGAGCGGAAGATGGCTGCCGGGCGAGTTGGCGCGATGGGGGCTCACGCGCGATCGCTCGGGACCCGGGCGAGCACTGCCCGGAGCTGCTGCGCGTCGAGGGGCTTCTCGAGGACGTCGTCCATGCCCGCCTCGAGGCACTGCGCGCGAACGGCGTCCAGCACGTGCGCCGTGATGCCCACCATCCGCACGTTCGACCCCGCTCGTCTCGCGCGCCGCGAGAGCTCGAGACCGCTCATGTCGGGTAGCTCCAGATCGACGATCAAGAGGTCGGGAGCGTTCCGCTCCATCGCATCCAACGCCGTCTGTGCGTCCGGGCATCCCTCCACGTCGTGGCCCAGCCGCCGCAGGACTCCGACCGCGAGCGCGCGCGTCGCCGTGTCGTCGTCCACGATCAGCACGCGGCGCCGCGCGAGGTCCTGCGCCGCATCGAGAGGACCCGCCGATCGCTCGGCAACGTCCGCGAACGGCACGCGAGCGACGAAGGAAGCGCCTCCCTGCGCGAGCGGGACGTGCTCGAGATCGCCGCCCTGGCTACGGCAGAGCGCGCGTGACAGCGCCAGCCCGATGCCGCTGCCGCTCGTGCCCGCGGAGCTCGCCCCGCGGACGAACACCTCGAACAGCGCGGGAACGTCGTCGGGGGAGATCCCCGGACCGTCGTCGCGAACCTCGATCTCGAGCAGTCCTGGCCGAGCGACGGAGGCCGTACACGAGACGTGCCCACCCTCCGCGAACTTGACGGCGTTGCCGAGCAGATTGAGCACGATCTGTCGGAGCGGGGTCGCGCGCGCGACCACGACTTGCGGGACTTCCGGTCCCACGCGCACGTCGATCCGCGTCGCGGGAGCGATGCCCCGGAGCAGGCTGGCGATCTCATCGAGGAGCGCGCGCGGTGACAGCTCGGCGGGCACCGACGTCTCGCCGTTCTTGGCCCGCGTCATCCAGCTCACGACGTCGAGGAGGTGGCGCGCGGCCGAGTGCGCCGTCTCGAGCCTCTCGCGCTGCGCGGGCGTGAGCTCCGTCTGCCGCAGGCCGTCGAGCGCTGCCACGACACCGATCGCCGGGGTGCGCAGCTCGTGCGCCAGGATCACGTCCTCTGGCCAGAGGCTGGCAGCCCGGCCCTGATCTCGTTCATCGATCACCCGCACCTCGGCCGCTCGTTCATCCGCGCAGGCTAGAGAGCACGGGCCGTCGCGCGCTTCGGGTCATGACCCGAGGCGCTGTCCCCGACGCGCGCGCTGACGAAGGGTCTTCGCGACGTCGGCTATGGCTGGCCACGGGAACGTGGTCACCTCACTCGCGCACGAGCGCGTAGAGACCCGACAGGAGCGCGATCAAGAGGGCCCAGAGCATCAGCGTCTTCACTGGGTTGGTGGCCGCGTTCTTCTGTGGGCGCGTCACGATGGAGCGCGCGAGGTGCTCGCTCGCCACGCGGATCTCCTCCGCGGATGCGAACGCGCTCTTGGGCACGATGACGAAGTTGTTGGGGTGCTGTTCGAGGTAGAGCGCGTGCTCCGTCTCGTGCCACGAGTAGAAGTCTTCGTACACGAGCTCGTAGGCGCTGCGCTCGGTGCGAGTGCGGAAGCGATGACGCCGAATCTCGAAGCGCAGCTGCTTGGCGTGCTCGGGCAGCGAGCGCCACTGTGTCCGAGGGATCTGGCGGCGCCCGTATGCGATCCACGCGAGGAACGCGAGGCCGGCGATCCCGATCACGGGCACAGCATCGCTGGGCGGGCCGAGGGCGGCGTAGGCAGCACCGCCTGCGACCCCGACCAAGGCCAGCGCTGCCAGCGGTTGCCACAGGTAGCGGCGCAGGCCCGGCACTTCGCGGTAGGCGCGGACGAAGTCTTCTTCTTCGAGGCGCGTCACAGCCGCCGCGATCAGCTCACCAGCGTCGTCGTCGATCGACAATGCACACCTCCTCGCTCACGCACGCTGACGAAGGGTCTTCGCGACGTCGGCCATGAGCGGCCGCGCCGCAGGCTGCTCCTCCAAGCACGCGACGATCAGCGTCGCGACCTCGCGAGGGACACGCGCGTCGGTGATCGCCGAGACCGCCGGCAGCGGCTGGCTCGCGCTCGCGAGGAGCACGGGCGGCGTCGGGTAGGGGCTCGTTCCCGTCAAGAGCTCGTGCGCGACGATCCCGAACGTGAACACATCGCCGGGCGCGCCGACGTCCTGCGCACCGCGCGCAGACTCGGGCGGCATGTAGAGCGGCGTGCCGACCCACGCGCCCGTGCCCGTCAGCGCCTGAGGCGAGCCCGCGGCCGCGAGCGTCGCTGCCTGCGCGTCGACCGGGCCCTCGGACGCGAAGCGCGCGATCCCGAAGTCCGCGACCTTCGCGCGGCCTCGCGCGTCGAGGAGGACGTTCGCGGGCTTGAGATCACGGTGAACGACTGCCGCCGCGTGCAGCGCGGTCAGTCCGTCTGCGATGTCGGCGAGCAGCGGCAGCGCCCACGCGGGATCACCAAAACGATCGCGGGCACCATCGAGCGTGCCGCCCGCCGCGAGCTCCATCACGAGGTAGGGCGCGCCGTCGTGCGCGACGCCGAGATCGACGATGGGGACGACGTGCGGGTGGTGGACCCGCGCACCGATCTCCGCCTCGCGCGCGAAGCGTGCGGCGTGCTCGCGCGAGAGCGTGGTGGTCATCAGCTTGAGCGCGTAGCGCTGCCCGTCGGTCACGCGCTCGACCTCGTACACAGCGCCCATCGCGCCCGCACCGAGCGGACGGATCACCTTGTACCGCTCGGCGAATCGCGACGAGGGCGCGAGGGCCACGCTGCCGGGCTCCGCGCTCGTGAGCGCACGACCGAGATCACGCGAGCGCTCGGCGACCTGATGCGCGACCTCTCGCTGCAAGAGCGCCTCCGAGCGCGCGCGCTCCTTGCGCAGCTCCTCGTTGACCACGTCCACCTCGGTCAGCGCGCGTGTGCAGTAGAAGACCGTCCCGATCAGGACGATCAACAGGTTGCCCAGCGCGATGCCGTCGACGTCGAAGCCGGGCAGCTGCGCGGGTCGTGGGTGCGTCCTCACGAACCACACCATCCAGAAGAGCACGAGGGCGGTGAGCGCCGTCGCGATCCGGGGCGCCCAGCGCAGCCGCCGAGGGAACACGAACCAGCTCGCGAGCACGTTCAGGACGAGAAACGGCTCGTGCAGCGCGGTGACCGGCTCGAGGGCGCCCACCACCGCCATCACGACGGTGAACGTGCCGATCAGGAGCGCGCTCGCCAGCACGTCGCGACGCAGGGCGTTGAGCGCGAGGACCACGAGGTTGAGGACGAGCGCGAGCGTCAGCCAAGCGCGCACCGCGGGCAGCAGTGTGCGCGTTGGGCCCGAACACCGAGAGCGTGCCGCAGACCGAGACGAACAACGCGTACTGGTTGGTGAGGACGATGTGCTTCGTCTCCTCACGCGGCAGCGCAGGGTCGACACCGGCGTGCGTCGCGCGATGCACGAGCGCACCCAACCGATCACGCAGACCGAGCGGTCGGGAGTCGTTCACGACGGCGAGTCTAGAGACTTCGAGGCCTCCGCCGCCGGCGTCATTCCAGGCACACGTCATTGCCCCCGTTTGAGGGCGGTCGCGTGTCTTGCGTGACTGGAAAGATCCAGCGACGGGGTTGACGCGTCGAGGCGTTGTCTGCACAAGATTTCCCGTCGCTCGCGCCACCACGCCGATCGATGACGGCCACAGCAGAGAGTCTCGCGCTCGACCGGTACGACGTGGATGACCCTCGCGAAGGTCGACCGGAAGCGCTGCCGACACGAACGGAAGGACGCCCATGAGCGCGACGCAACAACTCTGGGGGTCTTCGGCTCGCGCCGGTGGACCTGCGCCCGGTCAGCCTCCTGGGCCTCAGCCCGTCGCCGCGGATCATCCCGCGCGAGGTCTCGTCGGACGCATCCTCGACGATCGCTTCGCCATCGAGGACGTGCTCGCGACGGGTGGCATGAGCGTGCTCTACCTCGCGACCGACTCGGTGCTCGAGCGGCCCGTGGTGGTGAAGGTCATGCGGGCAGGGGCGGGCAGCGATCGCGGCGCCGGTCAGCGTCTCGTGCGCGAGGCGCGCAGCGCGTGTCGGGTGCAGCACCCCTCGATCGTCACCGTGTTCCACATGGGCCTGCTCGAGACCCAGGAGCCGTATCTGGTGCTCGAGCACCTCGAGGGCATGGACCTCGAGCAGCTCCTGTTCGCGAATGGCCCGCTCTCCGCGCGCGACACCGCCGCCGTGCTCGAGCCCGTCGCCGACGCGCTCGGGGCGCTCCACGATCACGGCATCGTCCACCGCGACGTGAAGCCCGCGAACATGTTCCTCCTCGGCGGACGTCTGCACCGGCCGCGCGTGAAGCTCGTCGACTTCGGGCTCGCGTACCTCGACGCCGTGTCGGCCGAGCGCCTCACGCGACAGGGCCTGGTGCTCGGCACGCCCGAGTACCTCGCGCCCGAGTGTGCGCGTGGCGTGCGCGCGGAGCCCTCGGCCGATGTGTACTCGCTCGCGATCTCCGCGTTCGAGCTGCTCACGGGATCGCCGCCGTTCGTCGGCTCGCCGATCGACGTCTTGCTCGAGAAGACGAAGAAGGACGCGCCCTCGCTCGCGTCGCGCGTGAACGAGGATCTCGGCGAGCTCGGCGAGGTGCTCCAGCGCGCGATGGGCCGACGCCCGCAAGATCGTCCGAGCATGGAAGAGCTCTCTCGCGCGTTCGCGGCCGCACAGCAGCGTCCGGTGACGCGCGCACACAGCGGGCTCGAGGCACGGCCCGCCGAGGTGATCCCCAGCGAGTCGGGCACGCGTCCTGTCTCGACGCGTCCGCCGGCGCGTCCGCCCGAGGGGCGTGTGATGCCGCTCAAGACGATCGAGCTCGAGACGATCGAGGAGCAGCCCATCTCGCGCACCGTCGCCAAGCCCGCAGCAGCTGCGCCCCAAGCGGTCCCTTCCGTCGCAGCCGCGCCCGTCGCGGCCGCACCCGTAGCGCCGGCCGCTGCGGCGCCTGCGCCGATCGTCGCGCCGACCCCGCTCACGCCGACGTCCGTCCACTCGAGCTCGCTCGCATCGCCTGCGCCCATCCAGACGAAGATCGTCCAGACCGGCGTGAACCCCGCCTGGATCTACGCCACGGCCGCGACCGCCGTGATGTTCGTGCTGACGCTGATCGCCCTCGCGTTCAGCCTCGCGCGCTGATCACTCGAGCGCGCGGTGTACGCTCGGCCGACGTGAGCACTGACCTCTACGGGGTTCGAATCCTCACCAGGGACGAAGGCTCGTTCGTCGCTCGCGTGAGCCCCCTCGCCCGCGAGGTGCAGGGGCACTTCTGGGATCCCTTCGACCCCGTGCCCTTCTTCGAGCTCCTGGCGGAGCCCCGCTCGGGCGGGCCCGGCGCGCGTCCGGCGTTGCGGGAGCGCTCCTCCGATCGGCACGAGAGCTCCGTCGAAGACGCGACGAGGCTGATCCTCCGAGCGGAGATCGTCGACATCGCCCGCCTCTTGGCGCCCATGGACGCCGACTTTCACTACGAGGTCGACGGTCAGTGGCTCGGGGAGGATTCGCTTCCACAGGTCACGTACCGCGTCTGGGTCGCGGATGCGGCGGAGACGGCCCACCTACTCCCCGGCGCGGGTTGGGGCTCGACGTGCTCCAGCCCGTATCGCCGTCGCAGCGCCATAGCGACGCCGGAGGCCCTCGACGCGTTGGACGCCCTGTTCACCGCGCTCGACGCGGGTGGCACACGGGGTCCAGGCGCCGTCGATCAGCTACGCGGGGCGTTGCGCCTCGCGACGGGCCACCGCGGTGACTGGTACACCTGGCGCGCCTGCGAAGCTCTGGGCCGACTCGGCGCCACCGCTCGCGCCGCCGCTCCCGACCTCGCACGGCTGATCCGCGACCCTGGCGTCGATGTGTCTGGATACGCGGCGGAGGCGCTGGGGCTGCTCGCCCGAGGCGACGCGTCCGTGGCGCGCTGGGTGGCGATCGAGCACGCCCGACGGGTGCTCGCGGACGAGCGCTCGGGGCTGTTGCTGTCGCTCTCGACGATCGGGGCGAGGGACGAGGGGTTGGGGCGTTTCCTCGACGATCTCGACGTGGTCGCGCCACATCCGCGTCCGGAGGAGCGCGTTCAGCGGGAATGGGCGCGCTTCCGCTGCACCGGTGACCCGGCGGCCTTCCACCGTGCCACTGCCGGCTTCCGCGAACCCTTCGAGATGGAGTCCGAGGACTGCCTCTTTCTGGTGCTGCTCCCCAACGAGCGCGCGAGTGACGCCGAGAAGCGGGCGCTCCTGCCGATGCTGGCCGCCTTCCTCGCACGCTACCGCGGCCCGCACCGCGAGGTGGTGCTGGACTTCCTCCAGCGCTGGTGCGCGCACCTGCCAGAGGCGGCGGCGATCCTCGCGGAGGAGACCTGACACCTCGGTAAGCTGGAAAGGCCGCGCCGGGTCTTCGAGCGGGCGGTGCCTTGCGATCGGGAGGGGCCGGCCCGAGTGTCTCTGGGCATGGACGGCTCCCTTTCCTTGCGCGCTCGCGCTTCCCTCGTCGCGGCTTCCGCGTCGCTCGCGCTCTCGATCCTCGGTTGTCCCTCGACGCCCGAGACGACAGCGGATGCAGGGCACGACGCGACCGCTGTGGATGCGCGGGACGAAGCGCTCCTCGATGCAGCGCGTCCCGACGCGCCGCCGCCTGATGCGTTCGGCGTCGCCTCGTTCCGGGCGCGCTGCAGCTACGTGAACCCGTTCTCGGAGCGGCCCGAGTGCCGCGAGTACCGAGGGCCGGGCTGGGGCGCGGAGTCGGCAGCGACCGACTGCATGCGCGCGTTCGGCACGACCGCGGGCACCCTCGAGATCGGTGAGGAGTGCGCGTTCGAGGACGCCGTCGGGCGCTGCACGGTGGGCGACGTGGACGCGGGCGGCTACTCGGTGCTCTCGAGCGGACCGCCTTCGTCGTGCGGCGCCGCGCAGGCCGCGTGCGAGACGTTCGCGCGCGGCACCTGGACGCCGGACGCGCGGTGCATGGGGTGCGAAGCCTCGGGCGAGATCGATCCGAACGTGTTCATCCCGCCGACGATCGACTGCCGGCCTGCGCGCGAGGGCGAGCCGCCCGGACGCACCGACGGCCTCGTCTGCACACCCACGCTGATCTCCGGATCGACCGAAGAGGGAAGGCAATACGCGGACTACGCCGACTGCGACGTCGTGCGCACGCAGCGGCCGTACAGCCCGTATGACCTCGAGATCCCGCTCGACCCCACCGATCCGAGGCTCCTCGACACGAGCTACATGACCGAGGTCGGCTGGATGCGGAGCCAGGCCGAGGCGTCTGCGTGCGCGTGCTGTCACCAGAGCTCTCGCACTCCCGAGGGCGCGGCGATCTGGGACACCGAGGCAGGCCCCCTGTGGATCGACACGATCTCGGATCAGGCCCTCGCCATGCTCGGCGGCTATACGAACTCGGCGGAATTCGGCTTCTATCCGGCGGCGGAGAACAACGGCTTCGATCGATCGAGGAGCGGCCTCCCCACCACCGATCTGCCGAGGCTTCGCGCGTTCGTCGCGCTCGAGCTCGAGCGTCGTGGGCTCACGACGGACGAGGCCAGCGCGCTGCCGCCGTTCGCCCCCTTCTTCCGCGAGCTCGTCGAGTACGTGCCGAGCCCGTGTGGTCCGGAGCTCGGCCTCCAGCCGGACGGAACGCTCGCGTGGACGGGCGGCGCCGCGCGCTACGTGAGCGTGCTCGAAGAGGGCTCGGCCTCGCCCGGTGTGCCGCCGAACTTCGATCTGCCCGAAGGCACGCTGTGGTCGATCACGGTGCCGCCCAGCTCACCCGCGCTCGGCTGCGGGATGGCGTACGGCGAGCTGCCTGCGGGCGCGATCCAGCGCATCCCGACGAGCGGCGCCCCCGCACCGCTCGTCTCGGGCCGCACCTACTACCTGCACGTCCAGCGCGACATCGCGCTGCCGATCACCCGCTGCACGTTCGTCGCGCCGTGACGCGCCCTCACTGCGCCGGCTGCTCGTCGGGCGTGGTTCCTCCGGCCTGCTGGGCCTGCGCCGACGCGAAGGAGACGCGGATGCACTCGGTCATCGCCTCGCACTCCGCGTGGTTCGCGCCGAACGCGCCGCCGCCGCACGGGTCGGCGCGGACCGCGAGCTGACACGCGAAGAGCTCCGCGAGGTTCAGCGAGCAACTCACCTGCGAGAACTGCGTGGCCATCTGGACGAGACCCTCGGCCTCGCAGCCGCCTCCCGTGTGGACGTGCGATCCGTCGGGGCAGTCGACGTCGAGCTCCGACGGCGCGACGTGCTCCTGCACCCACGGGCAGAGCGAGGTCGCGCTCTCGGTCGTGAGCGCGGAGACCTGGGTCGTGAGCGGCACCGGCGCGGCGGGCACCGTCGCGATCCGCGCCGTCACGGCGGCATTCCCCACCGGCGTGCTGTCTGCCGTCGTGGTCCCTCCCGCCGAGGACGAGCCACCACCACAGCCGAGAACCAAGAGACACGCGAGACACACGAGACGCTTCATGGGACCTCCGAAAAACGGCGGGACCCTAGCGCGTGCGGTCGGGGGCCGAAATAGCCCGCTCCGCTCGCGGGTTCCGAGCCAGTCACGCGTGCCTCGATCGCTTCGCCGCGCTCGAGGCACCCCAGGCTCTCTCGTCCGTGACGGTCCTTCGTCCCCGCGTCGCGTCGGCACGTTCCGCCCTCCCTCCCTCCCTCCGAACATGCCCCGCGTCTTTCGAAGGATGCCGTCGCAGACGAGAGAGCCGCGTGGCGCTATCCTCCCGCGCCCTTCGGCCCGGTCGCGCTGCGCCGCGCGCTCGGGATCGCACGAAGGCGAGCTCCACACGTAGGTCGAACACCGCATGTACACAGACGTCCGCGCCATCAACGAGCTGGTCCAGCGCGAGAGCGCCTTCACCGACGCCATCGTCCACGAGGTGGGCAAGGTCATCGTCGGTCAGGAGTCGATGATCGAGCGCATCCTCATCGGCCTCCTCACCGGCGGCCACGTGCTGCTCGAGGGCGTGCCCGGCCTCGCCAAGACGCTCACGGTGAAGACCGTGTGCGAGACGATTGCGGCCAAGTTCTCCCGCATCCAGTTCACGCCCGACATGCTGCCGGCCGACGTCGTCGGCACCGTCATCTACAACCAGCAGCGCGGCGAGTTCAGCGCGAAGCAGGGCCCGATCTTCGCGAACCTCGTGCTCGCCGACGAGATCAACCGGGCGCCCGCCAAGGTGCAGAGCGCGCTGCTCGAGGCGATGCAGGAGCGCCAGGTCACGATCGGCGACACGACGTTCCCGCTCGAGGCGCCGTTCATGGTCATGGCGACGCAGAACCCCGTGGAGCAGGAGGGCACGTACCCGCTGCCCGAGGCGCAGGTCGACCGCTTCATGCTCCACGTCCTCGTGGGCTACCCCACGCGTGAAGAAGAGAAGCGCGTGATGGAGCGTATGACCAAGCTCGCGCTCGGCTCCCACCTCGGCAAGGCCCAGCGCGGGAGCGAGCTGGCGATCAACGCCGTCACCTCGACCGAGCAGGTGCTCAAGGCGCGCGAGACGATCGCGCACGTGATCGTCGACGACAAGATCAACGACTACATCCTCGACGTCGTGATCGCGACGCGCGATCCGAAGAAGGCGGGCCTCAAGGATCTCGCGGGCATGGTCGCGCACGGCGCGTCACCTCGCGCGTCCATCGCGCTGAACCTCGCGGCCCGCGCGCACGCGTTCATCCGTCACCGCGGCTACGTGACGCCCGAGGACGTGAAGGCCGTGGGCCCCGACGTGCTCCGTCACCGCATCATCCCGACCTACGAGGCCGAGGCCGAAGAGATCACGAGCGATCAGGTCGTGCGTCGGATCTTCGACAAAGTGGAAGTGCCCTGATTTCCCGCGCTCTGTTTCCCGCGCCTCCGGCGCTCGGAAGGGGGGCCCACAGGCCCCCCTGTGACCCCCCGCTCGTCCTTCGTCGCTTCCACGCTTCTCCTCGCGCCTTCGGCGCTGACTGCTCGGATGCCGTGCCGGCATCCTCCGCTCCCGCTGCTCCAGGGGGAGCTTCGCTCCCCCGCCGCAGGGCGCCCCGTGCTTGCTGACTTTCGGACCGGTTGATCGCGTGTGATTCCCAGAGAGCTCATCAAGAAGCTGAAGAAGATCGAGATCCGCACGGCGAGGCTCGCGAACGAGCAGCTGGCGGGCGGGTACCAGTCCGTCTTCAAGGGACGCGGCATGGCGTTCAGCGAGGTGCGTCAGTACCAGCCGGGCGACGACGTGCGCTTCATCGACTGGAACGTGTCGGCGCGCATGAACGAGACCTACGTGAAGGTCTTCACCGAAGAGCGCGAGATGACGGTGATGCTGCTCGTCGATCTCTCGGCCTCCGAGAAGTTCGGCGCGGCGGCGCGGCCCAAGGTGGAGACCGTGGCCGAGGTCTCGGCGTTGCTCGCGTTCAGCGCGATCAAGAACAACGATCGCGTCGGTCTCATCGTGTTCACCGATCGCATCGAGCGCTTCGTGCCCCCCAAGAAGGGCAAGGGGCACGTCATGCGCGTGGTGACCGAGATCCTCAACGCACGGCCGGAAGGGCGCGGCACGGACTTGTCGGTCGCGCTCGATCTGCTCGGCGGCGTGCAGCGTCGACGCGCGGTGTCGTTCCTCGTCTCCGATCTCGTCGCGGAAGACTACGAGCGCTCGCTGCGCATCGCGGCGGCGCGCCACGATCTCATCCCCATCCAGGTCGTCGATCCACGCGAAGAAGAGCTGCCCGACATCGGCCTCGCGCTGGTGGAGGATCTCGAGACGGGCGACCTCGTCGAGATCGACACCAGCGACGAGCGTGTACGTCGATCGTTCGCGAAGCGCGTCGCCAAAGAGCGCGCGGCCAGGGAGCAGTTCTTCGGACGCCTCGGCATGGACCACGTGGTGGTGCACACCGATCGCGACTACGTGAAGCCGCTCGGCGACCTCTTTCGTCGACGTCAGCGACGCATGAAGGGCTACGGATGAGCGCGCGCCTGATCGCGGTGCTGCTCGCGTGCGTCGCGCTGTTCGCGACGGCAGACGTGCGCGCGCAGCGGCGCGACATCTCGGATCTGTTTCCCGACACCGGACCGAGCGACGTCGACGCTGGCGTGAGCGACTCCGACGCGGGCACCGTCGAAGGCGACTCCGACGCGGGCCTCCCCGCAGTGCCCGACCTCGATCCCACCGACGAACCGCTGCTCGATCCCGACGAGCCCTCGATCCCCGAGGACGCGATCCCCACGCTGCCCGAGGGTCACGAGCCCACGATCACCGTGCGCCTCACGCCGACCGATGGGCTGATGACGGGCGACGTCGTCCACTACGAGCTCACGGTCGAGGTGCCCGAGGGCGACGACGTGAACCTCCCGCGGCAGACGTACGCGCCGCTCGAGCTCATCGGGCAGGACCACACCGAGAGCGTCGTCAACGGTCGTCGCCGCTTCGTGTACACGCTCGATCTGCTCGCGCTCGAGCCTGGCGAGGTCACGATCCCCGGCCTCGTCGTGCGTGTGATCACGGCCGACGGAATCGTCGGTGCGGCGCGCACGGAGCCGCAGACGATCACGATCGGATCGCTCGTCGCGAACGAGCCCGACGCGCAGCCCCGTCCGCCGACCGAGCCCGTCGTCGTCATGCAGGACGACTACACGCTCGCGTACATCGCGGGCGCGCTCGGCCTGATGCTGCTCGGCGGCCTCATCGCGTGGCTCTTCCTTCGCTGGTGGCGTGCGCGCCCCAAGGAGCTGCCGCCTCCGCCGCCGCCGCGGCCTGCGTTCGAGATCGCGCTCGAGAAGCTTCGCGCGCTGCGACGCGAGCTCACGCCCGCGATCGCCGATGGCTCGCAGGCGCGCATCGTCGATGGCGCCTCCGATGCGCTGCGCGAGTACCTCGGTCATCGCTTCGGCTTCAACGGCCTCGAGAGCACCACCGACGAGGTGATCGCGCGCATGCGTCAGCAGCGTATGCAGGGCGTGACGCTCGCGGAGATCACGGCGCTGCTCGGCGAGTGCGATCTCGTGAAGTTCGCGAAGGCGGTGCCCGACGAGAGCGACTGCGAGAAGGTGATCGTCGAGGCCGAGCGGATCGTGCAGCGCACGATGCACGCGAACGTGGTGTCGATCGCGCCGCCTGCGGGCGCACCGACGCCGGCGACGATGAAGGAGCCGAAGGTCGTCGATCCGGCGACGCAGCCGAAGCCGGAGAGACTGTCGACGGCCGCCGTGGCACCGACGACGAGCGCCCCCGAGCCGGATCTCGCAGCGACGACCCCGGAACCCGGAGCCCAGAACCGGATCCCGGAACCGGAAACCGGATCCCGGAACCCGGAACCCGGAACCCGGAACCCGGATCCGGATCCCGGAACCGGATCCGGGACCGGAACCGGAACCGGAACCGGAACCGGAACCGGAACCGGATCCGGAACCGAAACCGGAACCGGGTCTTCGAGCCCAGATCCGGAAACCGGAGGAACCGGATCCCCAAGCCCCGATCCGGGAATCGCATCCGCATCGCGCGAAGCGCCGCGCGTCATCCCCGTCACCAATCCTCCGCCTGCGCCGGACAAGGTCACCGAGGACTACTTCACGACCAAGCCCGCGAAGGTTCCGTCGTTCGCGATCCCCGAGACCCCGGTGCCTCCACCTGCGCCACGCGACAGCGAGCCCGACGTGGCGCTGCGTGTCGATCCGGCCACGCTGCTCGCGAAGGCCGCCGAGGCGCTCGCGAAGGCTTCCGAGGCGGCCGCGAACGCTTCGGAGACCTCCACGAAGGCCCCGGAGGCCGTCGCGAAGCCTTCCGTGTCGACCGCAATCCTCGGTGGTGCGGCGCCCTCGTCGGACGAGGGCGTGTGGGACGCGCTCGAGGACGCGGTGGCGATGGATCGGCTCGTCGTGGGCGACGTGATCGCGCGCCGTGAAGAGGGCTTCTTGATCGGCCTCGGTGCAGGCGTGCACGGCGTCTTGCCCGAAGCGCAGCTCGGTGGGCTCGATGCCGACGCGATCGTCGGGGGCAAGCTCGCGTTCCGCGTCATCTCGCTCAACGCGGGCAAGAAGCGCGTCGTGCTCTCGCACAAGGACGTCCAGGCCGCGGCCGAGCGCGCGCTCGTCGGACGCGCCACGCCGATCGGGTTCTCCGATCCGACGGGAGGCCAGCGATGAAGCGTTGGCAGGAGATCCTGCTCGGTCTGGGCTGGGCGCTCTTCTTGTTGGTGCCGATCCTCTACGTGTGCGCGTGGGCGATCGAGTCCGTCTACGAGGTGCCGCTCGCGCCCGAGAGCTTCCGCTTCGAGCGGCCATGGGCCGCGCTCTTGATCCTCGCGGCGCCGCTCGTGTGGATCGCGCGCGTCATGCTGCGCGACGCCGCGCCGCGCTTGCAGGTGTCGCGCGCCAAGGATCTCGCGGCCGTGGCGCGGCCCAAGGCGCGACAGTGGATCGCGCCGATGACGGTGGGCGCGCGTGTGGTCGCTGTGATGCTGATGGCGGTGGGCTTGATGGGCCCACAGTCGATCCACGCGCGGGAGGACACCGAGGTCCGCGGCATCGACATCGTGTTGTGCCTCGACCTCTCGCTCTCGATGCAGGCGAGCGACATCTACCCGAACCGCTTCCAGGCCATGCAGGCGGTGGTCGACGAGTTCATCCGACGTCGTCCCAACGATCGCATCGCGGCCGTGGTGTTCGGCGTCGATGCCTACACGCTCCTGCCGCTCACGACGGACAAAGAGGCCCTCCGCGGCGTCATCGCGGAGCTCGAGCTCGGCAACATCGACGGGCAGGGCACGGCGATCGGCAACGGCCTCGGCGTCTCGCTCAACCGGCTGCGGCAGTCACGCGCGGCGAGCCGGGTGATCATCCTCCTCACCGACGGTGACTCGAACTCCGGCAACGTCGCGCCCGAACAGGCCGCCGAGTTCGCGGCGAACATGGACGTTCAGGTCTACACGGTGCTGATGGGCCAGAGCGACGAGGCGATGGTCCAGCAGGGCGTCGATCAGGTCGGCCGTCCGATCTGGGATCGCGGGGAGTTCCCCATCAACCCAGCGCTCATGCGCCGCATCTCGGAGAGCACGGGCGGCGAGTCGTTCGTGGTCGGTGATCGCGAGTCGCTCGAGCGCAGCTTCCACACGATCCTCGATCGCCTCGAGCAGAGCGAGATCGAGGATCAGGGTCGCGTCTACGGCGACCTCTACCCCGCGTTCGTGTGGCCCGGCCTCGCGCTCGTGGTGCTCGAGCTGCTCGTCGCGTCGCTCTACCTGCGGAGGTGGCCGTGAGCTGGTCTCATGGTGAGCTCCTGTGGCTCTTGCTCGGCGTGCCCGTGATCGCGGCGCTGCCCTTCTTCGCATCGTGGTGGCGTCAGCGCGCGGCCGCGCGCATGGGCAACGCGCAGTCGGTGCAGGCGCTGATCGTCGGTGACGCGCGACGTCTTCGCGCGGCGCGGGCTGTGATGCTGACGCTCGGCGTCACGCTCGTGGTGCTCGCGATGGCGGGGCCGCAGTACGGCAGCCGCACGCGCATCCTGCGTCGGCGTGGCGTGGACGTGATCATCGCGCTCGACTTCTCGAAGTCGATGCTCGCGCGCGACGTGCGACCGAGCCGCATCGAGCGCGCGAAGGCCGAGGTGCTGCGCTTCGTCGAGGAGCTCGACGGCGATCGTGTGGGCTGCGTGGCGTTCGCGGGCGAGACGATCGAGTTCCCGATGACGGTGGACTACGCAGCGCTCGCGCTCTTCTTCCGCGATCTCGGGCCGTACGACATGCCCGTGGGCGGCACGGCGATCGCGCGCGCGCTCGTGTCGAGCAAGCGCCTGTTCGAGCGCGCGAGCACGCGCGACGCGCGACAGGCCGAAGAACAAGAAGGGCGCCCGCGCTCACGCGTGGTGGTCCTCCTGACCGACGGCGAAGATCACGAGGGCGATCCCATCGCCGCCGCGCGCGAGCTCGCGGAGGCCGGTATTCGCGTGTACACGGTGGGCATCGGCACCTCGACGGGTGAGCCCATCCCCACGTATGCGCCGGACGGAACGTGGACGGGCTACCAGCGCGACGACGCGGGCAACATCGTGCACACCGCGCTCACCGAAGAGGCGGAGGCGCAGCTGCGTGAGATCGCTGAGATCACGGGCGGTCGCTACTACGCGGCCGGCCGCGGCGCGGTGGGCATCGATCAGATCCGCGCAGACATCCGTCGCATGCACCAGGACGAGCAGCGCTCGCGCCGGGTGACGGTGCAGGAGGGGCGCTACGCTCTCTTCCTCGTGCCGGGCTTTCTCCTCCTCGTGCTCGAGGCGCTGCTGCCCGACGCGTGGATCGGCGCGCTTCGACGTCGACGACGGCCCACCGCGGCCGAGGCGCGCAAGAAGGGACCGAAGTCATGAGATCGCCGATCACGTTCGTCTCGTTCGCGGCGTGCATGCTCGCCTCGCTCGCGTTCACGCCGCGCGCGTACGCCTGGGACTGGCTCCGCTCGGAGAACGGCCACGTGCGCGATGGCAATGCCGCGCTGGCCGACGGCGACGCGCAGGCGGCGCAGGCCGAGTACGACCG
>JAFLCL010000530.1 GCA_017303575.1 Deltaproteobacteria bacterium
GCTCACGCGCCGCGTCTCGGTGCTCGCCGACGCCGCGCGCAAGGTCGGCGCCGGCGACCTCACGATCGAGGTGCCCTCCGATCGCGGCGACGAGGTGGGCGAGCTGGTCCGCGCGTTCAACGCGATGGTGCGCGACATCCGCAGCTCGCGTGATCGCATCGAGTACCTCCAGCGCATGGCCGCGTGGCAGGAGATGGCGCGACGCCTGGCCCACGAGATCAAGAACCCGCTCACGCCCATCCAGCTCGCCGTGCAAGACCTCCACGAGCGCTACCAAGGCGACGACGCGCGCTTTCGACGACGCCTCGGCGACGCGCGCGACATCGTCGAAGAGGAGGTGCGCACGTTGCGTCGCCTCGTGACGGAGTTCAGCGACTTCGCGCGCCTCCCGGTGCCCGAGCTCGAGCGCGTCGACCTGGCCGCGTTCGCGAAGGAGGCCGCGCGCACCTTCGAGCCTGCGGCGCTGATGCCGAGCGGGGTGACGAGCGCTCCGCCCACGCTCGGCACCGAGCTCCCCGCCGAGCCGGTGTGGGTCGCGCTCGATCGGGGCCTGCTCCGCAAGGCGCTCGACAACCTCGTGCGCAACGCGGTCCAGGCGCTCGCGCACGCAGGCGTGCACGAAGGACGCGTGATCGTGGCGGTGGTGCCGGGCTCCGAGCACGCCGTGCTCGAGGTGCGAGACAACGGCCGCGGTGTCGCCGAGGGCGAGCGCGAGCGCGTGTTCGATGCCTACTTCACCACGAAGTCCGAGGGCACGGGCCTCGGCCTGGCCATCACGAAGAAGATCGTGCTCGAGCACGGCGGCACGATCGAGTGCACCCAGGCGAAGGAAGGCGGAGCGTCGTTCCGCATCGTCTTGCCGCACGCGCGTCCTTCCCTCCCCACACGACCGGTCGACGAGCGCGCCGAAGCAGAGGCACCCTCGGATGCCAGCGCAGGCAGCGCAGACGAGACCGAGGACGCCACGTGATCGAGCCCACACCCCGCCCCGAGCCCGCTCGAGCCACGCAGCCCGAGGAGAGCGCGCCTGAGCCCGCGCCCGCGTCGTCCGAGCCCAAGAGCGATCTGCGCGGCGTCGTGCACGCGCTCGGCGCGGCGTTGCTCGCGTTCGGCCTGGTGATGGCGTTCACCTCCGATCTCTGCTCGGCGAGCCAGCACCCGTTCGTCGGTCGTGCGGCGCTGTCGTTCACGAGCACCATCGTGGGCGGCGAGGACGAAGGCGACCGCATCGTGCTCGACGGTCTGCGCGGCCACGTGGTGGTGCTCGACTTCTGGGCCAGCTGGTGCCCGCCGTGTCGCGCGTCGATCCCCGCGCTCGAGGCGTTCGCGCAGGCGCACCCCGACGTGATCGTGCTCGGCGTGAACGTGGAGTCCGAGCGTCCCGCGAGCTTCGTTCGCTCGGCCCACGCGTCGCTCGGCGCGAGCTATCCGACCGTCCAGGACCAAGACGGACGCATCCAAGCGGCCTACGAGATCACCGGTCTACCGACGATCCTCGTCATCGATGCCGAGGGGCAGATCCACGACGCGCACGTCGGCGGCATCGACAGCGCATGGCTCGAGGCCCACGTCCCCACGGAATGATCGTGGCCCGCGCGGTCCGGCACCCGGTCGAATTGACCGAAAATGACTCCGCGCTATGCTCCGCCCGTCAGGGCGGTTTTTTGCTACTTTCCAGGCCGTCCCTGGACACTTTGGTGATCGGCGTGCCCAGAGCTCCGACGCTCGAGACCTCGACGCGACGGCAGTGAGGGGCGCCTGAAAAGCAGTTGGCGACGGCGCGACCGAGAGGCCCGCCCAGCACCCCCGAGCCCAGGAACATCCGTGCAGCAGCAACAGGCCCAGCTCGACCAGCGCGCGCTCCATCTCCAGAAGCTGATGGAGCAAGCCCCCGAGCCGCTGCGCAAGGAGCTGCGGGACATGGTCGAGCTGTCGTGGATCTACCACGAGAGCGCGCTCGAGGGCGTCGTGTACGCGCCCGAGGAGCTCGCGGTGGCGCTCCGTGGCGGTACGCCGGACGACCCGATCATGGCCTCGGCGTTCGACGAGATCCGCCAGAACAAGGCGACCATCGAGATCATCCGTCAGTGGGCGGCGCAGAAGAACACCAAGGTCGACGCGGACGTGGTGAAGGACATCTACGTCCTGCTCGCCCCCGACGAGGTGGATGGCAAGAAGCCGCCCGCCTATCGCAAGGACATCCCCCTCCACCGCCTCTACTTCCACGAGATCGCGGCGCCCGACAAGATCGCCCCGAAGCTCAAGGCGTTCGGCCAGTGGATCAACGCCCCCGACACGCGACGCACGACGCACGTGCTCCGCCTCGCGGCCAAGGCGCACTTCCACCTCCTGCACATCTACCCGTACCCCAAGCACAGCGGGAAGGTCGCGCGCTTGGTGATGAACCTCTTGCTGCTGGCCGCGGGCTATCCGCCGGCCGTCATCCACTCCACCGAGAGGCAGCGCTACTACGACGCGCTCAAGACGAACGAGAACGCGCTCGCGCTGATCGTGAAGGAGGCGCTGACGGCCTCCATCGAGAGCAGCATCCGTTTCCTCGAGGGACGGCTGCCGCCGCCGGCGCCGCCGCCGATGAAGAAGATCAAGCTCATCTCGCGCCGTCGGAGTGAGCCGCCGGGGGCCGCCAAGCCTGCGGGGGTCGCGCTCCCGCGGCCTCCCGCGGTGCCTGCGTTGGGCAGCCGCGCCACCGTGATCGCGGCG
>JAFLCL010000531.1 GCA_017303575.1 Deltaproteobacteria bacterium
CCGACCGGCAGCTCGCCTCCCGCGCCCACGGAGGAGGCGTACGACACGCGCGTGCGGCAGTGGGCCGGCATCATCGCGGCGGCCTTCGCGGCGGACCTCACGCGCACGGCCGTGCTCGAGCTCGGCGAGCTCGCGGCAGGCCACTTCGGCGTGGAGTCGGGCCCTTCGGTGCACCAGGAGATGGCGCACGGCGTGTGGGGCAACAACACCGGTCTGCCCGCGCGCGACCCGCGACGCCGCGTCGCGCGCGAGCGCATGACGCTCTACAACGCTGCGCACGCGCGCCACGTCCGTCTGCTCTGCGATGCGCTCGATCGCATCCCCGAGGATGACGGCACGATGCTCGATCACACGCTCGTCTACTGGACGAACGAGCTCGCCGATGGCGGCCACGGCTTCCGCGACGTGTGCACGACGCTCCTCGGCGGCCAGCGCGCGACGGGCTTCTCGATGGGTCGCTACGTGCGCTTCGCGCAGGACGGCGCGCGCCCCTCCGCGCTGCCCGGCTACGTGTGGCTCCAGGACGACGAGCACCAAGCCCCGTGGTGGCAGTGCGAGGACGGCCTCGGGCCCGCGCACAACCGCCTCCTGGTCTCCATCGCGCAGGCGTTCGATCCGAGCGTGCGTCAGGTCGGCGAGGCGTCGATCGAGGGTCGCAGCGGCGAAGGAACGATCGACACCACCACACCTCTGTCGGCGCTCACGCGCTCGGTCGGCTGAAGGAGCACGCGATGCGACCTCTCTCGCGCACGATCACCTCCGTCTCCCTCTCGAGCGCGCTCGCGCTCGCTGCCTGCGAGGGCACGATGACGACCTCCATGCCCACGACGATGGGCGATGCAGGGCCTGCGGCGGACGCCTCGCTCCGCGTCGACGCCGAGTACGTGATCGAGGTCGATGGCGGTCCGATCGCCAGCGGCGATGCAGGCACGCGCCTCGATGCGGCCGCGAGCCCGGCGCTGCACGGTGTGTTCGTCGCGGTGGGCTACGTCGGTCGCAGCACGATCTCGTGCGACGACGGACGCAGCTGGACCGCGAGCCGATCGGAGGACGAGTCGCTCCGCTGCTGGGAGCCGAACGACGTGGACTGCGATCACCAGCACCAACCCTCCAAGGCCGTGGTGTTCGACGGCGCGCGCTTCGTGCGCAGCCGCGGCTGGGGCGATCCCGGCGGCATCGAGGCCAGCGAGGACGGCGTGCGCTGGAGCGCGCTCCGCGAAGGCACGACGTTCGGTGGTCTCGCCTACGGCGATGGCGTCCTCGTGGCCGGCGCGCGCACGCCCGAGCGCTCGGACGACGGTGGCGAGACCTGGACACGCACGCCCTCCGCGGTCCTGCCATCGGGCAACGTGCGCCGCGTGAAGTACCTGCCGGGGCTCGGCCTCTTCGTCTTGATCGGGGACGATGGAAGCCACGTCCGCACGAGCACGAACGGCACGAGCTGGGACACGCCCTCGCGCATCGACGCGCGCTGCGGCCAGTCGATGCAGTGGACGGGTGGCGTCGCGGAGCTCGACGGCGCGATCGTGATCGCGGGCCACGTGGTGCGTGCCGGCATGCCGACGGAGAGCTTCGCGTGCGTGTCGCGTGACGGAGGCGAGACCTTCGACCTCAGCGCGATCGGGCCCGAGCTCACGTCGTCCGAGGTCCTCTCCGATGGCGAAGGCCTCGTCGTCTATTCGCGCGGCGCCCGCCATCGCACGACCGACGGGCGCACGTGGACGAACACCCCGCTCGCGGACGGCTCGGGCGCCGCACAGAGCTCGCTCGCGATCGGCGCGATCGCGAGGAGCCCCGACGGAACGTTCGTCGCCGCGAACGCGGGCTGGAAGCAGTGGTACGAGAGGCAGCGCTTCTACCGGAGCACCGACGGCGTGCGCTGGACGACGCTCTCGACCGATGCGTTCGCACCCAGCCACGCGATCCGATTCATCACGTGGGGTGAGGTCGCCGAGCCCGAGGCCTGCCGCTGAGGCGGACGCTCACTGCGCGTCGATGTCCGCGAGCGTCGCGACCAGCGCGTCGAAGACCACGGCCACCCGCGGCACGTCGCGGATCGCGCGACGCGTGACCACGAAGACCTCGAGCGTCGGCGGCGTGAACGGCTCGCCGAGCTCGATCGTCACGAGGTCGCTGTGTCGCGTCGTGAGCAGGCGCGGCGCGAGCGCGACGCCCAGGCCCGCACGCACCGCGGCGAGCTGCGACTCGACGCTCGAGCACGCGAGCCTCGGACGCGGCGCGCCGTGCGACGAGAGGAACGCTGCCTCCGGCGTCTCGAAGCCCGGCCGCTCGTAGCCGACCCACGGCAGGCTCGCGATCGTGCGCCCGGCAAGAGAGCGCGCGCGACGCTTGGACGCGAGCACCCCGAGCTTCAGGCGCGTCGCGCGACGGCCCACGAGCTCTCCCGCCGTCGTGCGGAAGAAGCGGAGCGCGATGTCGGCCTCGTGACGCATCAGATCACGCGGCTCGTCGGTCGCCACGAGATCGATCGCGAGCCCCGGGTGGGCCTCGAAGAGCGCAGGCAGGACGTGGGGCACCACCACGTGCTGAGCCAAGCCCTCGGTGAGCGTCACGCGCACGCGGCCTTCGACCTCGTGCTCGGTGCGGCGCGCGCTGTCGGCGAGCGCGTGCATCGCGCGCTCCACCTCCGTCGCCGAGGCCACCATCGCCGCGCCGTGTCGCGTGGGGAG
>JAFLCL010000532.1 GCA_017303575.1 Deltaproteobacteria bacterium
CCGCGGCGCGGCTCGCGTCGGGATCGCTCGAGCGCGTCGCCGCGAGGAGCGCATCGATGGCGCGCACGTCGTCGAAGCGTGAGACAGCTTCGATCGCGGCGACGCGCACTTGCCCCGCCGCGTCGTCGAGCAGCGGCAGGATCGCCGCGAGGGAGTCGGGCGAGGCGAAGCGGCCGAGCGACTGGCATGCGTAGTACCGAGCCCACGCATGCGGATCGGACAGCCCGCGGAGGAGCGCCGCGGTCGTCGTGTCGGTGCGCTCCACGCGGCCGAGCGTCCGCATCGCGGCAGCGCGCGCGCGCGGATCGTCGATCGCTGCACGCTCGAGGAGCAGGGCCCGCGCGTCGGGATGATCGACGAACGCGAGCGCCTGTGTCGCTGCCTCGCGCACGCGTTCGTCGGGATCGGCGAGCGCATCGCGCAGCACGGGGGTCGCGTCGGCCCACCCGAAGTAGCCGATCAACCGCACCGCCACGCGGCGCACCTTCGCGTCGGGCGCGCGCACGCCCTCGAGCGCACGTCGCTTCGTCTCCTCGCTGCCGAGCGCGTGCAGCGCGCCCGTCGCGCTCTGCACCACGCCTGCGTCCACGTCTTCGAGGCGTGCGAAGAGCGCGGGCACCGCCAGGACGTTGCCGATGCGCCCGAGCCTCTCGCACGCATGCGCGCGCACGTTCGGATCGGAGTCCTCGAGGCACGCCAAGAGGTCGGGGGTCGCGTCGAAGTGCAGCGGTACGAGAGGAACGAGCAGCGCACGCCGTGCCCCGTCGCCGTGCCGCAGCGCCGAGAGGATGTGACGGTGTCCGACCGGGCCGAGACGCTGGAGCGCGTGCGCCGCGACGTCTGCCACCACGGGATCTTCTCCGAGCAGCGAGACGAGCGAGGCCGCCGCCGAGTCCGCGCCGAGCCAGCCGAGCACACGACAGAGCGCGATCCGCTCCTCGACGAGCGCTCCCTCGAAGCAGCGCTCGACGCGACGCGCCGCCCCCGATCCATCCCCCAGCGCACGCAGCGCGGGGACGATCGTGTCACGCGCGCCGTAGCTGCGGAGCTGCGCGTCGTCGATCTCGGCGAGCGCGACCGCCGCTGCACGCACGAGCGGCTCGCTGCCTGCGCCGAGCATCGCTGCGAGCGCAGGTGCGGCGCTGAGCTGTCCCGTGCGCCCGAGCGCGCGCGCGGCCTCGAGCGAGCACACCGGATCGCCGAGCAGGCGCGCGAGCGGCTCGAGCGCGCGCGGGTCGCGACTGCGGGCCAGCACGTCGATCGCGGGGAACACGCGGAAGAACTGGCCGCTGTCGGCGGCGCGGATCACCGCGTCCAGACCCGCCCCGGCGCCGATGCTCGCGAGCGCCTCCATGGACGCGACCGCGACGTTGTCGTCGCTGTGCGCGGCCCAGCGCTCGAGCGTCGGCACCGCACGTCGACTGCGGCGTCGCCCCAGGATCGCTGCGGCATCGGCCACCACGGCTGCGGCGTCCTCACCCAGGAGCTCGAGCGGCCCGTCGACCTCACCCGTCGAGGCCACCAGCGCATCGACGAGCGCAGCGATCTTCGCCTCGGAGCTGCGATCGGACACGAGCTCGGCGACCATCGCCGCCACCGCGGCATCGCCCAGGCTCGCCAGCCCCGCGATCACTGCACGACGCACCGCCCAGCTGGGATCGATCAGGCGCTCGATGAGGGCGGGCACGCTCGACTCGCCGAGCGCGACGAGCCGCTCCACGCCGCTCACACGCTCGCGATCGGCAGGCGACAAAGTGACGGACGCTTCGTTCACGCGTCGCTCGCCCTCGCGTGAGACACCCCGCCCACGTCGAGCGCGCGCGTGAGCGCGTGCACGGCCGACACCTGTTCGTGCACGAGCGTCAGGGCACGCGTCGCGCGCTCCTCCACCGACGTCGCGTCGGTGAGCGCTGCCGTCGCGCCCTCGATCTGCTGCCCCGACACCACCGCGATCTCTCGCGAGCGCGTGCGGAGCTCGGCGATCGCGCGCGCCACCTCGGCGCTGGTCGCCGTCTGCTCGGAGGTCGCGCGCGCCACGCTCGCAAGCCCCGTCGCCTGCTTCGACGCGTGCGCCACGAGGTCGGTGACCGCGGCCGACTGCTCTTCGATCGCGCGCGCGCTCGACCGCGCTCCCTTGCGGGTCTGGTCTGCGCTCGTGGCCAGGTCGCTCAGCGCGGTAGCCTGCTCGCTCGTCGCGCGCGTCACCTCGGACGCGAGACGCGCGACCTCGCGGTGCGTGTCCTCGAGGTGCTTGGTCGCCCGTGCCTGCTCGGCGAGCGCGCGCGCGCTGTGCGTCGCTCGCTTGCGCGTGTCGTCCATCACGCGTGCGATCTCCTCCACGGCCTTGGCGCCCTCCGCGAGGCCACCGAGCGTGCGCTGGGTGGACGCCGTCACGTCCTGCGCCGCGCCCGCGAGCGTCCCGAGCGAGCGGCTCTGTTCCGACATCGACGTCGCGGCGCGCTGGACGAGCCCGCGGAGCTGCACCGTCGTGCGCGCGAGCTGGAGGGCGGCGGTGGCCTGCTCCTCCGTGCCGCGCGCCACCTGATCGGCCGCTGTGTCGAGCTGCTGGTTCACCTTCACCAGACCGCGCAGCGCGCGTGCCTGCTCGCCGGTCGCGTTGGCCGTCTCCCGCGCCATGCGTCGCATCTCCGCGCCGCTGCGCACGAGCGCCCTGGTCGAC
>JAFLCL010000533.1 GCA_017303575.1 Deltaproteobacteria bacterium
CAGCGGCGGTGACGCGGAGGCGGCGCGCGCGAGAGAGATGGTGCGCCGGGCCGAGCGCGAGATCGTCACCGTCGGCGACCAGGCGTGGCTCGAGACCGACGAGGGCGATGGCAGCGTGGAGCCGCGCCTCGTGCCCACGTCCTTGATCGCGCTCGCGTACCTCGGTCTCGGCGAGCCGCGCTCCGCGCTGCCGATGGTGCGCACCCTGGCGCGCTCGGCGCGGGGCGCCGATCACTGGCCCACGGAAGGCCGCGCGCTCGCGAGCGCTGCAGCCTCGCGCCTCACGCGAGGCACGCCGAGCAGCGAGGTGAGCGTGTCGTTCGACGGCACCACGATCGAGTCGCACGTCGAGAACGGCGTCGTGATCGCGACGCTGCCCGCGGTCGGTGGTCCGGGCGGGCACGTGGTGGGCTTCACCCTCGCGGCAGGTGTGCTCGCGCTCGGTCAGATCGAGGTGCGCTACGGCCTCGGCTGGGATAGCGTTCCTTCGCGCGCGGCTCCGATCGAGCTCGCGTGGGAGGGTGAGATCGGTGCACGCGAGACCCGCGCCGCGCTGCGTCTGACGGTTCGCAACCGAGGCACGCGCGTGCTCGTGCGTCCCGTCGTGGAGGTGCAGCTGCCGGCGGGCGCCGAGCTCGACGAGGCGACGCGCGAGGCGCTCTCGCAGCGCTCTGCAGCGCCTGCCGCGGTGGAGGGATCGACGCTCCGACTCGAGCTCCGATCGATCGCGCCCGGTGGCTACGTGCGCTTGCCCATCCCCGCTCGGTGGAGCGTGGGTGGACGCCTGCGCGGCCTCGGCGCCTCGGCATGGGACGACGCGCAGCCCGCGTCGGGTGAAGAGCTCCCGGTCGCAGTGCTCGCCTCCCGCGAGGTGGCGATCGCCGATCGCGGCGCCGAGCCCGAGGCTGCCGAGGTCGAGAGCTCACCGCCTCCACGCCCACCCGATCCCATCGTCCCGTTCGACCCGATCCCCGCGCTCGCGGAGGGAATCCGATGAAGCGCTTCACCTCGATCGTGCTCGCGGTGCTGATCACCGCCCTCCTCCCCACTCTCTCTTCCCTCGCGCACGCGCAGGGCGCGACCGCGCGACCCACCGGCGCCGTGCGCGGCCTCGATCTCCAGCTCGAAGGCGCGCTCACCGGCGTGCGTGGGAGCGAGCTCCGCTGGCTCGTGACTGCGTACGAAGTGCTCGGCATGAGCCAGCTGCGCCTCGCGCCCGACACCGAGGTGCAGCTCACGACGTCGCTCGATCCCACGGCCGAGCCACGCGTCGTGCGTACGGACGCGCACGGTCGTGTGCTCGTCACGCTGCCGATCGCCGCCGACGCGCCCGAGTCGTTCCAGGTCGTGCTCCGCGCCTCGCGCGGGTCGGTGCAGCGCCGCTTCGAGCTCGTCGTGCACACGCTCGTCGCGCGGGAGATCGGCATCCTCCCGGTGCGTCAGGCGCCTGCACCCGAAGGGCTCTTGCCCGTGGTCGTCGCGGTGCGCGACGCGCGCACCGATCTGCCGATCGCCGACGTCCCGCTGCGCCTCGAGCTGCGCGACACCTCGGGCCGTCAGCTCCTGCCGCGCATCGATCTCCGTACGGACTCCGTGGGTCTGAGCCATCACGTCTTCCGCTTGCCGCGCGCGGCGACTGGCGCTGTCGTGCTCTACGCGACCTCGGGCGAGCGTGAGACGCGCATCGAGTCCAGCCAGACCGTCGCGCTGCGAACACCGCAGCGCTCGGGTGCGTTGCTCGTCGCGATCGCGCCGTCTTCGCGGGTGGTCGAGCCCACGAGCACGATGGAGGTCGGGGTCGTGGTCCGCAACGAGGAGGGCCGACCGATCCAAGGTGCCATCCTCGACGTCGAGGACACGCGCACCGCGGAGGAGCGTCGTCGTGCGCCGCTCCGCACCGACGCGCGTGGCCGCGCGCGCTACACGTACCGCGCGCCCGGCATCGGCGGCGGCTATCAGGACGTGCCGATCTCCGTGCGGGCAGCGCACGAGATCGAGGGTGCGGGCTGGGCGAGCGCGACGATCCGCGTCGCGCGTGTCGAGCGCGTGGCGAGCTTCGCGATCGAAGGCGGCGCGCTGCTCCCCGGCCTCGGTGGACGCGTGTACGTGCGTGCGATCGACGTCGACGGTGGCCCCGCGCCCGCGGGTGTCGAGGTCGAGGTGCGAGGGCCTCGCGTCGGCTCGCAGCGTGGAACCACGGACGCGAGCGGCGTCGCCGTGATCGATGTGCCCTCGCTCCAGTCGCTCGCGACGGGCGCGCAGGATCGTTGCGGCGGTGACGCCGCCACGGCGGTCGATGTGCTCGTGCGCGGCGCCGAAGGTCTCGAGGCATGCCTCGCGCTCGATCCCGATGGCGCTGCGCGCGTGCGCGTGAGCTCGCCTTACGCACGGCCGGGCGGGCCGATCCACGTCGAGGTCGCGCGTGCCGCGACCGCGCAGCGTCTACCCCTCTCGATCCGCGTGCTCGAGCGCGCGTCGATGCGTGTGTTGGTCGCGACCGTGCTCAACGCGAGCGAGACCGCGGGCGATCTGATCCTCCCCGAGGGCGTCTCGGGTCGCTTGCTCGTCCTGGCCCGTCCGCTCTTCGGCAGCGAAGAGCGAGAGGTGCGAGGCGGCGCCGTGCAGGTGCTCGTCGCGCATGGCGATCCG
>JAFLCL010000534.1 GCA_017303575.1 Deltaproteobacteria bacterium
GCGGCGATCAGGGATTGGCCCACTCGGCGGGCGGCGGCTCGCCCTCGAGCCCGCTGCGCGCGCCGCAGCCCACCACCGAGCCGAGCAACGCGAGCCACACGAGGGGAGCGAATACGCGAGTCACGGAGCCAGGATGCCACGGATGGCGTCACTCGCTCTCGGGCTCGCCACCTTCCGCCGGGCCGGGTGCACGCGTCTCGATGGGCGACACGGGAACGGGCGCGCTCGGCACGTACGCGGGCAGCACGACGCGCGCGGCGTTGGGGGAGCTCGCTGCAGTCGAGCCCGGCGCGCGCGTCTCGACGACGACGCTCACCACGACCTCTCGCGTGCGATCGCCGAGGATCGCGCGACGAAGCGCGTCCAGGCGACGCTGCGCCTGAGCCTGCGACTCGCGTGCTCCATCGGCCTCGACCGCGAGCAGGATCGGGCCGGCCGGGTGGCTCGCCACGATCTCGGCGAGGCGACGGAGGCGTCCTCGCTGCGCGGCCGCGATCGCGTTGCCGTCGAACGCCTCGGGCACACGCGCGCCCAGGCCGTGCTCGTCGCGGAGCGCTGTGAAGCCTTCGGTCTCGAGGGCCTCGCGCAGCGCCTCGATCTCTTCCGCCGTCGGCGTGGCGCCCAGGCGCTGTCGGGCGTCGGCGAGCGCGAGACGTGTGAGGCCGTGCGCACGATCGGCGAGCGATAGCCGCGCGGTGGGATCTTCTTCCGCTGCGATCGCCGCGATCGCCTGATCGGCAGCCGCGAGGCTGTCGTTCGATGCGCCCATGCTGCGCGCAGCCGCCGCGAGCACGCGCGCGCGATCGGCGAGCACGTCGGCCATCCGACGCACCTCGGGGCCATCCGACAAGCCCACGCGTCGGGCGCGACGAGGCACCGCCTCGTCTGCCTCCGCGCGCGCCATCGCACGCGCGAGCTCCTCGCGCATGGCGTTCGCCTCGCTGCGCGCGAGCGCCTCGCGACGCGCGACCTCGCCTTCGTGCTCGACGCCGCTCGCCTCGGCCTCGATGCCGAGCAGCTCCGCCTCGAGACGTCCGAGCTCGTCCTCGAGCGCGACGACCTCGCGCTCGCTCACGTCCACTTCGGCCCACGCGCGGGCGCGGCTCGCGTGCTCATCGGCCTCGAGCACGAGGCCGCGTCGCTCCGCCTCGCGCGTGTCCTCGATCGCATCGCGGGTACGACGCGCGCCATCGGTCCCTGCGCTCGCCTCGATCACGCCCGAGAGATCGTCGGTCAGCCGCGCGGCGCGCGACGCGTTGCCCGCGCCGCACCCGGTGCTGGTGAGGGCGATCACGATCGCGAGCGCACACGCGCGCTTCATCGCGTGCTCTCCACGCGCGTGCGATCCGTCTCGGCCTGTGTCCGAGCGCCGCGCGCACGCTCGAGGCGCTCCCGGGCGGATCGCAGCGCGACCTCTCGCTCCCCGATGCGCGCACGGAGATCCGCGATCCGACGCCGTGCCTCGAGCGAGCGCACCAGCGCGAGCGCGAGATCGCGATGACGCTGGGCGCGCGCGCTCTCCCCTTCGCTCGAGGCGGTCTCGGCCGTCTCGAGCGCGCGACCGATCTGCTCGTAGATCGGCTGCTCACCCTCGCGCACGGGGCCGAGCGCCTCGACGCGCGCCTCGAGCTCGGGGGGGTCGGCGCGCAGCGAGCCCGTCGACGCGGACACGATCGAGAGCGCGAGCGCCGCCGCGAAGATCACGCGCATCGAAGGACGACCTGCGCTCACTTCGCGAGCGAGCGCGCGGCTTCCATCACGAGTCGATCGAACGCGCGCCACCAGCTCCCGCGCTCGACGACCTGCTTCTCGTGCAGCGCCACCGCGAGCTTGCGCAGCTCGTCCGCGCGCGCCTCGCCCACGGTGAGCTTGGTGCGGAGGCGCGAGAGCAGCTCGACCTCTTCGGCCTGCTCGACCGAGTCGGCCTGCGCCATCCACTCCGCGCACACGTACACGAGATCCCGATCGCGATCGGAGAGCGCGCTGAAGTCGAGGCTCTCGAGGCTGGGCGGCGCGTGATCGGACTGGGTGACGTCCTTCTCGCCGGGAAGGACGAGGCCCAGGGCCATCGCCGCCGCCTGCGCGGCCTGGCGCTCCTCGGGCGCGATCTCTCGATCGGCCCACGCCACCTGCATCATCACCTCGAGCAGCGCTCGACGCGCTGCCACGCTCACTGCGTCGATCGCTGCCATGGGCCGGCAGGCTCGCGCGCCGCACCTGCGTTGTAAAGGGCGCGGGTGGCACACGTGCTGCTCTAGAGCGAGCTCGGAGGCCACGATGCCAAGCGCCGCTGCCGAAGACACGCTCCCGAACCTCGCGAATCCCCCTGTTTCTCGGCCCGTTGCGAAGATCGCGGCGTCGTCGGTGAAGGTGAAGGGCGCGCCGATCGGGCGGATCGGTCCCGTTCCGCCGAGGACTCCGAGCCCCCGATCCCAGGTCGCGCGGCCCCATCCCGTGGCCGAGCTCCCGCCGCAGCGCACGTCGATCGTGCATGGAGTCGCGAGGCCCCACGCGCCTCTGCCGCCCACGCCGCGCGCGAGCTCACTGCCTCCGCCGCGCCCGCGCTCGAGCGCGCCGATCACGCCGAGCCTGACGACGCTCGCCCGTCCGAGCCTG
>JAFLCL010000535.1 GCA_017303575.1 Deltaproteobacteria bacterium
GAGCCGCTGCCGCTCGCGGCGGCGTCTGCGCTCCTCACCACCGAGCTGCGCGCGGCGTACGGGCTCGTTGCGATCGACGAGCTGCTCGCCGAGACCGAGCAGACGGATACGATCGTGGCCCTGCGGCGCGAGGTCGACCTGCGGCTCGAGGCCTCGCGCGGGGATCTGCTCGTGCTCTTGTCGCTGTCGGTGCCGCGAGAGCAAGGCGCCGCGCGAGGCTCGGTGATCGAGGCGATCGAGGCCTCGCGGCGATCGCCCTCGGCCGAGCGCGACGCGCAGGTCGCCGAGCTGCTCGAGAACGCGATCGGTCCCACGCACCGCGCGGCCATCGTCGGTGTGTTCGAGCGCCTCTCGAACGAAGAGCGCCTCGCGATCGGCGCGCGCGAGGGCTTGCTCGAGGCGCAGCGACGCGGCGATGCGCTCGCGCGCCTGGTCGACTCGGGGGATCTCCACCTGCGTCGTATGGCGGCGGTCGCGTTCGGAGGCGCGGCAGGCGCGGGCAGCGAGTACGCTCGCCGCTACCCAGCGCTCCATGCCGAGGACGAGCCCATGATCCCGCGCTTCGAGCGCATCCGGTTCCTTCGTCGCGTGCCGCTCTTCGAGAGCCTGCCGGGCGAGGACCTCGTGAGCGTGGCGGCGGTGCTCGAAGAGCTCGCGCTCGAGGACGGCGAGATCGTCTTTCGTCGTGGCGATCGGGGAGAGGACCTCTTCGTCGTCGTGCAGGGGCACGTGGAGATCGGCGAGCGCGAGCACGTGCTCGCGCGCCTCGGAGAGACCGAGTTCTTCGGCGATCTGGCGGTGCTCGATCACGAGGGTCGAAGCGCCGATGCGACGGCGCGCGGCGCGACGAAGCTCCTGCGTCTGCGCGGCGCCGATCTGCGCGAGCTGATGGCCACGCGACCTCAGATCACACAGGGGATCGTGCACGTGCTCGTGGCCCGGCTCCGCGATGCCAGCGGCAAGCTCTCGGCCTGATCCACGCACGGGGCTTGTGGTCCGCCCCCCTTGGCTCCTACGTTCGTGAGATGCGTCACGCTTTCGGGCCGATCGTCCTCGCCCTCGCGGTCCTCGCGGTGCCCCGCAGCCTCGAGGCGCAAGCGCCGCTGATCGGTGGGCTCGGCGGCGCGGCCGGCTACGGAGAGAACAGCCTCGTCCGCAACGACGACAGCTCGAGCGGGCTCATCAGCATGTCGGGCGCATTCCCTGCTGGCCTGCGCTTCTACGGCTCGACCTACACGGGCCTCTACCTGAACAACAACGGCAACGTCTCGTTCGGCAGCGCACGCAGCACCTACACGCCGACCGCCTTCCCCATGGCCGCGGGCCCGATGATCGCGCCGTGGTGGGCCGACGTGGACACGCGCAACACAGCGCTCGTTCCAATGACGCGCAACCTCGTCTACTGGGACCTCGAGCCCGGCCGCTTCATCGCGACCTGGTACGACGTCGGCTACTACAACAACCACGTCGATCGCTGGAACGCGTTCCAGCTGGTGATCACGGACGCGAGCGCGTCCGGTGTCGCGGGCTCGTTCGATGTCGAGTTCCGCTACAACCGCTGCGAGTGGACCACCGGTGATCTCTCGGGCAGCGTCGCGGCGCAGGCGGGCTTCGACGCGGGCGACGGGGTGAACTACCTGACGCTGCCGGGCTCGCGCACCGCGGCCGTGGTGAACCTCTGCAGCACCAGCAACGTCGGCGAGACGGGCGTGTGGCGCTTCCAGGTCCGGCCGGGCGGCGTGACCACGTGCGGCAACGGTGCGCGCGAGGTGGGTGAGGACTGCGACGACGGCAACGTCGTGGGCGGCGACGGCTGCAGCGCGCGCTGCGTCACCGAGGGCGGAAGCACCTCGCCGGGCCCGTGCATGCGTGACGCCGACTGCTCGAGCGGCTACTGCACCGATGGCGTGTGCTGTGACCGACGCTGCGGTGGGCAGTGCGAGGCATGCAACGAGATCGGTCGTCCGGGGCTGTGCACGGCGGTGACGGGCGCGCCCCGCGGAGGTCGCACCGCATGCCTCAACGCGGGCACCACGTGTGGCGGCCGATGCGACGGCGCGACGACCTCGGTCTGTACGTTCTCGCCCGTGACCGCGGCGTGTGACGACGGGCTCTTCTGCACGAGCCCCGATCGATGCGACGGCGCTGGCGCGTGCGCGGGCACCTCGCGCGTGTGCGACGACGGACGAAGCTGCACCGTCGATGCGTGCAACGAGACCACCGATCGCTGCACCACCACGCCTGCCGCGATGGGCACCGCCTGCGATGACGGCTTCGCCTGCACCTCCATGGATCGCTGCAGCGCGACCGGCGCGTGTGTGGGCACGGGCATTCGTTGTCCCGACGACGGCCTGACGTGCACGACGCACGCGTGCACGCCTGCCTCGGGCGTGTGCGAGACCACGGTGGCCACGGGCTGCGCGATCGCGGGTGCGTGCGTCGCCGACGGCGTGCGGAGCGCGAGCAACCCGTGTCTCGTCTGCGATCCGCGCGTGTCGAGCACGAGCTGGACGCCCGTCGCTGCAGGCACGACGTGCAGCGCGAGCGCGTGCGCGTCGGGGGTGGTGACGCCCGCGGGCGCGTGCGACGGCGCGGGC
>JAFLCL010000536.1 GCA_017303575.1 Deltaproteobacteria bacterium
GATGTCCGCGGCCTCGAGCGTGCGCCCCGTGCGGAGCCCCGGCAGCTGCGCGACCCGCTCGTACAGCGCCGATCGCGAGACGCCCAGCCGTGTCGCGGCACGACCGATCTGGAAGCCCTCGGCCTCGAGCGCGGCGAGCACGGTGGCCTCGTCGAGCTTCTGCGGCGCGATGGCGACCGAAGCGGGCGCCGGGCTCGGCTCCACGGCGAGGCCCGACGCGCTGACGCTCGCGAGCCCCTCGATCACCTCGAGGTCCACCTGCGGCTCGCCGTGGAAGCGGAGCACGATCTGTCGCGCGACGTTGCGCAGCTCGCGCACGTTGCCGGGCCACGCGTGGCGAACGAAGCGCAGCATCGACGAGGTCGGCAGCCACATCGGATCGGCCGCGGCGGTCGTGAGCCGATCGGGCGCGCCACACGCACGCAGCTCTTCGCGCAGGAACGCGCGCAGCAGGCGACCCAGATCATCGGGTCGCTCGCGCAGCGGCGGCACACGCAGCACGTAGCCTGCGAGGCGATGGAGGAGCGCGTTGCGGAACTGGCCGCTCGCGATGCCGTCCTCGAGCGCGGCGTCGGTGGCCGCCACGACGCGCACGTCCACCGTCTTGCCGCGCGTCGCACCGACCGGCGCGACCTCACGCGTCTCGAGCGTGCGCAGCAGCATGAGCTGCACGTCGACGGGCGCATCACCGACCTCGTCGAGGAACAGCGTTCCTCGGTCCGCGCGCACGAACGCGCCTGCGTGATCGCGCATCGCGCCCGTGAACGCGCCGCGTACGTGCCCGAAGAGCTCGGAGGCCGCCATCCCCGGCGCCAGCGCCGCGAGGTTGAGCGCGACGAACGGGCCCGAGGCGCGCGGGCCTCGCTCGTGGAGCGCGCGCGCGACGAGCTCCTTGCCGCTGCCGCTCTCGCCGCGAACCAGCACCGGCACGTTGGTCGCAGCGAGGCGAGGCAGCTGCGCACAGAGCTGGTCGAGCGCCGCGCCATCGCCGACGAGCCCGAAGCGGTCGGCGCCCACCGTCACCGCGGGCCTCACGTGCGCGAGCAACGCGACACGATCCGCGAGCTCGATCACCCGTCCCTCGCCGAGCTTCAGCACGACGGGTGCGGTCACTGTGACGCCATCCACCAGCACGCTCGAGCCATGCTGGGCGGGATCGATGCGGAGCTGCTCACCGTCGAGCGACAGCCCGAGCGCACCGCGGCTCACGAAGCCATCGTCGAGCGCGCTCTGCGCTCCCGATCGCGGGCACGTGAAGACCGGCGCACGCCGAGAGACCTCGACACGATCGGCCGCCGTGACGTGCACGCGCCCGACCTGCTCGGCGTCTGCGTGCCACAGCACGGAGAGCGCGAGCCGCGGCGGAGCGAGCGTGGCCTGAGAGGGCCCGCGCGAAGGCTGCCGTGTCGCGTCGTCCGAGTCGGGAGGGATCGAGCGATGCGCCATCAGAAGCTCCCTCGGCACGCGATCGACAGCGGACCCACGCCGCACGCGAGCCCGCCGTAGGTGCGATGGCGCGAGCCGTCCTCGATCGCGAGACCGATGCCGACCGCGAGGCCGAGGAGGCCGAGCGAGCCCGCACCGATCGTGAGCCCCAGGCCGATCGCGCGATCCGTCTCCAACGATCCGCACTCTCCGCCGCGCGCCACACACGTGTCGTGCTCGCGGTAGGCGCTCGCTGTCCACACACCCGCGATGATCGCGCCGATGGACGCGATCGAGCCGATGACGAGCGACGCGATGAGCGGTGCCTCGAGCTCGTCCTGCGCGTCGAGATCACGCACGACCACCTGCTGCGTTGCCGTCTCCCCCGCGCCGCCGGGCGTCGTCGTGCCACCGCTCGCCTCCGTCGTCACGGTCTCTTCGGGGATCGCGCGTGTACCGCCCACACCCTCCAGCGTGACGACAGCCGACAGCGTCACGGTGCGCGTCGTCACGCCCGCCGCGAGCTCGATGGTCTCTTCGTGGGCGACGTGCGCAGCAGCCGAGACCCGCATCACGTGAGCGCCTGGCGAGACCCGCGCGCGCCTCCGTACGACCTCGCCGTCGAGGGTCACGGTCGCCTCGGCGGGGCGGGTGGTGACATCGATCGTCGCCACACGCGCCTCGAGCGCGCGGAGGTTCACGGTCACGCGCTCGCGCAGGCGAGCGTCGAGAGAGTCGAGCGGGCGCTGCGCGAGGAACGCATCGAGCGATCGGATCGCGTCGAGCGGGCGCTCCATGCGCGCGAGGATCGTGGCGCGACGCTCGAGCGCGACGAGCTCTCCGCCTGCGCACGCTTCGTCGTAAGACACGAGGGCGGCGTCGAGGAGCCCCTCGTCGTGCGTGCCGCTCGCGTCGAACGCGCGCACCTCACGGAGCAGGAGTCGATCGCCCTCCGCCAGCGCGCGCGTGCCCACGTCGCTCGCGACGATGCCGCACCTCGGCACCTCCTGCGCGCGCGCGGCACCGGAGATCATCACGAGCACGAGGACGACGAAGGACGCGCGCATCCGCTCACTCGATCCGGAAGGCTCGTTCGTCGTCGAGGCTGGGCGGCTCGTCATGCGACGTGCGCGAAGGCTCGACGCGTGCGCCGGTCGCGCGGCGTC
>JAFLCL010000537.1 GCA_017303575.1 Deltaproteobacteria bacterium
CGGGCGGCGCGCCCGGTCCCGCCCCCACGCCGCGCATGGGGTCCGAGCGCCCAGCGGCGCCGCAGGGGTGGGGACGGGCCTCGAGCACCGATCCCATACGGCCGAGCACCGAAGAGATCAGCATCGCGGGCCTTCCTCGTCGTCGACACGACGCGAGTCGGCGCTCGAGCACCAGCGCGGCGCTGCTCCTGCTCGTCGCGTTCGTGACCGGCATCGTCGGGGTCGCGGGCACGTTCTGGGCGCTCGGTCACTTCGGGGGTCCCTCGATCGAGGATCTGCGGGCGGAGAACGTCCGCGCGGCGGAAGAAGCGCTCACCGCCGATCGGCTCGACGGTGACGGTGCCGACAGCCTGCTCGCGATCACCACGCGCATGCTCGCCGAGCGCGCGAACGATCCGGACGCGCTGCGCCTGCGTCGATCGGCGGCCAACCGGCTCGCGGACCGGGCGCAGCAGGCCTCGCGCGAAGGTCATCGCGAGGAGGCGATCGCGCTGCAGGAGCGGGCGCTCGCGCTCGTGCCCGGCGACGACACGATGACCCGCGCATTGGCCGAGCTGCGCGTTCCGCCGGGGCCGAGCGAGCCGACGCTGTCGGTCCAACCCGATCCCATCGCTGGCGAGTCGGTGATCTTCACGGCGGTGCTGCCGCGCGCGATCTCGCTCGCGATCACCGATCGGCCGCGCTTCGTGATCGTGCGCGACGGGCGCCGTGTCGGTCGTCGCGTGGATGCGACGGCGGGCACCTCGGAGAACAGCTGGATGGCGAGCTATGCGTTCGCGCAGCCGGGCCACTACACCGTGCAATTCCACGGTGGGGACGGTGAGGGCAGCATGCGCGTGGCCGCCGAGGTGGACGTGGCGCGATCGCCGCGCGCGCCGAGCGGCGGCAGCGATCCGCCGATCACCACGCAGGGCTCGGCCGGTCCGTCGATCGGTCCGGTGCCGACCTATGTCGATGTCCCCGTGCCCGGCGTGGGCAACGTGCAGATCCCTGCGCCCTTCGTCGCCACGCCGGTCACGCAGGGGCAGGTCGCGCAGGCGCCCACGGTGAACGAAGTCAGGCAGCCCACGCTCCTGCCCATCGCGCCGCGCCAGCCACCGCCACTTCCGCCAGCCTGGACGAGCACGGGCACGCAGTGACGAGCTCGGTCGCTTCGGAGCGCGATCCCGTCACGGTGGTCGTCTCGCGTCGCGCGCGGCGTGGGCGCGAAGACGAGCTCGAGCGCTGGCTGCACGACGTGATCGCGGCGACAGCACGCTTCGAGGGCTACCAGGGCTCGACCGTGCTGCGGCCCGAGGTGGGCAGCGGTCTCGATCACGTGCTCGTGTTTCGCTTCGCGTCCGCCCGACACCTCCACGCGTGGCAGACGAGCGAAGAGCGCACGCAGTGGCTCGCGCGCGCCGAGCCCTTCACCGAGATGGTCGAGGTGCGCACGCAGCAGGGCCTCGAGCCCTTCTTCGATCTCCCCGCGCCGCGGGTCCGGGGCGCCGCGCCGCCTCCGAGGTGGAAGATGGCGATCCTGACGTGGATCGGCCTCTATCCGCTGGTCGTGGGCGTCGGGATCCTCACCGAGCCGCTGCTCCGCGATCTTCCGTTCGCGCTCGCCGTGGCGCCGCAGACGGTCGCCACCGTGGCGCTGATGGCGTGGGGGATGATGCCGCTCCTCACGCGCCTCGCGGCGCGTTGGCTCTATCCGGTCGAGACCCCGTCGCGCTCGTGACGCTTGCATTCGCCTCGGAGGCGGGGGGACTCTCCGCGACGATGACCGCACGCGGAGTGAAGGAGAGCCAAGTCGGCGCTTCGCGCGTGCGCTACGCGCCGCGGCAGAACGTGCTCGTCGTCGAGCTCGTCGATGGCATCGCCGTGGCGGATCTGCCCGCGCTCACGCGCTCGATCACGCAGAACATCCGCCTCGCGCACACCTCGCGCACGGTCCTCGACATCCGCTCCGCGCGTGACCGCGATCGCGCCTTCCGCGACGCGTTCACGGAGTGGGCGGTGTCGGGCGACCTGCCCCTGGTGCTCGTGGTGGGCGACGAGCTGCACGTCGCGGAGATCAACATGGCCTCCCTCGCGCGCGGCGGTCTCGTGCGCGCGTTCTCGACGACCAGCGACGGGTTCCGACACGCCGCGCGGCAGACCACGAAGCAGAACGAGAGCACGAGCGTGAGCGAGAGCGCGCGCCCCGCGATCGGCAGCGACGAGCGTCGATCGCTCCTCTTCCCGCGACGTCCGTCGGAAGTGAGCGTGCCGCGCATCGCCCGCAGCGCCGAGCCCGACGACAAGCGCTGAGTTGGCCTGGGTCGAGGGACCTCTGGCCCCTCGAGCTCCCCGTCGTTCGATCGTCGAAGACTCCTCCTCACTCCCGCTCCAGGGGTCTGCTGCGCAGACCCCGCCGCGTGGCGCCCCAACCCATCCCGCGACCGAGAGCGATTCTTTCTCGGTCTCTAGGAAGAAACTGACCTGACCCTCGGCAAGGCGGCGGCTACGCGGCCAATCGATCTTGGACCTCACGCACCTCGAACCCGAGGTCGCCGAGGCGCTTGAGCAGTCGGTTCGCGAC
>JAFLCL010000538.1 GCA_017303575.1 Deltaproteobacteria bacterium
GTATCCGAGCGGCGGCGAGCGTCGCGCGGGACTCGCCTGCACCTCCGCTCGCCACGACGCCGAGGATCTGTCCGGCCTCGACGCGATCACCGACGGCGACGTCCGCGCGCATCATCCGACCTGGCATGAGCGCCGCCACGTGGGCCGTGGACGCCGGATCGGGCTGGAGCTCCGCAGGCACGCCCGCACCGCCTCCGATGGGTGCGACCGCGGCGGGTGCCACCGTGATGCCCGCGCGCGCGATCGCGGCCTCGGTGAGCGTGACCTCCGAGGCACGCTCGTCCCCGTATTCTTCCTCCTGCTCCGCCTCCTCGCCCTCCTCGCCCTCCTCTCCGACAGAGCCGCAGCCGAACAGCGACAGCGTGAGCCAGAGAGATGCGGTAGCCACCCTGGCGTTCATCGTGCTCATCGCTCGCTCCTCTCCGGTCCAGCATCGTCCTGGGGCTCCTCGCGGGGCCCATGCGCCTGATCGGTGACCACCTCTGCGCCCACCACCGCCTCCAACTCGGCGAGCGCTCGGTGGTACTCCGCAAACGCATCGAGGGCGTTCGCTTGCACTTCGAGGAAACGTCGGGTCGCCGTCCCGACCTCGAGCGCGTCCAGCTGTCCGAGCTCGAAGGCCGCACGGAGGAGCGCCAGGTTCCGCTCGAAACCTGGGAGCACCTCGTCGCGAAAGATGCGGACGCGCTCGGCCGCCGCGGTGACCGCAGACGCTGCGCGCCGCACTCGTGCCTCGACGGTGCTCGCCAGGGCCTCTAGCTCGGCCTCGGCAATCGAGATCCGGGCTCGCGCCGCCTCGCGCTCCGTGCGGTTCGGGTTCCAGAGCGGGACTGCGACGCCTAGCGTGAGCATCCCGATGTAGTTCGCGGGGCTACCGGCCGACCCTTCACGCGCGAACGTCAGCCCGAGGTCGAGCGTGGGGATCGCCTCGCGGTCCGCCAGCGCGGCGCGGGCCCGCTCCTCGGCGACCGCGGCGGCCAGCGCATGGAGCATGGGGTGCTCGTCCGCGGCGCGGCGGACGAGGACCTCCACGTCTGGAGCCGGCCCCGGCGCGTCGAGCCCGCCCAGGGGCATCGGCGGCCTCGTCGCCGGCCAGCCGGCGATCTCGGCGACCGCGAGGCGCGCGTCGAGGAACCGGGCCTGTGCGTCCACGTAACGTTGACGCGCCGCCGCGAGCTCCGCGGTGGCCAGCGCGAGCTCGAGGGGGCCGACATCACCGGCCGCTTCGCGACCTCGGGCAATCTCCGAGAGCCGCTCGGTGAACTCGAGCCACGCGCCCTCGGCCTCCAGCCGGACGCGCGCCTCGATCGCCTCATGAAAGGCGAAGTGGATCTCGCGGTGGACCTGCCAGCGGATCGCGACCATCTCGGCGTCGCGCCGGCTCGCGAGCCGGTCGGCCGCCTGGACCCGGAGGCCACGCTCACCCGCGACTTCGATGGGCTGGGTCAGCGCGACGATCATGTCGAAGTCGTTGCCGGTGCCGTCCGCGATGCGGGGCCCGCCGCCGAGCTCGATCGCGAGCGGCTCGCTCAGGAGCCTATCGGCTGCACGGCGCGCAGCGCCCCCCTCCTCGAGCCGCGCCCGGGCCGCGACGATGAGCGGCGCGTGCGTGTCCGCGTGCTCGAGCACGGTCTCGAGGGTGACGGCTTCCTGGGCCCAGGCGGGGAGCGCTGGGCACGACGACGAGAGCAAGAGCACGACGAGCACAGCTCGATGCGCGACGATGCGCGACATGGATCCTCCTTCGGTGGAAAGGCCTCAGCGACCGCTGGGATCGCGCGCATGGGACGCCCGCCGGGACCACGCAGAGGCCGCGCGCTCGGGTGAGCGACGTGGCGCGAGGCGCGGACGGACTACGGGCGTCGATGCGCCGATCAGGCCACCGGCGGGCGGATCAGATCACGCAGGTACCCGTCAGCGGGCCCCCCGGTCGAGTCCGGCCGGGGGTGTGCCGACCGCGCTGGATACGCTTGGGTTCCCAGCACCACCGGGTGGGCCCCTGGGGTCGGCAACGCGCGCGCGTGCCCGTGACACGAGCAGACATGGAAGGCCCCCGAGCAGCAGTGCTGATCGTCATGCAGCCCGTCGTGAAGCGAGTCGCCGTGCGTCACGGCGTGAACGACGTCCTCGACCAACTCGAGCGCCCCCGGCGTCACCAGGACCAGCATCCACGCGGCTACCGCGCGGTGGACCCAGCGCCGTACGAGAGAGGTGCGGTGCCCGCGCATGTCCGAGAGACATTGGCTTGCTTCGATTCTTCCCGCAAGCCCGAGCTCGACGTGCCCTTCCGTCCGCTGCGCTCACCGGCCTCGCTCTGCGGGGCGGACCCGGGCGTCGGCGTCGGCTCAGGGTCTGGTTCCAGAACGGAATCGCGGTTCCCAGGACCAGCATGCCGATGTAGTTGGCTGGGCTACCCGCCGAGCCCTCGCGCGCGAACGTGAGACCGACGTCCAGCGTCGGGGCGGCCTCGCGGTCCGCGAGGGCGGCGAGCGCCCGCTGCTCCTCCACGGCCGCTCCGAGCGCGCGGAGCACGGGATGCTCGGCCGTCGCGCGCGCCAGGAG
>JAFLCL010000539.1 GCA_017303575.1 Deltaproteobacteria bacterium
CTGCGCGGCATCCCGGCGATCGCATTCTCGCTCGGGATGGCCGAGGGATCGTCGTTCGACGCCGTCGCGCCGATCGCGCGCGCGATCGCCCTGCGCGTGCTGGCGCTGCCCGCGCGCCCGAAGGGCACGCGCCCCCCGCTCTTCAACGTGAACTTCCCCGCCGGCGTGCCCCACCCCGCGGGCCTGCGCGCCACGAAGCTCGGGCACCGTCGCTACGAGGACGAGGTCGACGTGCGCAGGGATCCGCGCGGCCGCGAGTACTTCTGGATCGGCGGGCCCAACGCCTTCCACGATCCGAGCGAGCGCTCCGACACCGAGGCCGTGGATCAAGGCCTCGTGTCGATCACGCCGCTCGGGCTCGACGCGACCTCGAGCGAGCACATGGAGCTCGCGGCGATGGCGATCGCGGGCATCGAGATCGCAGCACCCCACCCTGCATCGAACGAGGATCCACGATGACGACGAAGCTCGAGCTCGTGACCCAGCACGTGCGCGCGGTGCCGGACTTTCCCAAGCCCGGCATCCTCTTCCGCGACATCACGCCGCTGCTCGGTCACCCCGAGGCGTTCGCAGCGTCGATCGATCTCTTGAAGGACGCAGTCGCCGATCTGCGTGTCGAGACCATCGTCGCGATCGAGTCGCGCGGCTTCCTCTTCGGCGCGCCGCTCGCGCTCGCGCTCGGCTGCTCGCTCGTGCCCGTGCGCAAGCCCGGAAAGCTGCCGCACGCCAAGCGTCGCGTGGAGTACGCGCTCGAGTACGGCACCGACGCGCTCGAGATGCACGAAGACGCGATCCGCCAGGGCGCACGCACGCTGATCGTGGACGACGTGATCGCCACGGGCGGCACCGCCGAGGCTGCGGCCGAGCTCGTGCGTCAGGTGGGCGGCGAGCCCGTTGGCCACGCGTTCTTCATCGAGCTGGCGTTCCTCGAGGGCCGGAAGAAGCTCGCCCCGCTCCCGGTGCGCGCAGTGCTCACGTACTGACCGGACCGAGCGGCGCCGCCTCACGTGTGAAGGCGCGCCGCACTGGCCCGGCGCGATCTCCCGAGCGTCCGTGGCGCGTGGCTGGCCCGCGCATCGCAACGCGGGCGCGCATGTCGTCCCCCACGCTGCCCGTCGACGCTGCGCACGGCGCCCCCTCCGCCGAAGGCGAGAAGCTGAAGCGCGCGCTGGGCACACCCACGCTCACGTTCTTCGGCGTGGGCATGATCCTCGGCGCGGGCGTGTACGCCGTGATCGGGACCGCGGCGGGTGAAGCCGGCGGCGCGCTGTGGGTCAGCTTCGCCATCGCGTCGGTGGTCGCGCTGCTCACCGGTCTCTCGTACGCCGAGCTCGCGGCCATGCATCCGCGCGCAGGCGCGGAGTTCGTGTTCCTGAGCGAGGCCGCGCCGCGATGGCCCGCCGCGGCGCTCACGACGGCCCTGCTCGTCGCGCTGTCGGGCCTCGCCACCTGCGCCACGGTGTCGATCGCGTTCGCCGACTACCTCGGCGGTTTGCTCGGGTGGGACGAAGGCTCGGGCCCTTTCTCGGCCCACCAGCTCGTCGCGCTCGCGCTGATCGCGACCTCGTTCGTGATCGCCTTCGCGGGGATCTTGCAGTCGTCGTGGGTCAACGTGCTCTTCACGCTGATCGAGGCCGGCGGCCTCGTGCTGGTGATCGGGCTCGGCGTCGGCAGCGGCCACTTCGGCGAGCGTGCGCTCGAGGTGCCCGACGTGGGCGCGCTCGGCGTGCTCGCGGGCGCGAGCCTCGTGTTCTTCTCGTTCCTCGGCTTCGAGAACATCGCGACCCTCGCCGAGGAATCAAAGGAGCCCGAGCGCATGATCCCCCGCGCGATCCTGGCGAGCATCGTGATCGCCGGCGTGCTCTACGTGCTCGTCGCGCTGGCCGCCGTGGCTCTACTGCCGCCCGCGCAGCTCGCCGCCAGCGCCACGCCGCTGACCTCCGCCGTCGAAGGAGCGTCGTCTCACGCGGGGACCGCGCTCTCGGTGATCGCGCTGTTCGCCACCGCGAACACCTGCCTGGGCTCGTTGGTGGTCACGAGCCGGTTGCTGTATGGCGTGGCCGACGGCGGCGCGTTGCCCTCGCTGCTCGCGAAGACGGGCCGCACCAAGACGCCCTACGTGGCGCTCGCGGTGTGCGTCGTGATCGCCGCGGGCCTCACCTTCCTCGGCGAGGTGCCGGTGGTCGCCAGCCTCTCCTCTCTGGCCTCGCTCTGCGCGTTCTTCGCGGTGAACGTCTCGCTGATCGTCTTGCGTCGGCGCAGGCCTGACGCAAAGCGTCCCTTCAGCGTGCCCTTCAGCGTGAAGAACGTTCCCCTCCCTGCGGTCCTCGGCGCGCTCGCGACGCTCGGCCTGCTCGCGTCGATCGACCGCCGCGGGCAGATCGTGGGCGCCATCGCGGTGGTCGTCATCGCCGGCCTGGCGTGGATCGCGACACGAACGCTCCGCAGCTCCGAGCGCGCGACGTCCGAGAACGCGCGATGAGCGAGCACGTCGCCGCTGGCGAGCTCGGCTGGGAGGCGCCCGCACGC
>JAFLCL010000054.1 GCA_017303575.1 Deltaproteobacteria bacterium
GTGCCCCGCGTGCGCGGCCAAGAGGATCGCACACGAGACGATCGAGAGGCTCAGCCTGCGAGACGTGGCGCGCATGCGCTGAGACGTAGCGCGGACCGCGCGCCATTCCTCGCGGCGCTCAGCGAACCCCGGCGGCGAGCAGGACCTCGGAGAAGAGCGGGCCTTCCTCGTCTCCGCGCAGCGCGTCCATCGCCGCGATGGTGTCTTCGTAGGGGATCTGCGGGTCGGCCGTGAGGCGCACCTCGTCCTCGCGAGGGAAGGCCGCGTGGACGACGCGCGCACAGTCGCGCAGCGCGTCCCACTCGTGCCCATCGCGCACGATCGTCGCGGCCGTCGCGTCGCTGGTGCTCGCGCAGCCAGGGGCGAGCCGACCGGTCGAGGTCGCGACGCGGATCGTCGTCTGCGTCACGGCGACCGTGAGCTCGAGGCTCGGCGGCGTCCGCACGCAGTGGCCGCCGTGACAGGCGCTCGGTGTCGCGACGGCGACCTCCGACGTCATCGTCACCATCGAGGCGGTGGCGAGGAGGAAGACGGTGAGGTTCGTGATCACGTCGAGGAGCGGCACGATGGAGAGCTCGCCCTTGCCGGCCGCCTCTTCCTCGCGTGCCTCGAGGTGCTTGCGGACGGCGCGACGGACACGGGCTCGTTGCTGCGGGGTCATGCTGTTCCTCCGGGAAACCCCGACGCGCTCGCGCCGAGCGGAGGCTCGGACAACGAGGGGGGCACCAGGTTCCGCGCAGCCGATCGGCGGGGACGTGTATTCTCGCGAGCACGGCTGCTCGCCGCGGAGGTCTCCTCGATGTCACGGAAGTCTGTCCGCTCCACCGTCTCGCTCGCCCGTCACGCTGCGATGGGCCTGGCCCTCACCGCGAGCCTCACCGCGTGGGGCTGTGACTGCGAAGGCACGTCGCGCCCGGGCCCCTGCGGCGGCGAGCGACCTCCCGCCGGCTGTGGTCAGTCGTGCTCGATGGCCTCGCCGTGCCCTTCGGGGCTCTTCTGCTCGGCGAGCATGTGCACGGCCGAGTGCGCGGATGGCACCGACTACGAGTGCACCGGCGGCCGCGTCTGCAGCGCGCAGGGTCGCTGCGTGTCGCGCGAAGCGGATGCGGCGGTCATCGCGGACGACTCGCCGTTCGTGATGGTCGACAGCTACCTCGGTGACGTGCCCGCGCCCGACAACACGTGCGCCTCCGTGATGCTCGACGCCACGCGCGTCATCCCGAACGTGCTCCTCGTCGTCGATCGCTCGGGCTCCATGCAGAGCAACGAATTCTCGCCGGGTGTCACACGGTGGGACGCGCTCGAGGGCGCGCTCTTCGATCCCGCGAGCGGCCTCGTCACCGGCCTCGAGTCGTCGGTGCGCTTCGGCATCGCGATGTACTCGAACGACGATCGCGCCGTCGGCTGTCCCGACCTCTACACCGTCGGCTGCGCGCTCAACAATGCCGAGTCGATCGAGGCGGAGTACACGCTCCGCACGCCGCCGCGTGGCGAGACGCCCACGGGCCAGTCGATCTCCGCCGTGCTCGGTCGTCTCGACGAGCTCGTGCCCGATCGCAGCGCCACCTCGCCCACGTTCTTCGTGCTCGCGACCGACGGCGAGCCCGATCTGTGCGAAGACGGCGCCGCCCTCGATGCAGGTCGCGCGGCGTCGGTGGCCGCGGCGGGCGAGGCCTACGGCCTCGGCATCAACACGTACGTCGTGAGCGTCGGCGCCGAGGTCGCGCTCACCCACCTCCAGGACGTGGCCAACGCGGGCGTGGGCATGACGGGCGCGCCGTACTACGTGGCCACCGACACGGCAGGGCTCGTCAGCGCGCTCCGCACGATCATCCGCGGGGTCGCGTCGTGCGACGTGGTGCTCGAGGGAATGGTCGTGCCGTCCCTGGCGTGCGAGGGCACCGTGCACTTGGGCGCGGACGCGCTCGACTGCGGCACCGACTGGATGCTGCTCCCCGACGGCCGCACGATCCGACTCCTGGGCGCCGCCTGCGATCGCCTCCAGTCCTCGGGCGAGACCCTGACGGCGAGCTTCCCCTGCGAGGCCATCCTCGAGTGAAGCGAGCACGCGCGTGCTCGCTTCGCGCCGCGGTGCCAGAACACCCGTCGTGACGGCGCTGCGCTCGGTCTCTGCGATCTCTCGTCTCGCGACGCTCGCCCTCGCGTCGTCGCTCTCGATCACCGCGGCGTGTGGTGGTGCGGTAGGCGCGACGCGAACCGAGGCCACCGCCTCGCGTCGCACGCCTCGCACCGTCGACGAGGCACTGGCCCAGTTCCCCACGCGGGAGCGCATGAACGCGCTCGTGAGGCAGCTGCCGGCGGAGCGCGAGGTGCGCGAGATCGGTCCGATCGTCGATCGCTGGGAGATCGAGCCGGCCTCGCTCGCGGGCGAGGTCGGTCCCTTCGAGGGAGTCGCCGCGGCGCTCGCAGGCGGAGGCTTCGAGAGCCGCGGCCCGCTGCGCTGCGCTGCACGCGAGATCGCACGGTTCGTGGGCGCGCAGGGCGAGCTGCCGAACACCTTCCTCGGTGACTACATCGTCGGTCGCTGTGGCTCGGCGAGCCTTCGCGCGACCATCGCGGTGCGCGCGTTCGACGTGCGCGGCTACGACGAAGCGCGCCTGGCGCGCGAGACCGGCACGGAGGTGGCCGACGGCTGGCGACCGCTCCTGGGCGAGCACACCGGCGGGCTCGGCGTGGCGTCGATCGCCTCACGCGACCGCATCTACGTCGCGATCGTGATCGATCCCGATCGCACGATGCGGATCGCGCTCTCGGCTCCCGCACAGCCGGTCGAGGGGCGCGTCCGGGTGGAGGGTGAGCTCACGGGCGCCACGGAGGAGCTGCTCGCCCTGAGCTCGCGCGGTGAGGCCGACGTCGCGTTGTGCGTGACGGAGCTCGTGGGCACGCACCTCCGCGTCGACTGTCCGTTCGATTCCGCCGACGAGACGGCGTTCATCGAGGTGATCACGAGAGAGCCAGGTCGGCTCGTGCCCCGCACGGGCGCGCGGATCGTGGTGGCTGCCTCCCCCGAGGCCGGCCTCGTCTACGAAGAGCGTGCCCTCGAGGCCGAGGCGCCCGCCGATGCCCTCGACGCCATCGTCGCCGCCGTGAACGCCCACCGCGCGCGTCTCGGGCGCGAGCCGCTCTCGCTCGAGCGCACGCAGTCGGAGGCCAACCGCGAGTCGGTCGACGCCTTCTTCGCCACCACGAGCCCGGACGTCCAGGAGGTCGCGGTGCTCTACGCGATGGCGGGCTGGGAGGTGCAGGGGAACATCGTCGGCGGCAACGCCCTGGCCTTCGAGCTGCCCGGTGGTCTCGCGCCCAACCGCTGGGCCTCGTACATCCTGCGACACCCCTTCGAGCGCTACGCGCTGCTCGACCCTGACGTGTCGCGCATCGCGGTGGGGGTGAGCGCCAGCCCCAGCGCGACGCTGGCGATGGTCAGCACCTACCAGCTCTTCGGCCCCGCCGACCCCGAGGGCGAACGCGCGCGGGTGCTCGCCGCCGTCCAGCGCGCTCGCGCGGAGGCGGGCCGTCCCCCCGTGGGCCTCCTGCCCCAGGTGCCCGCTCTCGCCCGCTGGGCGGCCCGCGTGACGGGCGGTGCGGCTGCCCCGACCGAGGCGATGCAGCGGGCGATGTCCGAGGGGGCAGTCCCCGGCGCCCGGGCGACGATGGTCCTCGGCCTCCACGATCTCGACGAGTGGCCAGTGCCCCGCGAGGTCCTCGAGGCCCACGTGCTCGACGTCGCGGTCGCCCACTTCAGGGCCGAAGGTGCTGCGTGGGGCCAGTACGCCGTGTTGATTGTGCTCGGGTGATCGTGGTCGTCGGCTGCGGGCGGGGTGTCGGCCTGCCGACACTGACCGGATGTGCCGGGCTTGATCCCGGACCCGGTCCATGACAACGCTGGGACCCCCGCGGCGCCCCCATCAGTGAGGACGGATGCTGTTCGACTGGGTCTACGGCCTGTTTTCCAACGATCTCGCGATCGATCTCGGTACCGCGACCACCCTCATCTACGTGAAGGGCCGCGGGATCGTGTCGTGCGAGCCATCGGTGGTGGCCGTGCAGACGGACGCCCGCGGCACCCGCCGCGTCCTGGGCGTCGGCAGCGCGGCCAAGGAGATGCTGGGCAGGACGCCGGGCAACATCCAGGCGATCCGCCCCCTCCGAGACGGCGTCATCGCCGACTTCGAGATCACCGAGGCGATGCTCTCCTACTTCATCAAGCGCGCGACGAACAACCGCAGCACGCTCGTGAAGCCCCGCATCATCATCTGCGTTCCCTTCGGCATCACCGAGGTCGAGAAGCGCGCCGTGAAGGAGTCCGCCGAGGGCGCCGGCGCCCGCGAGGTCTTCCTCATCGAGGAGCCCATGGCGGCCGCCATCGGCGCGGGCCTTCCGGTGACCGAGCCGAGCGGCAACATGATCGTCGACATCGGCGGCGGCACCACCGAGGTCGCCGTCATCTCGTTGTCCGGCATCGTCTACTCGCAGAGCGTGCGCGTCGGCGGCGACAAGATGGACGAGGCGATCGTCGCGTACCTCAAGCGCAAGTACAACCTGCTGGTCGGCGAGCAGACGGCCGAGCGCGTGAAGTGCCAGATCGGAAACGCCTACCCGGGCGAAGAGATCGAGACGATGGAAGTGAAGGGCCGCGACCTCGTGGCCGGCGTGCCCAAGACCGTCGTCGTGAACTCGGACGAGATCCGCGACGCGCTGTCCGAGCCGATCAACACCATCGTCGAGGCCGTCATGGGCGCCCTCGAGCGCACGCCGCCCGAGCTGTCGGCCGACATCGTCGACAAGGGCATCGTGCTCACCGGCGGCGGCAGCCAGCTGAAGAACCTCGACGTGCTGCTCCGTGAAGAGACGGGCCTGCCAGTGATGCTCTCGGACGATCCGGTCAGCGCCGTCGTGCTCGGCTCGGGCAAGGCGCTCGATCAGATCGAGCTGCTCCGCGAAGTCACCATCAGCTGACCGGACTGGATTCGGTCCGTTTCTTCGGTCCAGAGTTCGGGCCATGAAGCGGTCCGAGCTGCGAGTCTCCGAAGACATCAATCCGGTCACCGACCTCAAGGCCCATGCGGCGACGTGGATCGAGACGTTGGCAACGCGTGACGCTCCGATCGTCGTGACCCAGCATGGACGTGCAGCGGCGGTCCTCCTCTCCCCTCGGGCCGACGACGCCCTCACGAGCCGCGCCCGCTTCGTGTCCGCCGTGGAAGAGGGGCTTCGCGACGCCGACGCCGGCCGCACCATCGCGCATCGTGACGTCGCGAAGGAGATGACGGCTCGGTACGGCGCGCCCAAGCCTGCCGTCGAGGGCACACGCAAGAAGAAGCCGTGAGTCGGAGGCGGACTCTGAGCCCCGAGGCGACGCCCGTCGAAGTCCAGTGGACTCCGCGCGCACGGAACGATCTCGTTCGGATCGGTGACTACATCGCGGAGGAGTCGCCCGGCGCGGCGAGCCGCTGGGTGGCGACGCTGGTCGCTGCGGCCGACGACATCGGGGGCGCACCGCTCACGGGACGACGCGTCCCCGAGCTCGAACGCGACGAGATCCGCGAGGTGATCGAGGGTCGCGACCGCATCGTGTATCGAGTCGCTGGTGGGCAGTTCGAGATCCTGACGGTGTTCGAGGGCAATCGCCTGATGCCCATCGGCGACGACGAAGCGAGATGATCCACGCGTGCCGCGGCTGGTAGAGTCGGTGGCGTGACCAACGACGTCGCGTGGCTGCTCGCGCGGGAGGGGATCGCGCTCCCGCACGACGGGGTGATCGACGCGCTCGACGCCGTCGACGCGGGCCTCGTGGGGGACGACGTGCTCGCCGATCTGATCGCGCGCGAGCTCGGCACGGTGGTGATCGATCTCGACGAGGGCATGCTCGATCAGGCCGCGATCCAGCTCGTGCCCGAGGCCGTGGCGCGCGGCGCGCACGCGGTCGCGGTGCTCGCGGAGCCGAACCGCAACGCGATCCAGGTGGCCTTCGCGAACCCGCTCGATCCTCGCTGGCTCACGCAGGTCGAGGGCGCGACGGGCCTGCGCGTGCAGCCGCTCGTCGCCCCGCTCTCGGCCGTGCGCCGCGCGCTCGACCGCGAGTACGGCGGAGCGCCCGTGTCCGAAGAAGTGCTCGCGCGAAGGCAACGCGAACAGCTCCGTGCGGAGTCCACGCAGCGCCTCGGCAGCGGCTCGCGACGTCTCGGTGAGAAGAGCGAGGAGATGAAGGCGCCCGTGACCGCGCCGCTCATCCGCATGGAGGCGCAGGCCACCGCCGAGCAGCGCATCGAGGCCTTGCTGCTCGCGCTGATCGAGCGAGGCGTGCTGACGCGCGCGGACTACCTCGACGCGCTCAAGCGCCTCCTCGATCGCGAGCGCTGAGGCAGCGTGTTGGGGATCGAGCGAATGTCGCCTAGCCTGGCGCCGTGTCGGTGGAAGCGCGGGTCCTCGCAGCGACCATTCTCCTCGCGGCGATGCTGACGGGTCTTGCGTGGTGGCTGGCTCAGCATCCTCTCCGCACGGCCACGCGCCCAACCCATGACAGCACGACCGCTCCGTGGCTCGTCTCGGGACGCACGCCGGGAGCGGCCTCCGGTGATGCTGGCCATCGGCTCGACGCTGTCAGGGGGCGCGACGGTGGAGCGGAGTCCCGCACGCTCGGCATCGACGAGCGTCTGGGCTCGCTGCTGGTTGCACGGATCTGCGCGAGACGCGTCGAGTGTCGCTGCGGGCCCTATCCCTCGCTCCACTCCTCGCCGGAAGGTCTCGCGCGGGCCACGACGTGCGAGGCGGATGCGATGCGCGACTTCCGGGTCTGGTGGTCGCGGAACGTGCGCGGCCCAGTCGTGCTCGCCGAAGAGGTCGCCCTCGAAGAAGCCGTCGACGCGAGCGTGGGCTGCTCGGGGACACGACAGTCCTTCGATGCGCTTGTCAGGTCGGACGCAGTCGATGGTCAGCCGTGCACGACGCAGTTCTGCCGCGACGGATCTCGATGCGTGGAGGGTCTCTGTGCATTTCCACGGCAGGCGGGTGAGTCGTGCGTCCGCGGCCTGAATTCAGACGGCGAAGAGCGGGTGCTCGACTGCGTGGATGACCTTCGCTGTATCCATGGTCGGTGCGAAGCAGAGAGTGAGCTGGGCGAGCCCTGCGACTGGAGTGGGCGGCACTGCGTACCTGATCTCTGGTGCGAAGGACGCTGCGTGCCGTATGCGCTTGAGGGCGAGTGGTGCGGTGACGACGGACGCCCCTGCGACATCGAGCTCCAGTGTGTTCGTGACCGCTGCGAGCCGTTTCCCGCAGAGGCGGAGCGGTGCATGACCAACGAGCCGTACTGTCGTGCGGGCCTCGCGTGTGTTCGCGGGCGATGCCGCGCGATGGTCGCCGAAGGCGGCTCGTGCGGCAGGGACGACGAGTCGCAGTGCGGCGACGAGCTCGAATGTCGGGGGGGCGTCTGCGCGCGTGTGGTGCGGCCGGAAGTCGTTCGCTGCGAGCGAGGGACACTCCGTCGACGCGTGTCGGGCACGGGCTGGGAGGACGGGCGCTACGAGTGCGTCCCGGTCGGCACGCCGTGCAGGTACGGGTCTGACTGCGGTCTCGGCATCTGCGACGGGGAGGGCCAGCTGCGCTGCGAGCCGCCGGGACCGCACGCGGAGCCGCCACGCGAGGAGCAACGGAGTCGCGCTCCGACGTGCGGTCCCGACGACAGCTGTCGCAGCGACGCGCACGACTGCGAGTGCGCCGCAGGCTCGAGCTGCAATCAGCGTGAGGGGCGATGCCTCCCTCATGCGGGGCGGGGCGAGTCGTGCGAGCGCTCCGAGTGTGCCAGAGGGCTCGCGTGTGACCTCCAGGTCCCGCGTGGTGGTCATTGCGTGGGTGTCTTGTGCATGCAGACGACGTTCTTCCAGACGGACTGATGCCACGAGTCGCGTCGTTGGGTCCTCGGTAGGAGCGACCTCTACTGCGCCGAGCGTGGAGCACTTCGCGAAGCGGCCAGCAGGATCGAGGGGAGCTGCTCGCTGCGACGCGTGCGTTCCGTCGTGCGGCCTCAGCGGGTCGACCACCTGCAGCGCCTCCTTCGATGAGTCGGTCGTGGTGCTGGGGCCCCCCTCGGACCTGACGGCGCTTCGTGGGTGCGTCGCTTCGACTCGTGTCGACGCGATGCTCGGTAGGAGCGATGTCTGCTGCGTCGAGCCTCGTGAGCGACCAGTGGGAGGCGAGGGCTTCGCGAGCCCCCGGCAGGATCGAGGGGAGTCGCTCGTGCGCGGCGCGTGCGTTCTCTCGTGACGGTTCGCGTGGTCGACCACCTCGTCTGCGCGCGTGACGAAGCACTGGTGTGCACGCGCAGCGAGGAACGGCCTCGCTGAGCCTCCCCAATCCCTCCCATGGGGAGGGGCTCTCCGTCTCGCGCGTCGCTCATGCTGCTCGAGGCGCTCGATCGCGCGTCGTCAGAATGCGTCGCGGGCGTCGTCATCGAGCGCATGAGCACCGAGAAGCCGACGGAGTTTCCGATCGAGGCTCGATGGATCGAGCGGCCGGGAGAGGACTGGATCGTTCGAGCTCGGGAAGGCGGCGTCGGCGAGGCGCGCGAGTGGGGCCGCGAAGGTGTGCTCGACGAGGTCGCGATCGATCACTGGCTCCACATGGAGCAGATGGACGAGCGGTCGTGGTGGTTTCGCATCGGCGACGTCTGGGTGATGGCGAGCATCGACGAACTCGGGGCCGTGACCGTCGACATCGAGCGCGGCAGCTACGGCGTCGTGCGAGGAAAGACCGAGACACATCCCTGCGCGGAGGTGGCGGGCACGGGTGAGCGGGCAGCGCCGGATCACACGGACGCGTGCGCCGCGGACGATGGCGATCTCGACCGGGAGCGCTGATCAGAGAGGCTCGATGAAGCCGATCGAGGTGACGCCCTCGTCGCAGGCGAGGCGCATCTCGGAGGGGTACGTAGGCAGGCTCGGATCGGCGACGCCGAAGAGGTCGATGATCACGCCGTGCTCCGCGTAGCAGCGCTGCACGCTCTGCTCGTTCGCGCTGCCGGGGCAGGCGGCGGCGGCGCGCGCTTCGTCGAGGCAGTCGGGCGCGATGTCCACCGCAGGAGTGACCCGCGTGCCGTGACGGATCGGGATCGTCGCGATGCAGGCGTGGAGCGTGGCTGGCGTGCAGATCGCGAAGCCGAAGTGCGGCGTGGTCTGCGTGATCGTCACGCCCCCGAGCGGCGCGGTCGATCGTGTCGGTCCGCATGCCGTGAGGCACGTGATCGCCACGCAGATGGGGATCGACGATCGCATCGCGCGAGCGTACCCGAGGCGGCTACCTCGAGGAGACGCGCGCGGTGAGCCGTCACGGACAAGAATTCTGGCAGAGGCCTTCCACGCAGCGCATCTGGAAGGCGCACTCGGGCGGCATCTGGGGCGGGAGGATGGGGCATCTCAGCGACAGGCACGCTGGCGTCATGCGGTGGGTCGAGAGCCACGTGTGGTAGGCCCATGTCTGCGGGATCGGCGTGGAGTCCTCCACGCAGCAGCCGTTCGCGACGGTGACCGTGTCGCCGAGACACTCCGTGTCGATGGAACAGTGGCGCGGATCGGGGGCGCCCTCTTCCCTGTAGAACGGGCCGTCCATGTGCCCCGCGACGACCACGGGCCCGCCGCCGCCAGCACCGGACGCGACGGGCTCGGCGTGTGGTCGGTCACCGGTGCTCTCCGTCGAGGTGCTCGCAGGCGCCGAGCACCCGAGGCTCGCCGCCATCAGACAGAGGACCAGAACCGACGATCTCGACATGGCTGTCCTTTCGACGTCAGGGCGCGACGCCGGTCACGCGCGGATCGTCCGCGTCGAACGTGGTCGCGAGCGAGCAGATGCCTTCGTGGCAGATGCACGCGCCGTGGCCGCAGTCGAGCGGGGAGCCGCAGCTCTGTGGGCAGCCGACGCCAGCGCAGTCGGGCGCTGTGCGACGCAGGCCGCACATGCGCCCGCCGCAGCAAGACTGAGGCGCGCAGTCGGCGTCGCTGCGGCAGCGTCCGCGGCCTGGCTGGTGCGTGTACTCGGGATCGTGCCAGTCGATCGTCGGCGGGACGGGCTCGGGCTCGGGCGCGATGCCCTCGACGTGGATCGCCACCTCGCCCTCGCACGCGATGGGCACGATCTCGCGGTGCACGACCGAGCCCGGGCTCGCGATCGTACGGATGCGAAGGCGGCGTGTGGTGATCGGCTCGGGGAAGCGGAGCGCGTAGAGGACCGAGTCGTAGTAGCCGCCGAAGAGCACCGTGCGCGGGATCCAGCGTCCGCGCCGATCCTGGGTCTCGATCACGTGGCGAGAGGGACCCGACGACGCAGGCCCTGGATCGATCACGAGCAGATCGATCGTCTCGGCGCGCTCGAGCTCGAGCTCGATGACGGCAGGTGCAGGTCCCGCATCGAACATCGTGCATGCGTCGAGATCGAACGCCTGTGGGAGCGTCGAGGCGTCCGTCGCGCTGCTCGAGACGCGCTGCGGGCGGAGCACACGACAGCGCTCGTGCAGCCACGTGAGCGGGACGTCGATCGAGCAGTCGGTGCGCGCATGGTTGGTGAGGAACGAATTCCACGCCCCGTCGACGTCGGTGTCGTCGGCGGTGGGCGCCGGCAGCGCCGTGCCGATCGCAGGCAGGTCGGTGCGAGGTGCGCGCGGCGGCTCGGGGGGCGGGCCCGTGTCGATCGCCGCGGCGGCGCCCGCGTCGGTCCCAGCATCGACGCTCACCTCAGCGACCTCGGTCTCGCGCGGCGGCGGGACCGGATCGACCGCCGCTTCGGTGACCTGCCTCGCCTCGGCGCCCTCCGTCTCGTCCGCGATCGGCGCCGCGGGTCTCGCGGCACACGCGGCGAGGCCCACCACGGCGAGGAGGACGAGAGGTCGCATCGCGGGGAGGATCGTATCAGCGGACGGGGCGCCCGTGACCCATGGCACGGGGTGCGCTATCGCTGCTCGCTTCGCGCCGGCCGGAATGTCGGGCCCGCGCGCCGCGGTTCGGTCCCGTCGTGAGCCAGTTCAAGCGCATCCGAGAGATCGCCATCGCGATCGCGTTGCTCGCGATCCCGTTCTTCGTCTTGAACGCGAGCCTCCGCGATCCGAGCCGACAGAGCTGGCTCGACCAGCAGATCCTCTCTCTCTTGAGCGGCGTGCAGTCGGGCGGGACGTCCGCCGCGCGCGTGTTCTCCCAGTTCTTCGACGACTACGTGTACCTGGTCGAGGTCCGCGAGGAGAACGCACGCCTCGAGACGCGCATCGCACGCCTCGAGGCCGAGCGTCACCAGCTGCTCGACGAGGGCCTCGAGAACCGACGCCTGCGATCGTTGCTCCAGCTGCGCGAGCGTGTGGGCGGTGAGCTCATCGCGGCCGAGGTCATCTCGCGCGACATCGCGCCGCCTTTCTTCCGCGTCACGCGCGTCGAGATCGATCGAGGCTCGCGTGATCGCGTGCGTGCGGGCATGCCCGTGCTCTCGGGCCAGGGCCTCGTCGGGCTCGTGCAGCGCGCGAGCGGACGCTCCTGCGAGGTGCAGCTGATCGTCGATCGTCGCGCCGCGGTGGACGTGATCGTCCAGCGCACGGGCGCGCGCGGCATGCTGCGCGGCACGGGCGAGGACGAGCGCTACATGGCGCGCATCCAGTACCTCGGCCGCGAGGACGCGCTGCGCGTCGGCGACCTCGTGCACACGTCCGGGCTGGGGCAGCGCTTTCCGCCCTCGATCCTCGTCGGACGCGTGACCCGCATCGTGCGCGAGGACTTCGGCCTCTACCAAGAGGTCGAGGTCAGCCCCGCCGTCGACTTCTCGCGGCTCGAAGAGGTGCTGATCCTCACCGAGGGCGCGCTCGGCGACACCGTGGCCGACGTGGCGGACGAGCCTCCTGCGAGGCGGCCTTGAAGAACGTCCTCTTCGTCGCGCTCGCGCTCGTGCTGCTGATCGTGCAGTCGAGCCTCTCGGCGCTCGTGTCGCTGCACCCGTTCGTGCCGAACCTCCTCTTGCCGATGGTGCTCTACCTCGGCGTCACCCCCGACGTGACGCTCGGGCGCGGCGCCGCGCTCGCGTTCGGCATCGGCGTCCTCGCCGACGAAGTGACGGGCGCCCCGCTCGGTCTCGACACCTTCATCTTCGTCGCCGCATTCCTTCTCACGCGCGTCGCGGGCCTTCGCTTGTTCCTCCGCGGCGTGCCCTTCCAGGTCGTCGCGACCACCGGCATCGCGATGATCGCCGCCGGCGCGATGCTCGCGCTCTGCGCGATCTTCGAAGAGCCCGAGGCCTTCCCGCTCGTCATGCCGCCGCTCGGTGTGCTCGGCACCATCACCACGATGCTCTGGGGCGAGGACGCACCGCTGGTCGGGCGTGCGACCGAGCTCGCCACGCTGCTCGTCGCCACCGGCCTCGCCACGGGTGTCCTCTCGCCGCTGGTGTACGCGGCCACGCGTCGCGCCGACACCTTCACCGTGCGCACGCGTCGCGCCGCGACCGAGAGCTGAGCGATGAGCCTGCTCTCGCAGCGCCGCGAGGTCGGCGAGTTCCGCAAGCGCTACAAGTGGATGGCGCTCGCGGTCTCGATCGTCTTCGGCATCGTCGTCATCCGCATGATGCAGCTCCAGCTGCTCGATCGAGATCACTACGGCGAGGTCGCGCGCGAGAACATCACGCGCACGATCGGCCTGCCTGCCACGCGCGGCATCGTGCGGGACACGCACGGCCACGTGATCGCGACGAACCGTCCGTCGTACGACGTCTTCCTCACCCCGGCGCGGCTGGCCGAGGGCGACGTCGAGACCCTCTCGACGCTGATGGGCCTCGACGCCGAGGGCAGACGCTCGTTGACGGAGCGCCTCGCTGCGGTGCCCGAGCGCCGACACAACCACCAGATCCGCTTCTTCACCGACATCACGCGCGAGCAGCTCGCCGCGATCCAGACGCACTCGACCGACCTCACGCACACGGAGGGCCGTCGTGAGGTCACCGCGGTGGAGGTCGTGGCCACGCCCGTGCGCACGTACCCCTACCGAGCGCTGGGCTCGCACGCGATCGGCTACCTCAACGAGCTCCGCGGCGACGAGCTCGCGGAGCTGCGGCCCGCGGGCTACCGCCTTGGTGATCGCATCGGGCGCACCGGCATCGAGCGCGCGTGGGAGAACCTCCTCCGCGGTCGACGCGGCTCGCGACGCATCCTCGTCGACGCCGATCTCGCGCGCAGCGAGCGGGGCGACGAGCAGCCCGACGTCATCGAGCCGGTGCCGGGTCGCGACATCTCGCTCACGCTCGACATGGATCTCATGCGCATCGTCGAGCGTGCGATGCGCGGTCATCCGTCGGGCGCGGTGGCCGTCGTCGACGTGCGCACGGGCGCGGTGCGCGCGCTCCTCTCGAAGCCGAGCTACGAGCTCGACGCGTTCACCGCGGGCCTCTCGCGCGAGGAGTACGCGACGCTGCGCGACGATCCGTTCCGCCCGCTGATCGACAAGTCGATCTACGACGCGTTCTTCCCCGGCTCGGTGTTCAAGCCGTTCAGCGCCATCGCGGGGCTCGAGGATCACCTGATCGATCCGCACGAGCGCGTGCGGTGCAACGGCAGCTACCGCTTCGGCGGTCGCGACTTCCCGTGCAACGTGCGGAGCGGCCACGGCGAGGTCGACATGCGTCAGGCGATGATGCAGTCGTGCAACGTCTACTTCTACTCGCTCGCCGAGCGGGTGGGCCTCGATCGCATCGCGCGCGTGGCGCAGGACTTCGGCCTCGGTCGTCGCACCGGCATCGGCATCAACACGGAGTCGCCGGGCTTCATCCCCACGCGCTCCTGGTACGACGCGCACGACATCGCGTGGCGCGGCGGCTTCGCGCTCAACACGGCGATCGGTCAGGGCGACACGAAGGTCACGATCATCCAGATGGCCATGGCGTATGCGGCGCTCGCGAACGGCGGGACGCTCTACGTGCCTCAGATCGTCGAGCGCATCAGCGCGCCGGACGGCACGGTGATCGAGGAGCTCGAGCCGCGCGTGCGTCGTCGTGTGCACGTGTCGCGTGAGAACCTCGCGTTCCTCATCGACAGCTTCTCGGGCGTGGTGAACGACCCGCTCGGCACCGCGTACGCCGTGCGCATCGCCGACGGCGTGCCCATCGCGGGCAAGACGGGCACCGCGCAGGTCTACCAGCGTGCGCGCCTCTCCGAAGAAGACGCCGCGCGCGCGGAGTACCGCAACCGCGCCCACGCGTGGTTCGCGGGCTTCGCGCCGGTGGAAGATCCCGAGGTCGCGATCATCGTGATGATCGAGCACGGCGGCTCCGGCGGTCGCTACGCAGCGCCGGTGGCGATCCAGATCCTCCAGGAGTACCTGGGGCCCACGTACACACCGCGCCCGCGCGACACCGGCGACGCGGACGCGGACCGACCGCGCTCGCGTGCGGGCCGAGGGCACTGAGCCGTGGTCACGATCGGCAAGGGCCTCCGCGATCAGTTCGACTGGCCGCTCTTCGTGACGGTCGCTTCGATCGCCGTGATCGGCGTCACGAACCTCTACTCCGCGACGAGCGCGAACCCCGACGAGCTCGGTCAGCTCTACATCCAGCAGATCTACTGGCTCACGATCGGCGCGGGCGTCGCTGTGCTCGTGGCCGCCATCGACTACCGACACTACGAGCGCTTCGCGTGGTTCGCGTACGGCGCGGGCATCGTGCTCTTGCTCTTGGTCTTCCTGCTCGCGCCCGAGGTGCGCGGCAGCCAGCGATGGATCTACATCGGAGGCTTCTCGCTCCAGCCCTCGGAGCTCGCGAAGCCGATCCTGATCGTCGCGCTCGCCAAGCACCTCCACAACGATCCGAAGACCGAGGGGCGCACGCTCCAGGACCTCGTGGTGCCCGCGCTCATCCTCATCGGGCCGATGTCGCTCATCCTGCTCCAGCCCGACCTCGGCACGGCCCTCCTCTGCGCGTTCATCTTCGCGTCGATCATGGTCCTCACGAACCTGAAGAAACGCTCGCTCTTCACGCTCGTGATGGCGTTCGTGCTCGCGGCGCCGATCATCTACGTGGTGGGCCTCGAGCGCTACCAGCGAGGCCGCATCGACACGTGGTGGTCGATGGTGATCGGCGAGGAGATCGACGTCAGCGGCGACGCCTGGCAGGTGTACCAGTCCATGGTGGCGATCGGCTCGGGCGGCACGTGGGGCAAGGGGTTCATGCAGGGCACGCAGAACCAGCACCGCTTCGTGCCCGACACGCACTCCGACTTCCCCATCGCCGTGTGGGCGGAAGAACAGGGCTTCGTCGGAATGTTGCTCCTGCTCGGACTCTACGTCTTCCTCATCCTGTGGAGCCTACGCATCGCATCGACCGCGAAGGATCGCTTCGGCGCCGTGACGGCCGTCGGGGTCGCGGCGTTCTTCTTCTGGCACTCGGTGATCAACATCGGGATGGTCTGCGCGCTGCTCCCCGTGGTCGGTGTGACGCTGCCGCTGTTCAGCTACGGCGGCTCGAGCGTGCTCACGTCGATGATCTGCGTGGGCCTCTTGATGAACGTCTCCATCCGGCGCTTCTCGTACTAGCGCTCCTGTTCGTCGCGACCTTCACGAGCACGGCGCGCGCGCAGGACGAGCTCGCGTTCTTCACGCAGAGCGACACGGTCCGCGGCGCGATCGCGGCGAGCGTGCGTCGAGGTGACGAAGCGTCGGCCATCGCTGCGATCGATGCGATGCCCGAGGACGTGCGTCGGCGCGCGGACGTGATCGTCGCGCGCGTGCGCCTGGCCGAGGCGCTCGATCGACACGACGAGGTCGCGCGTGACCTCGCGCGCTTCCGCGAGGTGCTGCCCGCGCCCTTGCACGCGTGGGCCGCCGAGACGCGGGGCCGTGCGCTGCTCTTCCTCGGTCGTGCGGACGAGGCCGAGACGGAGCTCGCGAGCATCACGGCACCTCCGACGCGGGTGCGTGCGCTGCGGGCCGAGGCTGCGGCGATGCGAGGGGATCGTGCACGCGCGAGCGAGCTGTCGGCGCCGTTGGTGCGCGACGATCCCGCCGACGTCGACACGTTCTCGCTCCGCGTGATGCAGGCCGAGCTGTCACGCGCGGCGGGAGAGCGTGATCGCGCGAGCGGTGAGCTGCGCGCGCTCTTGATCGATCGGCCCGCGCATCCCGACGCCGAGCGCACCGAGGCGATGCTCGCGTCGTGGCTCGGGGCACCGCGGGTGGGATGGACCGCAGACGAGCGCATGCGACGCGCGACGCGTCTCCTCGCCGCGCACCAAGGACGACGCGCGATCACGGAGCTCGATCCGATCCCGCGTCCCGCCGACGGCGAAGCGGGCCTGGGCGCGTGGTTGAGCGCGCGAGGCACCGCGCTCTACGAAGGACGCGGGGGCTACGCCGAGGCGGCGAGCCTCCTCGCCGAGTCCGCGCAGGTGAACGGCAACGCGCGTCATCGGTTCCTCGCGGCGCGCGCGCTCCTTCGTGCCGATCGCGAGCGCGAGGCGCTGCGGGCCCTGCGCACGTTCGTTCGCGACGAGCCCTCGCATGCCTCGGCCGCGGAGGCCGAGTGGTTGATCGGCGCGACGCTCTTGCGCGGTGGGCAGCCGCGCGAGGGGCGTCGAGCGCTCGAGACGTTCGTGCGCAGCCCACGCGGTCGTCGATCGGCGGGGCTTCGTCGCGAGGCCGAGTGGTACCTCGGCATGCTCGACTTCGATGGAGGTCGCTTCGCGGCGGCGGCCGATCGATTTCGCGCGTGGGGGACGGGCGCCGAGGGCTCGATGGATCGGGGCCGCGCGCTCTACTGGGAAGGCCGCGCGGCGTACGGTGCGAACGACGCCGCCCGCGGCGAGCGTGCGCTGCGCGCCGCGATCGTGGCCGATCCGCTGGGCTGGTATGCGCTCTGGGCCGCGCGACGCCTGCGTGAGCACGACGAGGATCCAGGCGCGCCCGTGCCCGACGATGCGCCCGCCGAGGCCATGTTCGCGCCGCTGGCCGAGCCGCCGCTCGTGACCTTCTACGCGAGCCTGGGCTTCGACGACGAGGCCTCGTCGCTGCTGCGCGCAGCCGAGCGCACGCGCGGGTGGACGCCTGCGTCTCGTCGCGGCCTCGTCGAGCGCTTCACCGCGCTCGGTGATGCGAGCCGTGCGTACCGCCTCACGGGCCTGAGCCCGATGCTCGGGAAGGCGCCCACGCGCGAGGCCGCGTGGGTTTGGCGTGCCGCGTATCCGCGCCCGTTCGCGAGCGCTGTCGAGGATGCGTCGCGCAACAGCCGCGTTCCTCCCGAGGTGATCTACGCGGTGATGCGCCAGGAGAGCGCGTTCGACGAGCGCGTCGTGAGCTACGCGGACGCGATCGGCCTCATGCAGCTCTTGCCCGACACAGCGCAGCGCTTCGCGACGCGCGCGGGGGTGCCCTTCGGCCGTGAGCTGCTCTACCGCGCCGAGCACAACGTGCGCTTCGGCGCGATGTACCTGCGCGATCTGATCGACGAGGTCGGCATCCCGCTCGCGTTCGCGGCCTACAACGCGGGCGAGCACCGCGTGCGCGAGTGGCTCGCGCGTGCACGGCGCGATGGCGGCCCCACGGGCCGCGAGCTCGATCGGATGGTCGAGGACATCCCGTTCCTCCAGACACGCAACTACATCCGTCGTGTGACCGGCAGCTACGCGCACTACCTCTACGCCGCGCACGTCGCCGGCGGCGGCGGGGCGCGTGACTGGCCGGAGCTCGATCTTCCCGCGCGCGTGGGCGCCGAGTCGGTGCGTGTAGACTCGACACGATGAAGCGCGCGCTCGCCATCACGCTGTCGGCGATGAGCCTGCTCGGGTGCTACGTCGACCCCTGTGGGGGGTGCCACGACGCTGGGCCCACGCCCGATGCGTACCGCGTGCCGCCCCCGCTCGAGCCGTTCCCCACCGTGGACGAGCTCCCCGAGCGCACCGAGATCCCTGCGCTCTTCGAGTCCTTCGACGGAACACGCACTGTCGAGACCGAAGAGGACTGGCAGGGCTGGCGGCGCGAGGAGCTGCTCGAGCTCTTCTCCTTCTATCTCTACGGATACACGCCCGATCGTCCGATCGCTGTGAGCTCGACGCGTCTCCTCTCGGAGCCGGACTTCCTGCCTGGCGTGGCCGCCTACGAAGAGCACGAGATCACGCTCGCCGGGCTCGCCACGCGCATCCACGTCTCGCTCTTTCTCCCGGTCGGCGTGGAGTCACCGCCGGTGTTCGTGGCGCCCAACCGCTGCGGCAACCAAGAGGTGTCCACCGATGCACGCATCCGCGGCACCACCGCGTGGTTCGGCGAGGACTGCGGCGACGTGCTCGACGACACGCGGGGCGTGCGCGCCTCGCAGTGGCCGATCGAGGCGATCACGAGGGCGGGCTTCGCGTTCGCTGCGTTCCACGAGAGCGAGCTCGATCCCGACGGCGCGGGCGACGACTTCGGCGATGGCATCCACCTCGAGCTGATCGACGAAGCGCGTGATCCGCGCCTCCGCTGGGGGAGGCTCGCGGCGTGGGCGTGGGGTGTCTCGCGCGTCGTGGACTTCCTCGTTCCGAGCCGGCTCGTGGATCCGAGTCGCATCGCCGTGGTCGGTCACTCGCGCCGCGGCAAGATGGCGCTGCTCGCGGGCGCGCGCGATCCGCGCATCGCGATGGTGATCGCGCACCAGTCAGGCACGGGCGGCGCGGCGCTGACGCACGTCGATGCGCCGGGCTCGGAGAGCGTCTTCGCGATCAACACGATCTTCCCCACGTGGTTCGACGACGTGTACCCGACGTTCGCGGACGAAGAGACGCGCCTGCCGATCGATCAGCACATGCTGATCGCGATGTCTGCGCCCCGCCTGGTGCTCGTGACCGACGGATCCGAGGATCTGCGCGCGGAGCCCACGAGCGCTGTGCAGGCGGTGGAGCTCGCGGAGCCGGCGTGGGCGCTCCATGGCGCGACGGGCATCGTGCGCTCACCCGATGGAACGCACGCGCTCGAAGGCAACCTCGCCTGGCGCGTGAGGCCCGGCGATCACGCGCTCACCCACGACGACTGGACGACGTTCCTCGCCTTCGCCCGCGCCCACTGGCCGTGAGGTCAGGGAGCGAGAAACAATCGACTCACGACCGAGAAAGAATCGGGGGCGCCTTGCGGCGGGGCGCAGCTCCCCCTGGAGCAGGAGTCGAGTCGAGGAGCGCAGCGACGAGGCGAGCGACGGGGAGCTCGAGGGGCCAGAGGTCCCTCGACCCAGACAACTCAGAGACCGAGAAAAGAATCGGGGGCGCCTTGCGGCGGGGGAGCGCAGCTCCCCCTGGAGCAGGAGTCGAGTCGAGGAGCGCAGCGACGAGGCGAGCGACGGGGAGCTCGAGGGGCCAGAGGTCCCTCGACCCAGACAACTCAGGCCAACTCAGTCCAGCGGCGCGACCGCCGTGTAGCGCACCGCCGTGGTGAGGTCGTACGTGACGACGTGCAGCGTGCCGTCGGGCCCGAGCCTGATCGTGCCGACGCGGCCACCGCCTTCGGTCGTGATCACCTCCGTCGTCACGGTCCCAGCGCGGATGCTGACCGCGTGGAGCGCGCTGGCGCTGGTGCGCGACTGCTCCTCGTAGTGACAGAGCGGCGGCGGGCCGGGCGGCGGGTCGATGCCGATGCCACCGCCGCAGACGACCTTGGAGACCACATCCGACTGGTTACGCGACACGACGCCCAGCGCGTCGCCGTCGACGGCGGCGACGAGGCCGAGCCCCGCCCAGCGCACGTCGCGCGTGGTGCACGACGCACCCTCCACCTCGGGCGGCGGACACTCGGGGGCGGGCTCGCTCGCGAAGAGCGTGCGCGACGTCCATGGATCACCCGACGAGGCGAGACCGACGCTGCCCGTGGTGGTCTCGTAGAGCACGTGGGCGCGTCCGTCGCCGCCGACTGCGATCGCCGTCGACCCTGGCGCGCTGCCCGTGCCCACGTCGAGCACGCCGACGCGGATGGGGGCCTCCTCGCCCACCTGCGTCATCAGCACCGAGCCTTCCGCCGTACCCGCGAAGTACGCCGTCTGCGGCGAGCCGTCGGGACGCAGCGCGATCGCGCCAGGCCCCACGAACGAGCCCTCGGTGTCGTCGATCGACGTCTCCACGTAGCTGCCATCGAAGCGGGCGCGGAAGCCGTCGTAGCTCGACTCGTCGTAGCCGATCGTGTGGAGCGTGCCGTCGGGCGCGAGGAGCAGTCGACCACCAGCCACCATGCGCTCGCCGCGCACGAACGTGGACACGAACGCGTCGCCCTCGATGCGGTAGAGGCCCGAGCCGAACGCTCCGTCGTTGAGGAACGCGTAGCCGCAGCCATCGGTCCCCGTGGCGATCGCGAGCACGGCAGCGGTGCCTGCGCGCGCGGAGACGAACGAGTCGCCGCTGCGTCGCGCGAGGTAGGCGTGGTAGCCGCCCTCGGCGATCGTGTACGAGACGAGGGCATGTGCCTCGGCGTCGAGCGCGACGTCGGGGCGATCGTTGCGCGAGTGCGGCGGATCGATCTCGAGCGTCTCGAGCACGCCACACGCGACATCGACGCACGGCAGCGCACCGGCGTGCAGCGGACGGCCCTCGCAGGCGAGCCAGGTCGTGCCTGCGTCGGCGGCCGCATCAGTCCCTCCATCCGAGCGCGCATCGTCGCGACTCGGTGCGTCGTCCGCTGCGAACGCGTCGGGCGAGAGGAACGCATCGGTGGGTGAGACCGCGTCGGCTCCGGCATCCGCCATCGGGGGTGGCTCGCCGCACGTGCAGCCGGTCAGTGCGCAGACGGAGGCGAGGAGGAGCGTGCGGGGGTCGATGTGTGCCATGCGTGTGGGTGCTGCGAGTGTGTGCATACGAGGTGCCACGCGCGGGTGATGAGGCGCACGCGGGGCGTACGCGTGATGGATCGGGCGAGTCGGAGCCACGGTGTGGCGATGGACTCCGCCTCATCCTTCGACCGCTCGTGGTTCCTGGCGCTCGCGCTCCTCTGCGCTGGAGGATGCGGCCCCTCCGCCTCCCAGAGCGACGGCGGGCTCGACGCTCGCGTCGAGCTCGACGCGAGCGCGCTGGCCGACGCGCCCGATGCGCGCAGCAGCCGCTGTGTGCAGGCGAGCCTCCAGCCCATGACCATCGACAACGCCGACGACGTGTCGGTGCGCTACCGCGCGCGCATCCAGCCCGAGATCGGCGGGCGCGCGTTCGACCTCTACCTCGAGATGAACCGCTACGGCGACGCGACCTACGTGGGCACGTTCCCGCTCGGCACCGGTCCCGACGCGAGCTACGGCAGCTGTGCGCACTGCGTGATGGCGCTCTATGGCACCACGCTCGAGCACGCGTACTTCGCCGACGCGGGATCGATCACGTTCGAGCGTGATCCGTTCGAGCGACACCTGAGCCTGTCGATGGTGGGCGTGCGCCTGATCGAGGTCACGTTCGAGGGCGACGATCTCCACACGGTGCCCGTGCCGGGTGGTGGGTGCATCGAGCTCGCGGACTACACGATCGATCGCTCGTTTCCGCCGCCCGAGTGGGAGTGCGATCCCGAGGCCTACGGCGATGGGGAGCGCTGCGACTGTCGCTGCGGACCGCTCGACGAGGACTGTCTCGATCCGAGCCTGCCCGTCGCGCGATGCATGCCCGCGCAAGACTGCATCGGTGGCTTCACGGGCGGCTGGTTCGCCGAAGGGATCTGCGTCGATCGATGTGATCGCGACGCAGGCACCGCGTGCCCGCGCGGTGGCGTGTGCGTCGACGACTTCAGCGGGGATCTCTGTGAGCCCGACCCGACGCGGATCGATCGCACGACACCGCTCGGCGGGACGTGCGCGGAGGGCGCTGCGCACTGCGGCATCGACACGATGGGCTTCTCGCGCGGCTACTGCGACGTGTTCGATCGCAACGATCGGCGCTGTCGTCCCGTGTGCTCGGTCGACGCGGACTGCGACGCCGCGACGTCCGAGCACTGCTTCACGCTCGGCTTCCACCAAGGCACCGACGACGCCTTCGGCCTCTGCACGCCGCGCTTCCCAGCGACCTGGACGTGCGAGGGCGCGCGCTACGAGGACGGCACGACGTGCGACTGCGACTGCGGCGCGCCCGATCCGGACTGCCTCGACACGACGCTCGCGGAGCGCGGCTGCGAGGTGGGCGAGCGCTGCGTGTTCGACGGCGCGTGCGCGACGATCCCCGCGAACGACACGTGCGCGACGTCGGTTCCGCTGGCGATGGGCACCACCACTGGCACGACGCGCGGCGCGCGCGACGACTACACGCACGTACGCGACGGCGGCGGCTGCATCGCGGTGGAGGAGGACGCGCCCGACGTGGTCTACGCCGTCACGCTCGCGGCAGGCGCCACGCTCGACGTGAGCGCGCGGGCGGACTTCGACGTCTCGCTCGCGCTCCACGGGCCGGACACAGGCGAGGGCCCGAGCGCGATCTGCACGAGGACCTCCACGCGCTGCGTCGCGGGCGCCGAGGCGACGGGAAGCGGCGAGACGGAGACGCTGCGCTACACGGCGAGCACGGCGGGCACGTACTACCTCGTGCTCGATGCGTTCTTCTCCGAGCTGCTCGGCAGCTTCACGATCACGCGTCGCGAGTGATCGCGTCTATGCTGACGGTGCATGGAGGCGAGCGACGAGACCGCGGGGCGTGAGGACACGGCACGTGTCCGAGCGATCCGAGCTGCGCTGGCGAAGGCAGTCGACGCAGACGGTCGGCTCGCGATCCTGGTGCGCGCGGTGGAGGAGCAGCCCGATCTGTCCGAGATCCGCTGGCTCCTCTATCTGCACTACCTGACGATCGGCGAGCACGACGCGGCACAGCGACAGCTCGCGCTCGGCGTGCAGCGTGGCGCGCGCGATCTCGTGATCGAGCAGGCACGAATCTACCCGGCATCGTTCGACACCGCTGCGTTGGACGCGCTCGCGAGCGAGAGTCCAGTTCTGGCGGCAGGCGTCGATCTCGCACGAGGACGACAGGCCGAGGCTCGAGCCCGCCTCGAGGCGGCTGTCGAGGAGAGCGCGCGTGCGGCGTATCGAGGCCGCGGGCTGGCGCGCGACGCGTGGCTCGACGTGATCGCGATCGCGATCGAGCACGACGCGCTCGAGACGGCCCAGTGGATGTTCGAGCTCCTCGCCTCCGGGCTCGTGAGCCTCGAGAGGACGGGAGACGAGCGGCGCGGCGCGGAGGATCTCGCGGCCATCGAGTCCGGTCTGCGGGAGCTGATGACGCTGCCGACGCACGTGCCTCGCGCGTACCGAGCCGGCCTCGCACGTGCGCTGCGGGCCGCGACACCCGAGGCGAGCGCAGAGGCCATCCATGCGCTTCGACGAGGCGGCAACGACGATGGCCCACAAGTCTTTCGCGATCTGGCGAGCCCCGCGCCCACGCTCGCGGCCCGGTTCCGTCGAGCCCTCGTGGGGAAGATCCTTCGGGCGCGGAGCACCGAGCGCCGCCGAAGTCGACGCTCAGCCTCGGCTGGGCGCTGCTCGCGATCCTGATCGCGCTCGTCGCGTTCCAGCGTGCGTGTTGACGTCGCGGGGACGATCTCGATCCGCGCTCGGCATGGTCGATGTACCGTCGTGGGATGTCGTCTCGTGATCTCGTCGCGTCCCTGGTGATCGGCTCCTCGCTCGTGCTCGCGTCTGGCTGTGATGGCGCGATGATGATGACGGGCGACGAAGACGCTGGCGTGCTCGGCGCCGATGCGCCCATTCCTCCGGGCGTCGATGGGGGGCGGTTGCCCGATGCGTTCGTCTCGCCCGACGCGCCGCTGCCGCCTGCGACCAACGCTGTGATCGAGATCCACGCGCTCGATCTCTGGGCGCAGCCCCTGCCGACCGGCACCACGCTGACGGTGACGCGCGATGGCGCGGCCGTCGCGACGAGCGGCTGGCCCATCGTGTCGTTCCCCGTGGTGGAGGCCGCGACGTACGAGGTGCGCGTGTCGCTCGAGGCGCACGAGGATCTCGACTTCGCGATCACCTTCGACGGCTCGACCGATCTCGACGCCGTGGTGGTGCGACGTGGTGACGGGACGGAGCTCGCGGGGCTGTCGGTCGCGCACGACGTCCGCCTCACCGCGGGTCGCACGCTGCCGGTGCACGCGATCTTCACGGGCCTTCGTCATCGCTGGTTCTCCGCGCAGGGAAGGCCCGCGCGTCGCGGCAACCACGTGCGGCTCATGACGAGCGGACAAGAGGCGTGGGGGCAGGTCGCCGAGGACCTCTTGATGGCGACCGATCGTGTGCATGCCGCCACGTGGTGGTGGGACTCCACGTTCGAGCTCGTGCGGGACGAGGACACGCACGTGACGAGCACGATGGCCGATCGCCAGGCCAACACGATCCTCGGGATCCTCGACGACATCTTCCCGGACAAGCGCGTGCTCGTCGGGCAGTTCGTCGATCAAGACGGAAGCCTCTCGTGGCTCTCGAGCGACGCGTCGGTGCGTGCGCGGGGCGCGAGCGCGGGCGATGGCTTCGAATTCATGGGGCAGGCGAACGAGACGAGCGGCACGTTCACGTTCGAGGTCGCGCCGTTCTCGTTCCTCGATCGTGTGCGCGCCACCTCGGCCGACACCGCGAGCCGCACGTTCGACGCCGAGCTGCCGATCCCGTCCACCGTCGAGTCCCGCTTCGTCGACCTCACCGACTGGCCCATCAGCCTCGACGTCGATCACGCGAGCTACCACCAGAAGTTCATGGTGATCGACGGAACGGTCGCGTTCATCGGCGGCATGAACCTCCGGCCAGTGGACTGGGACACCGACGCGCACCTCGTCTTCGAGCCACGCCGCATGGCGCTCGACGCGACGACGAGCGAGCGCATGGACGTCGCCGCGCACGATGCGATGCCAGACACGGGCCCGCGCAAGGACTACATGACGCGCATCGAGGGCCCGATCGCACAAGACGCGGAGGAGATCTTCCACGAGCGCTGGGCGCACCAGCGCGAGGAGCGTGTCGAATACTCGGAGAACGCGTCCGACTACGAGGTGATCCGCGATCAGCCCTCGTTCGCCGACGGCGTGCAGGCGCAGGTCACCGCGACGCTGCCCGAGCCGTTCCGCGAGAACGCGATCGCCGAGACGTGGCTCAACGCGATCGAGAACGCGGAGCAGTACATCTTCATCGAGGACCAGTACTTCCGCATGCCGATGTTCCTCGAGGCGATCACCGATCGCATGACGGCGGTGCCAGCGCTCGAGCTCGTGGTGATCACCAAGCCCATCAACGAGCTCACCGATCCGGGCTGCGAGTGGACCTACCGCACGACGCAGGAGCTCGGCACGCGCTTCCCGACGCGCTTCCACACGTTCCAGCTCCGCAGCTTCGACACCGAAGAGGTCTTCGGCTTCCAGGAGACCGAGTCGCGCTTCGTCGACATGGACGTGCACTCCAAGCTCTTGATCGTCGATGACGTGTTCTTGTCCGTGGGCTCCTGCAACAAGAACAACCGCGGTGTCGTGTACGAGGGTGAGCTCAACGTCGCTGTCTACGACGCGACGTGGGTGCGGGAGGCGCGTCGTCGTGTGCTGTCGCTGATCCTGCCCGAGGGCATCACGCCATCCGACGACGCGGGGACGTGGGTCACGCAGCTCGCGACGGCCGCCGCGTGGAACCAGCGCGTGTGGGAGGAGTGGGACGCGACGGGCGGGGATCTCGATCTCGACGGCGACCCGCTGCCCATGAGCTACCAGCCCGAAGGCTTCCTCTATCCGCTCGCGTTCGACGTGCCCGACGAGTGCCTCATCGAGGGTGTCGGGCCCGACATGAGCTGAGCGAGCGTCGCGAGAACGGGGCGGAACGGGCGCGGTCGCTTCGCTCCTTGGCTCGGCGCTGCGCGCCTGGCGCGGTCTTGGAGGCAGTGCACGGTTGCCTGTAGCCTGAAGGGATGCGCGTCGGCTTGCTTCGTGCGGTGGTGCTCGTGGGATCCGTGGCGTTTGTGGGATCCGTCGTGGTCGGAGGCTGTGCGGTCCGCGAGGGGACGACCGACGCGACGTTGAACCTCGACGTGCAGCTCGGCGACACGGGGCCGCGGCCGGGCACGTGCACGCGCGACCTCGACTGCGCCGATCGCCTCGCGTGCACGATCGATCACTGCGACGAGGGCGCGTGCACGCACGAGCCCTGCACCGACTGCTGCATCGGCTCGCTCGTGTGCGACGAGGCGCTGGGCTGCGTGCCCGCGCCGCAGCCGTGCACGACGGACGCGGAGTGTCGCGATGCGTTCTCGTGCACCCTCGATCGCTGCCGCGATCGCACGTTCTGCGAGCACGTCCCCGAGAGCTCGTTGTGCAGCGCGGGCGAGATCTGTCTCGGCGCCGTGGGCTGCATCCCCACACCGCCGACGAGCTGCACGATGGACGAGGACTGCTCGTCGGAGAACGCGTGCGCGGCCGTGTGGCGCTGCGAGCCCGAGTTCGGCTGCGCCTTCGTGTCGGCGCTCGACTGCGACGACGGTGACGCGTGCACGACGGATGCGTGCGACGCCGACGACGGCTGCGTGCACCTGCCGCTCGACGTGGATGGAGACTCGTTTGTCGACGACGCGTGCGGCGGTGAGGACTGCGACGACGGCGACGACACCGTGAGCCCGAGCGCGCCCGATCTGTGCGGCGACGACATCGATCAGGACTGCGACGGCGAGGCGGACGACGGCTGCTGTGAGGCGGGCCTTCCGTGCGCGACGACGTGCAGCACCACGGGCACGACGACCTGCACGCCCGACGGATCCGCGGGCCCGTGCATGGCGCCCGCCGAGATCTGCAACGGCGTCGACGACGACTGCGACGGCATGCGCGACGAGGCCTGTTGCGTGGTGGGCACGCCGTGCACGACGGGCTGCGGATCGACGGGCACCACGGCGTGCGCACCCGACGGAACCGCGAGCTGCGTGCCGCCCGCCGAGAGCTGCAACGACGTGGACGACGACTGCGACGCCACGATCGACGATGGCTTCGCGTGTCGTGTGGGCATGAGCTCGTCGTGCACGACGAGCTGCGGGTCGATGGGATCACGCGCGTGCCTTCCGGGCTGCACGCTCGATGGCACGTGCGCGCCGCCGGCCGAGACCTGCAACGGCGTGGACGACGACTGCGACGCCACGTGTGACGACGGCTTCACCTGCTGCGCGGGGAGCTCGCGCGCGTGCAGCACGTTCGGCTTCTTCGCGGGCACCGCGCTCTGTCGCGGCGACTGCTCGGGCTTCGACACGAGCACGTGCAGCAACTGCGGCAACGGCACGCGCAACATGGGCGAGGCGTGCGATGGCGTGGACCTCGGTGGCGCGAGCTGTACGAGCCTCGGGATGGGCTTCTCGAGCGGCACGCTGCGCTGCGCGGCGGGCTGCGTCTACGACACGTCCAGCTGCAGCCGCTGCGGCAACGGCGCGATCGACGCAGGCGAGCAGTGCGACGGCGCGATGCTCGGCGGCAGCACGTGCAGCTCGATCGGCATGGGCTTCGCGCCCGGCGGCACGCTGCGCTGCAACGGCAGCTGTGGCTGGGACACGTCGAGCTGCACGCGCTGCGGCAACGGCACAATCGACGCGGGCGAGTCGTGCGACGGCACGAACCTCGGAGGCTCGTCCTGCACGACCATCCCCGGCGGCTTCACCGGCGGCTCGCTCCGATGCGGCGTAGGCTGCTCGAGCTTCGATACGTCGATGTGCACGCGGCCCTTCGACCCGAGCGGGACCTACACGGTCACGCCTCCGCCGGCCTATTCGTGTGCGTTCGGGCTCGTGGGTTTCAACCTCGGGACCCTTCAGTTCGTGGACAACGGAACGACGTTGTCGGTCCTCAACTCCGGAACCGGATCGCCAGGATTGCCTTGCAGCATGCAAGGCGCCTCCGCGAGAACGAGCCGCACGTTCGACGTCTCCTGCCTCGCGCCGGGCAGCTGCAACGAGACCTACCGCTTGTCGGGGTCGTACACGGACGACAACACGTGGACAGCGACGTTCACCGCCACGTACATGGGCTCGTGCTTCGGCTGCTCTTACCCGGCGCAGTCAGTCACAGGCAGGCGCTAGCGAATGTGGGAACGGGGTCGTGCATCGAACTCCGCATGCACGACGACGACATGCTGGACGACTCGTGGTTCGACAAGCCCGTGAAGGGGCAGGCGCTCACCGTCGAGATGGTGCAGGCCGCGCTTCATGCGCCGGAGGCCGAGATCGGGCCGACCTTCGAGGGGCTCGAGGACTCGTGGTTCGACAAGCCTGCGCGCACGCAGAGACGCTGAGGAGAAAGACACCGCGAGGGGCGCGCGGGCGGGGGTCGCAGCGCAGCGTCGGCGCGGAGACGACACGCGGAGCGGAGGCCCCCGCCCGCGCGACCCGTCCACTGGGTTTCGACCCAGGCCAACTCAGCCCGCGGGCCTCCGGAGCGCGAGCGTCGTCAGCCATGCGCCGAGCAGCGCGAGCAGGATCGCGGGGCCGAGCGTGAGCAGCGACAGACGCAGCACGAAGAGCACGAGCGCCGACAGCAGCGCGAGGATCACGTCGAGGCCGCTCGGCGACAGGAGGCGCGGGATCAGATCGAGGCGATCGAGCACGACCGCGAGCAGGTCGTGCAGCACCGCGCACGACGCGACCGCGAGCGTCGTCCACGCGAGCACACGCGCCGTGCGCTGAGGTTCTCCCTGGGGGCGCTCCTTCACGACGCCCTCGCCGTCATCATCGCGAGCAGGATGGCGTTGCCGAGCGGGCCGCCGCTGAGGAAGCGCGTGGTCTCGCCGCGCGCGACGGGCACGCCGAAGAGAGACGCCGTGCGGTGCAGCCCGACGAACGCGTCGTCGTCGTGGAGCAGGCGCGCGCTCGCCATCGCGAAGCCCGTGGCCGACACCGACACGCCGAGGACCACGGGCCCCGAGTCGATGTCGCCGCTGCCTTCCACGCCGAGCGGGTGCTCGCGGATCGCCGAGAAACCGAGCAGATCCTCGCGGCCTCCTTCGATGACCGCGCGCGCGAGCTCGCGCGCGAGCGCCTCGTCCGCGAACGACCAGAAGTACGCGGCGAGCGCCGTGCCCGATCCGCGTGGTGCATCGCGGGGCTCGCCCGTCGCCACGTCGACCGACTGCACGAGGTAGCCCGAGCGCGGATCGACGAAGCGCTCGCGCTGGATCTCTGCCACGCGCGACAAGAGCGCCCCGTGATCGCTGCCCGTCACCCGATCGTACTGGCCGATCGCGCCCGCGATCGACGCGAGGTCGCACGGGTACGCCTCGCCGGGGTACGTCTCCACGATCGCGAGCGGGTGGGCCTCGAGACGTCGCACCAGCGCCTCGATCAGCGCGTCGTGGAGCGCGCGCTCGGGCAGCTGCGGATCGAGCTCGCGCGCGAGCCCGAGCGCGAGCGCGACGTAGCCGAGGTAGGCGTGACCACGATCGGAGGCGAGGTCGTCGAACGGTCCCGCGCCCCACGCGTCCGCGCCGAATGCGTACGTGCTCGGCTCGACGAGCACGCGCGAAGCGGCCGCGATCGCTGGGCGGTAGCGGTCGACGAGCTCCGGATGGCGCAGCGAGATCTGCGCGAGCCCGAGCACGGCCATCTGGTGCGTCCCCATCGCCCACTCGCCGTCGAAGCGCGCGCTGCCGGTGTGGAACGCTGTGGTGGTGACGCCCGAGGTCACGTCCTCCGAGACGGCATCGCCGAGCGCGCGGGCGGTGTCGAGCTCGTCGTCGGTCCACGCGTCGGCGCTCGTGCCCACGAGGAGGCGGGGGCCCGAGAGCACGCCGGTCGCGAAGAGCGCGGCGGACACCACGAAGCGCGTGAGGTGGAACGCGCGCGAAGGACGCGCGTGCGTCTCGAAGGGGGCGGGGAGGGTGAGCGGGTCTTGCACCCTCGAACTCTGGGCGGCGGTTCCCTCGACGTTCGGCGGTCGTTCGCTGGATGGTCGTGCGCGATGCGTGAGCGGTCGCACGCCGGTGTCGTCGGGCGCACGCCAGTGGCGGTCGGGACGCACTCCCGGCCTACCAGCGACGTGCGACCCTGCGCGCCGTGTCGCTCTCGTTCGATCACCTGTTCGAGATCTCGCCGAGCCATCTGCTCGTGGTGGACCGTGATCTTCGTTGTGTCGCGGTGAACGCGGCGTACTGCGCGATCACGCTCACGCGGCGCGAGGATCTGGTGGGGCGGCTCCTCTTCGAGGTGTTCCCCCGCGATCCGAGCGCGAACCGTGCGGCGGCTGCGGACGTGCGCGCGGCGTTCGAGCGGGTGTTCGCGACGGGGCGCGAGCAGGTGCTGCCGCGCGTCGCCCACCGTGGCCGGGTGCGTGAGGCGGACGGCACCATCGTGGAGCGTGATCGGGTGTGGAGCTCGATCCACTCGCCCATCCTCGGCGCCGATGGGCAGGTCCTCTACGTGATGCAGGTGGTGCAGGACGTCACCGAGCTCGCGGCCCACGTCGTGAGCGACGCGGTGAGCGACGCGCTCGCGCGGGCCGAGCGGGCCGAGAGCGTCGTGACCTCGCTCGGTGAGTCGCGCGACGAGCTCCTCCGCGTGTTCGAGCAGGCGCCGGGCTTCGTCTGCTTCGTCAAGGGGCCCGATCACGTGTTCGAGCTGACCAACCCCACGTACGACGAGCTCGTCGGGCACCGCGCCAAGCCGGGCCTGCCGATGCGCGTCGCGCTGCCCGAGACCGTCGAGGGCGGCTGGATCGCGGTGCTCGATCAGGTGCGCCGTACGGGTGAGCCGCACGTGGCGCATCGGCGACGTGGCGTCTTACAGCGCGACGGTGTGCCGACCGAGTTCCTCTTCGACGTCGTCTACCAGCCGATCCGCGGACGCGACGGTGACGTCATCGGCGTCGTCATCACCGGCTACGACATCACGAGCGCCGAGCGTGCACGCGAGGCGCAGGCCGCGCTCCAGAAGCAGACCGACGATGCGCACGCGCGCGCCGAGCTCGTGTCGCGCGAGCGCGCGTTCGTGATGGACATGCTGCCCGAGCTCGTGTGGACCGCGAGCCCCGACGGTCGCCTCACCTTCGTGAGCAACCGATCGATGGACTTCTTCGGCGTGTCGCCCGAGACGCTGCTCGGCGATGGGTGGGGCAGCGTGGTGCACGAGGCCGAGCTCCCGAACGTGGTCGAGCGATGGGCCCACTCGCTCGCGACGGGCGAGCCCTACGAGGTGGAGTTCCGTCTGCGCGGTCACGATGGCGTCTACCGCTGGCACCTCTCGGCAGCGCGTGCGTTCCGCGGCGAGGACGGCCAGATCGAGAAGTGGTTCGGCAGCGTGACGAACGTCGACGACCTCGTGCGCATGGCCGAGGAGCGCGACCGATCGATCCGCGAGCTCAGCGCGCAGAAGCGCGACCTCGAGCGCTTCGCCGACGTCACGTCGCACGATCTCAAGGCACCGCTCCGCGCGATCGTGAAGCTCGTGGAGTGGATCGCCGAGGACGTGGAGGGAAAGGTCTCCCCCGAGACGGACGAGAACGTGCGGCTCTTGCGCGACCGCTCGCAGAAGGCGATCGCGCTCGTCGACGCCGTGCTGCGCTACGCGTCGGCGGGCGGCGCGCTGCGTGACCACGCGGAGATCGACGTGACCGTGCTCGTGCGCGACACGATCGCGATGCTGTCGCCCGAGCCGCGACACAGGCTCACGTTGCCCGCGGCGCCGCTGCGCGCGTGGGCCTCGCGCACCGCCGTGCAGCAGATCGTGATGAACCTCGTGGGCAACGCGCTCCGCTTCGCGCGCGAGGACGATCCCCAGATCGTGGTCACCTCGACGCTCGCGAGCGAGGTGCTCACGATCACCGTCGCCGACAACGGCAGCGGCATCCCCGAGGATCGTGTGGCCGACGCGCTCGCGCCGTTCCGTACGCTGAAGGCGCCCCAGAGCGGCACGGGCCTGGGGCTCTCGATCGTGCAGCGCCTCGTCGAGACCGAGCAAGGCTCCTTGAGCATTCACAACGGCGCGCTCGGGGGGGCCGAGGTCACGGTGCGCCTGCCGGCCCGCGTGGGCGCACGCGACACGCGGGGCATGCCCATCGTTCGACCGTGATCGCGTGTTAGAAGCGGGCATGCCGCCGTTCCACCTCGCCTTCGCCGTGACCGATCTCGAGGCGACACGTCGCTTCTACGTCGAGGTGCTCGGCTGCGCGGTGGGACGCGAGGCGGAGCGCTGGATCGACTTCGACTTCCACGGGCATCAGATCAGCGCGCACCTCGTCGACGGCGCGCTCGCCCCGGTGGAGACGAACGGCGTCGACGGCGACGACGTGCCGACGCGTCACTTCGGCGCGGTGCTCGCGTGGGACGAGTGGCATCGCACCGCTGATCGTCTGCGCGATGCGGGCGTCGGCTTCCTCATCGCACCGCACCTCCGCTTCGTGGGCGAGGTCGGCGAGCAGGCGACGTTCTTCCTCCGCGACCCGTCGGGCAACGCGCTCGAGTTCAAGAGCTTCAAGGATCCGTCGCGCCTCTTCGCGCGCTGAGCGTCAGGCGCGTGGCGGCAGGGGCAAGAGACGCGACACGCGCTTCTGATACTCGGCGTAGCTCGGGTACTTCGAGCGCGTGAGCTCCTCGGTGAAGTTGGTCGAGCCCTGGAAGAGGCCGACGAGGATCACGGCGCCGATCACCCACGCGCCCACGGTGCCCGTGGCGCTCACGGCGAAGAGGCACAAGCACACCCACTGCGCCTGCTCGCAGAAGAAATTCGGGTGGCGCGACCACGCGAAGAGCCCCGTGGTGAGGAACGGCGGATCGACCGTCTCGCCGCGCGCGAGGCGCGCCTTCTTCTCGCGGTGGAAGCGCCACTGCTGCTCGTCGGCGATCGTCTCGCCGATCAGGAAGAGCACGAAGAGCACTGTCGCGATCGCGTCGAGCGCGCCGAAGGGCACGCCTCCCTCGGGACGTGTCGTGGCGCCCTCGAGCGCGGCCCACGCCGGGAGCGTGATGAGCAAGAGCAGCACGTTCTGGAAGCCCGCGATGAAGAGCAGCGCGAAGATCTCCCACTGCCAGCGGGGCATACGCGCGCGCAGCACGGGCCAGCGGTAGTCCTCGCCGCCTTTCGCGTAGCCGCCCTTGCGCGCGAAGTTGAACGTGAGCCGCACGCCCCACGCGAGCACGAGCAGCGTCATCACCACCAGGCGCGTGTCCGCGAAGCCCGTCTGCCATGCGAACCAGGCGACGTAAGGGATGGGCACGATCGACCAGATCCGATCGACCCACGAGTGCTCGCCCGTGAGGAGTCCGAGCGCCCAGGTGACCACGATCACCACGAGACAGCCCACGAGCGCGTACAGCAGCACCGGATCCATGCGCGCACGCTACCAGGAGGAGAGGGGAGAGGTGACGCGCACGTGACGACGGCGGTCGGGCATCACGAACTCTGATAGAAGGCGGCCCGATGCCGAAGTTCGCCGCGATCGACGTAGGCTCGAACGCCTCCAGGCTCGTCGTCGCCGAGGCCACCACGCCCGACGACCTGCGCATCCTCCATCAGGATCGTCGGCCCGTGCGCATGGGCCACTCGGTGTTCGTCACCGGCAAGCTCGATCCCGGATCGATCGACGAGTGCGTCGAGGCCATGCGCGCGTTCGCGGCCAAGATCGAGGAGCTCGAGGTCGACCACTACCGCGCGGTCGTGACGGCCTCGGCCCGTGACGCGGACAACTCCGCCGATCTGCTCACGCGCGTGAACGCGATCGGTGTGCACCTCGAGGCGATCGACGGCACCGAGGAGGCGCGCCTCGTGAAGCTCGCCGTCGAGAAGAAGCTGCCGCTGCGCGACAAGCGCGCGCTGCTCGTCGATCTCGGCGGCGGGAGCCTCGAGCTGTCGGAGGTGCACCACGACGAGGTCCGCTTCTCGACGAGCCTCGAGATCGGCACCGTGCGCCTGCTCGAGTCCTTCCTCGACGACGGAAAGCCCGTGACGAAGGCCCAAGAGCGCGTGTTGGTCGAGTACCTCGACCGCATGCTGCAGCCGGTGGCGCAGGACTTCCTCCGGCGCAGCTACGACCTCGTCGCGGGCACGGGCGGCAACTTCGAGACGATCGCGGAGCTCTGTCCGGTGGCCGACGCGGCGGTGCCCACCATCGACGTCAAGAAGGCGCGGCAGGTGCACACGCGCATGCGGAAGATGACGGCGGCCCAGCGGCGCAAGGAGTTCGGCCTGCGCGCCGATCGCGCCGACGTCATCGTGCCCGCCCTCTACGTGCTCACCGCGGTCGCCGATCTCGCGCGCACCGACGTGATCGTCGCGCCGCAGGTGGGCCTCAAGGAGGGCATCCTCCACGACCTCATCGCGCGAAGCATGCGCGCCTGGGATCCGAAGCTCGACGAGCACCTCGGCACCCGCGCGACGATCCAGCTCGGCCGCCGCTACCACTTCGACGAGCCCCACGCGACGCAGGTCGATCGCCTCGCGAGCCAGCTCTTCGATCGCCTCGCGCCACTGCACAAGCTGGGGCCCGAGGATCGCGTGCTCCTTCGTGTGGCCGCGCTCGCGCACGACATCGGCGACTTCGTCGACTACGCCGCGCACCACAAGCACACGCAGTACATCCTCGAGCACTCGAACCTGATGGGCATCTCGGCCGAGCACCGCGCCGTCGCGGGCTGCATCGCGCGCTACCACCGCCGCGCGGTGCCCAACCCCAAGCACGAGGACTACGGCAAGCTCCCGCCCGAGGACCAGCGCAAGGTGAAGAAGCTCTCGGCGATCCTGCGCATCGCGGACGCGCTCGATCGTGGTCACCGCAGCAAGGTCCAGAAGCTCGAGCTCGCGACCAACGCGCGCGAGATCTTGATCACGGCGCACGGTCGCGAGGATCTCTCGCTCGAGGTGTGGACGGCCGAGCGCAAGGCCGAGTACTTCGAGCAGATGTTCGGCAAGAAGGTCCGCGTGCTCGCGGAGATGGGCTGACACACCGACGCCGACGAGAAGCCATGGTTTCTCGGAATCTCAATCGAGCACGACGATGGGGCGCAGGCGCAGCGTGCTCGGTGCACGGCCGAGCTGCCCCGAGTCCTCCGAGCCCCAGCAGAGCGCGCGTCCGTCCGAGAGCCTCGCGCATGCGTTCATGTCGCGCGCGGCGAGCTCGAGCACACCGTGGCTCTCGAGGTCGATCGGCGGATCGCCCTCCGCACGCTCGGGCAGCGGGACCTCGAGGCCCGGGATGCGCACCGGCACGCTCGAGGCCTCGGCGCGCGCGAGCTGTCCGCGCACGTTGCTGCCCCAGCACCACGCCTCGACGCCCTGATCGCCCCGGCGGCGCGCGCACGCGAAGCCCGCTCCGTCGGTGATCGAGATCACGCGGTCGAGCAGCTGCGTCGGCACGGCGGTCAGGGATACGCGCATCACGCGCCCGTCCTCGAGGCGCGCATAGGTGGTCCCGCTGTCCGTCACGACCTGCACGACGTTCGCGAGGTCACGGAAGCGGAACATCGGGGGCGTGGTCGACGGCTGCGCGGGCATGCCCGCGTCGTCGGGTGAGGGTGGCGGGAACGCCTCGACGCCGCTGCGCACACCGAAGCCGCTCGCGCCATCGCACACGACGCGACCGTCCTCGCGCGTGATGACGCAGGGCTGACCCCCGATCGAGACCAGGCCCGCCGCGAGCGGTAGGTGCGAGAGGCGCGTGAAGGCGAGCGTGGTGATGCCGGTGCTCTCGGGCGCGCACTCGACGCCGCCCTCGGTCCGCAGGATGCAGAGGCGCTGGGTCGCCGGAGAGACGCTCACCACGTCGTCGATCGTCGCGCTCGTGATGGTCGTCGCGCTGCGTGGCGCGCACGTGAGGTGATGCGCGCCGTCGAGCGTGCAGACGGAGTAGAGCGACAGGATGCTCTGCGCGCTCGGGTCGCTCGCGACGAGGCGAGAGAACGCGGGCGCCGCGGCGAGCGCGCTCCGCTCCACCGTGCGGACGACGCGGGCTGCCTCGACCCCTTCGTCGGTGTTCGCGCCGAGGCTGCCCACACACCGCGCCTCGGCTGTCGCCACGTCGGCACCGACGAGCGCGCAGATGGACCCACTGCCGACGGCGATGCGCGCGATCGGTCCCGCGCTCGCGAACGGCTCGACGGGTGCGTAGTCGCGACGACGTGCACGCGGACCGATCGCGCCGTCCGTCCCGAGGCCCCAGCACACCACCTCGCGGGAGGCCTCGTCACCACGCACGGCGCACGCGTGCGACTCGCCGAACGCGAGCTCGCGCACTGGGCCGATCGCGGTGGCCTCGACGGGCGTGAACGACGAGCGGGTCGTGCCGTTGCCGAGACGGCCCATGTCGCCATCGCCCCAGCACCGCGGCGGCCCCTCGTCGAACAGCGCGCAGCTGACGCTCGAGCCGATCGCGATCGACGCTGCGTTCGTGATCTCCTCCACGCGCAGCGGTGTGCGCGACAGCTCGAGCCCTTCCGGATCGCGTCCGAGCTCTCCGTAGGTGTTGTCGCCCCAGCACCACACCGTGTGATCGTCGCGCAGCGCGCACGCGTGGTCGTAGCCGCAGCCGAGGTGCAGCACGTGCTCGAGACCACGCACCTCCGTCGCGCTCTCTGCGACCTCGCTCTCGAGGCCGTCGCCGAGCTGACCGAAGTCGTTCTCGCCCCAGCAGCGCACGTGTCCATCGTGGGTGCGGCCGCACGCGAACTGGCTGCCCACGCAGACCTCGAGGATGCCCTCGGTCGCGCGCACGCCGTCGATCGAACGCGCCTCGAACTCGGAGCCGGCGCAGTGGACCCTCGTCGCGTCTGGGCCCGTGGGCTGCACCACGCAGCCGCCCGCCTCGCCCAGCGAGAAGTCGATCGCGCGATCGATGACTTGGTTCGCGAGCTCGATCGACGCGAGCTCTTCCTCGTCGTCGTTCCAGTCTTCGTCGCCTTCGTCGTTCGCCTCTGCGAGCTCGCGCACGTCGTCCGCGATGTCGTCGCCGGTGCCGAAGCACACCGTCTGGTGCGCGGGCGGAAGGATGGCCGCGGGCGCGGGCGTTGCGGTCGTGGTCGTCGGGGGAACCGCGGCTGGGGTCGCCGGGCGTGTGGCGCACGCGATCGTGTCCGACGCTGCGAGATCGACGTAGTCGCCCGTGAGCTGCACCTCGGGGCGCTCGCTCACTTCCTCGTCCTCGTCCTCGCGCGGGCTCTCACCCCAGCACGAGATGCGGCCTTCGTGGATCGCGCAGCCGCCGCCGTACGTGAGCGCGAGCGTGCGCGGCACGCGCGGCGCCGCGATCACCGGGGCCGTCGGCGGCGTGCTCGGCTCTTCGATCGGCGGATCGGCCGTGGCGGTGGTGACGGGCGGCGTCTCGACCGGCGTCTCCGCGGTGGTCGGTGGTGGAGGTGGAGGCGGAGGCGGCTCACCTCCGGAGCAAGCCGACGCGCCCATCACCGTGACGCCCGCGATCGCGATCCATCTCCGCATGCCCCGCCTCGTTCGATCGGACGTGGAGGGTCCACACGGACCCTCGACACAACTAGGGGACTGCCTTGAAGGCGCCGGTCTGATCGCCGGGCAGCTTGGCGGCCGAGGGCTGCGAGCCCATCGCGAACTGCGCCTCTTCGCGGCGCATCTCGTCGAGGAGCTCTGCGCACTCCGGTCGACCCCTCAGGTGGTTGAGCAAGAGCGCCGAGGACTCCGTGAACGTCTTCTCGTAGGAGAGCGCTTCCCGCACCCGCGTCGCGATGCGCTCGCGCCCTGCCGCGAGATCGTTCTCGAGCGCGTCGCCGTAGCGCTGGAGCTGGGCGCGGAGCTCGTCGATCTGTCGTCGCAGATCCTGCGCCGACTTCTCCTTCACCTGCGCACGCCGATCGGAGTCCGTCACGACCTCGCTCAGGACCTCGGCCTTGCTCTTGCCGGCCGTCGCAGCCTCGAACGCCACGCGCCATCGCGCGAGATCACCCGCTGCGCGCTCGAGCGCCTGCATCTCTCTCGCGTTCGCCTCGTGGATCGCGCGTTCCTTCTCGATGCGCTGCGCGAGCTTGGCGATGCGCTCGCGCTCGGCCGCCGCATCGCGCAGCGTGCGCGACTCTTCCTCGGCGAGGTCCTCCACCTTTCGACCGATCTCGGCGCGGAGCGCGCGGCCGCGTCGCTCGATCGCGTCGAGCTTGCGCTGGTGGCTCGCGAGCTCGCCCTCGAGGCGCGACGCACGCGCGGAGACCTCCCACAGCTGATCGCCGGCGTGCTGCAACTCCTCGGGCACGCGGCCGTTCGGATAGGCGCGCGCGATCATGCGCGAGTAGTACGCGGCGCGACGGCTCCACTCGACGACGCCGGGCGT
>JAFLCL010000540.1 GCA_017303575.1 Deltaproteobacteria bacterium
CGCGCATCCACGCGTGCGCCGTCTCGCGATCGTAGCCGCCGGGCGTCTGCGGGCCGCAGGGCGCATGCGTGCGCGCGGCGAGCTCATCCCGCGTGACAGCGACGTAGAGCGCGCGATCGGGGAGGGCGACGGCGAGCAGCAGGAGGAGGCACGCGCTCGGCAAGCTCCAGAGGAAGGCGCTGCGCCAGCGCGGCTCGAGGACCGCCGCAATGCGCGCGGCGCCGAGCTCGAGGGCGAGCGCGACGGCGGCGCCTGCGGCGAACGGCATGCACGCCAAGGAGCGGAGTGGCTGGAGGATCTCGAGCAGCAGGGCACCGCCGGGGCCCGTCGTCGAGAGCCAGCGCCCCGAGACCGAGATGGCCGCGCAGCTCAGCAGCCCAGCGACGACTGCGCGCGCGCGAGCGTCGCGACCGAGGAGCGTGAGGGTGACCAGCGCCGCGGTCAGCAGCGCCGTGCATACGGGCAAGCGACCCCGATCGAGGAGCACGCCTCCGATCGCCCACTCGAACAGCGAGCCGGGCTCGAAGCCGAGGTGACGCCAGCCGAAGCCAGGCGGCCAACCGAACGGGATCTGGAGGGTGGCGACACCGGGGCCGTACACGGCGACGCCGAGGATCACAGCGGCTCCGGCGGTCCGAGCGTAGCGGAGCGCAGCTGCTTCGGAGCCCGACGCCGCGACGGCCACGGCGCCGAGCACGAGCATGGCGGCGCACAGCTGCGGGTGTGTGAGCACGGCGAGGAGCGCTGCCAAGCAGCCTGCGCGGAGGTGAGGCGCGTGAGCGACCCCCGACGCGGCGAGCACGCAGAGAGGTACCGCGAGCGCTTGGGACAACAGGCCGAGCCCGAAGAACGCGTCGAGGCCGCCGACAAACGCGTTCGGCGGAGCGAGCCACGCAACGAAGAGGGCGCCCGTGAGGGCGTGAAGAGCTCGCACGTGAGGTCGGAGCGCGACGAAGCAGAGCGGCGGAGCGATCGCGGTCCCAAGGGCACCGAGGAGATGAACCGAGCCCATCGCCGGGGCGCCGAGAGCGATCAGCGCGGCGGCGGCGAGAGTGCCGAGCGGGGGGTAGTGGACGGCGATGGGGAAGCCCCCGAGGTAGCTGTCGCTCCATCCCCGCAGGAGGCCGCCCATCGCGAGGTCCTGCGCCACACGCGCGTGGGTGACGTCGTCACCGAACGCGGCGGGCTCGATCCCGCCGATCCAGGGCGCAAGCGCGAGCGCTGGGCCCGCGGCCAGAACGCACACCGCCGCCAGGGCTAGGTGCGCCTCGAGGTGCCCAACCGAAGTGGTCGGCGCGTGCGGTTCCGATCGGTCGCGCCGACTCGTCCACAGCGCCACGCACAGCACGATGATCGAGATGACACCGACGAGCACGCTGCATCGTACACACAGGTACGCCGCGCGCGCGGAGACGTTTCGATAGCCCACGTCGCCCAGGGCGCGGTGCGATGCTTGGGTCCGTTGACCAACGACGACGCTCCACCGATCCTCCGCCCGTGCGACGCCACATCGTCTCCCTCCACGCCGCCTTGATCCTCTCGGGCGCGGCGGGCCTGATCTATCAGTCCTCCTGGACGCGCCTGTTGCAGCGAGTCTTCGGTGTGGGCGACCTCGCCGTGGCGACGGTGCTCGCGACCTTCTTCCTCGGCCTGGGGATCGGCAACGGCATCGCCGCTCGCTACGTCTCGCGCGTCACGCGGCCAGGCCGTGCCTACGCGATCCTCGAGGTCGCCATCGGCGCCTATGCTCTCCTGTCGCTCGCGATCGTGCCGGGCCTCGGCGCCGCATACGGTCTGCTCGACTCGACGACGTCGTTCTTCACGCTGACGCTCGTACGCTTCGTGCTCGCTGCCCTCGCGCTCTTGCCGCCGACGATCTTGATGGGGGCCACGCTGCCGGTCGTTGCCGAGGCGTCGAAGGACGCCGCATGGTCGCGATCCGTCACCGCGTTCTACACGTCGAACACGCTGGGCGCAGTCCTCGGCGCCGGCCTCGCGGGCTTCGTGCTCGTTCCGCAGCTCGGCACGCGCGCTACGGTGATCACCGGCGCGGTGCTCAGCTTCGCCGCAGCGGCGTTCGTACTGCTCGTCCTCCGCGACGCGAGCAAGAGCGCAGCGCCGACGCCCAGCGAGCCAGCGGCGAGCGCGGCCGAGGAGGGCACGGGCGCGGCCGGGACGACGCCGGTGGGCCTGGCCGCGACGCTGTCGTTCCTCGCTGGCATGGCGGCGCTGGGGAGCGAGGTCGTGTGGACGCGCATCCTACGGATCATCGTGCACGGCACCACACCCGCCTTCGCGGCGATGCTCGTGAACTACCTGCTCGGCATCGCCGCGGGCGCTCTCGCGGCGCGCGCGCTCACGCGCCGTGTCCACCCGGCGATCGTCCTCGGCATCAGCCAGACGCTGCTCGTCGCGTTCACGGCGCTGGCGATGGCGCTCGTGCCGTTCCTGCCGCGCATCATCCCCGTGCTCGCGCACCAACAGGACACGGTCCCTCACGAGACGTGGA
>JAFLCL010000055.1 GCA_017303575.1 Deltaproteobacteria bacterium
CGCCCGACGCTGGCCCCCCGCGCGACGCCTCGGTGACCGCGCCCGACGCAGGCACACGCCCCGACGCCTCGAGCACGCCGCGCGATGCGTTCGCTGCCGACGACACCTCTGCGCTCGGCCCCGACGCAGGCGCCGTGAGGCTCGGAACGCACTGCGGCTGTCGTGCACAGACCCGCAACGACGCGCCGCTCCGGGCTGCGCTCGCAGCTCTCGCGCTCGGCCTCGTCGGCAGACGTCGATGGCGCCGCGTTCGACGCCCCGAGGTTTGATAGGCTCGCCGCGATGTCCGTCTTCCTCGATGCCTGCCGCGGAGAGCCCACGTCGTTCACGCCCGTGTGGATCATGCGTCAGGCCGGTCGCTACCAGCCCGAGTACCGCGCGATCCGCGAGAAGGTGGGCTTCATGGAGCTGTGTCGCTCGCCCGCGCTCTGCAGCGAGGTCGCAGTGCGCGCGGTGGAGCAGCTCAACGTCGACGCCGCGATCGTCTTCTCCGACATCCTCGTGGTGCTCGAGCCGCTCGGCGTCGGCTTCGAGTTCACCAAGGACGACGGCCCGCGCATCGCGCAGCCCGTGCGAACGGCCAAGGACGTCGATCGCGTCGTCTCCGAGATCGAGCTCGGCGCGCTCTCGTACGTGATGGACGCGATCCGGACGACCAAGAAGGACCTCGCCGGACGCGTGCCGCTGATCGGCTTCGCGGGCGCGCCCTTCACGCTGGCCTCGTACATCATCGAAGGCGGGAGCTCGCGCGAGTACCACAACACCAAGTCGCTGATGTTCTCCGACGCGGGGGCATGGAACGCGCTGATGCGGAAGATCTCCGACGCGCTCATCCGCTACCTGAACGCGCAGATCGATGCGGGCGCCGAGTGCCTCCAGATCTTCGACAGCTGGGTCGGCGCGCTCGGACCGTCGGACTATGTGCGCTACGTGCAGCCGCACATGCAGCGCATCTTCGGCGCGCTCGGCGATCGCGTGCCCGTGATCCACTTCGGCACCGGCAACCCGGCGCTCCTGCCGTACATGCGCCGCGCGGGCGGCCACGTGATCGGCCTCGATCACCGCTGCGATCTCGTCGAGACGTGGAACCTGCTCGAGAAGGACGGCCCCATCGCGGTGCAGGGCAACCTCGATCCCGTGCTGCTCCTCTCGTCGCGCAAGGCGCTGCTCGATCGCGCGGAGCAGCTGCTCGAGGACGTCGCAGGCCGACGCGGCCACATCTTCAACCTCGGCCACGGCGTGCTGCCGGCAGCCAAGCCCGACGACGTGCGCGCGCTCGTGGATCGCGTGCACGAGGCCAGCGTCCGCACGAGCCCCGCGCGCCCCTCGCTCCTGCCGACCAAGGCCTGACGCACGCTCGACGGAACGACGAAGCCCGCGGCCGCCGGAACGAGTCGGTGGCGGCGCCGCGGGCTTCTGGCGATCGACGCGAGGCGGCGCGTCAGATCGTCATGATGTCCTTTTCCTTCGTCGCGATGATCTCGTCGACCTTCGCGGTGCCTTCCTGGACGATCTCTTCCATCTTCTTCGTCGCGCGATCGACGTCGTCTTCGCTCGCGTTTCCGTCGTTCACGATCTCCGCGAGCATGTCGCGACACTCGTGACGGGCCTTGCGGATCGTGATCTTGGCGTCCTCGCCATGGCCCTTGGCCGCCTTCGCGAGGTCCTTGCGGCGCTGCTCGGTGAGCGGCGGCATCGGGAGGCGGATCACCGTGCCGTCGTTCTGCGGCGTCAGGCCCAGCGATGACTGCTGGATCGCCGACTCGATCGCTTTGATCTGGCCCTTCTCCCACGGCTTGATGACGAGGAGGCGCGGCTCGGGGATCGTGACGCTCGCCATCTGCGCGACGGGCGTGGGCGTGCCGTAGTAGTCGACGCGGATCGAGTCGAGGAGGTCGGCCGAAGCGCGCCCCGTGCGAAGGCGCGAGAGCTCGCGTCGCAGGGCGTCGTGCGCCTTGGCGATGGCGTTGTGAAGCTCCTGAAGTGTCTCCTCGATCATTCGATGTCTCCGCAGAAGGAATGGGCCGCGCGACGCGCGCTGCGGACTCTACTGGCAACCGTCGGTCGCTCCAAGCGCGAGCCCGCCGTCACTGTCCGCTGTCGTTGACGAGCGTCCCGACGTCCTCGCCGAGGAGCACCCGCTTGATGTTGCCGCGCTTGAGCAGCGCGAAGACCCGGATGGGGAGCTTGTTCTCGCGACACAGCGTGATGGCCGTCGAGTCCATCACACCGATCCGCTCGCTCAGGCAGCGATCGAACGAGAGGCGTCGGTACATCACCGCGTCGGGGTTCGTCGCGGGATCCTTGTCGTAGACACCTTCGACCTTGGTCGCCTTGCACAGGAGCTCGGCGCCGATCTCCATCGAGCGCAGCGCGGCGGCCGTGTCGGTCGAGAAGAACGGATTGCCGGTGCCCGCGGCGAAGATGACGACGCGGCCCTTCTCGAGGTGCCGCACCGCGCGACGACGGATGTAGGGCTCCGCCACCTGCCGGATGTCGAGCGCGGAGAGCACCCGTGTGGGCACCTTCAAGCGCTCGAGCGTGTCCTGGAGCGCGAGGCCGTTGATGACGGTCGCGAGCATGCCCATGTAGTCCGCCGTCGAGCGGTCCATGCCCTGCCCCGAGCCCTTGAGTCCGCGGAAGATGTTGCCTCCGCCGATCACGACCGCGCACTCCGCACCGAGCGCGTGCGCCTCGGCGACCTCGGTGGCGAGCACGACGAGTGTCGCGGGATCGATGCCGAAGCCGCCGTCCGAGCCGGCCAGTGCCTCTCCGGAGAGCTTCAACATCACGCGCTTGAACTTGAGCCCGCTCATCTCACGCCTCCTGGGGGGCGGCACTATACAGCGCGCACGCGCGATGTGGTCGCGCGCGACGCACGAACGCGAAGAGCCCACGATCCGAAGACCGTGGGCTCTCGCACGCGTCGACCGGGGATCCCGATCGATCCCGTCGTTCAGCTCGACTTGAGCTGCTCGGCGACCTCGGCAGCGAAGTCGACGGTCTTCTTCTCGATGCCCTCGCCGAGCTCGAAGCGAACGAAGCGGCGCACGCCGATCTTCTCGCCGATGCGCGACGTGAGCTCGTCCGCGATCGATCCGATGGTCTTCTTGTCGTCGCGCGTCACGAGCTCCTGCTCGTTGAGGCAGACCTCGGAGAACCACTTGTCGATCTTGCCTTCGAGGATCTTCGCGACGGCCGCCTCGGGGCGCGACTTGCCGGTCGTCTTGGCCTCCTCGTCGAGCTGACCCTTGAAGATCTCGCGCTGCTTGGTCGCGTCCGCCTCGGACACGTCCTCGCGGCGCACGTAGAGCGGGGTCGAGGCCGCGATGTGCATCGCGACGTCGTTGCAGAACCCGACGAACTCTTCGTTCTTCGCCGTGAAGTCCGTCTGGCAGTTGATCTCGACGAGCACGCCGATGCGGTTGTTCGGGTGGATGTACGAGAGAACGCGGCCCTCCGCCGCGATCGCTCCCGCCTTCTTCGCGGCCTTGGCGAGGCCCTTCTTCTGGATGATCTCGACGGCCTTCTCTTCGTTGGCTTCCGCCTCGATGAGAGCCTGGCGGCAGTCGTTCATACCCGCGCCCGTGCGATCACGGAGCGACTTGACCTGAGCGGCAGTGACTTGGACGGACATCGTTCTCTCCAATCTTCGATCGAGACGCGGCGAGGGTCGGCGGCTGACGCCTCCACTCGCCGCAGGTTCAGCTCGGCTCAGCTCTCGCCGCCGCCGCCGCTCGGGGCGCGATCGCCACCACCAGCGCCACCACGCGGGCCGCCACGATCACCGGGGCCGCCGCGACGACCGCCGCCAGGGCCGCCGGGGCGACGGTTGCGCTGGAACTCGACCTCGACGCGCGAGTCACCGCTCTGCATCGAGCGCGTCTCGCCGCCGCCCTGCTGCATCGCGCGGCGCTTCTGCTGACCCTCGATGCACGCGTCCGCGATCTTGCCCGTGAAGAGCTTGATCGAGCGGATGGCGTCGTCGTTGCCGGGGATGACGTGGTTGATGAGCTCGGGGTCGCAGTTCGTGTCGGTGATCGCGACGATCGGGATGCCGAGCTTGCCCGCCTCGCTGATCGCGATGTGCTCGTGGTGCGGATCGATCACGAAGACCGCCGACGGGAGCGCGTTCATCATCTTGATGCCGCCGATGAACTTCTCGAGGCGCTCCTGCTCGCGACGGAGCTTCATCTGCTCCTTCTTGAGCAGGTTCTCGGCCGAGCCGTCCTCGAACATGCGGTCGAGCTCGCGGAGGCGCTCGATCGCCGTCTTGATGGTGCGGAAGTTCGTGAGCGTGCCGCCGAGCCAGCGGCCCGTGACGAAGAACTGACCCGCGCGCGTCGCCTCTTCGCGGACCACGTCCACGGCCTGACGCTTGGTGCCGACGAAGAGCACGTGACCACCGCGACCCACGGCCTCGACGAGGAAGTCGTACGCGCGCTTGAAGAGCACGGCCGTCTGGTCGAGGTCGATGATGTGGATGCCGTTGCGCGCGCCGAAGATGTACGGGCGCATCTTCGGGTTCCATCGGCGCGTCTGGTGTCCGAAGTGGACGCCGGCGTCGATCAGGCTGCGCAGGCTGAGAGGAAGGAGCTCTTCGGCGAAGTCGGTGGTCTGCGTGTCGGTCATGTCGGGTCTCCGGTTGTTTCCTCCACACCCGCGGCCGACGACCTTCCGAGGAAGGCACCGAGTCGGACCGTCTGCTCGCCCGAGAGAACGTGAGAGCGGGGATGTGTGCGGGGTTTCGATGCGCGGCTGCGCACCGCCCCCACGAAACGGGGGGCCGGCCTTCTATCACGCGGCCCGACGGGGGCAAATCGCTCCTGAATCAGGCGTTCCGGCGCGGAGGACGAGGTCGGCTATACCGCGCGCCCATGCCCGCCGCCTCGCCCTCCTCGGCCCTGCCTCGTCATGCGCGCGTCGTCGTGATCGGCGGCGGCGTCATCGGTTGCTCGGTCGCCTACCACCTCGCGCACCTCGGCTGGACCGACACGGTGCTCCTCGAGCGCGACAAGATCACCTCGGGCACCACGTGGCACGCGGCGGGCCTCATGGTCGCGTTCGGATCGACGAGCGAGACCTCGACGGAGCTGCGCAAGTACACGCGCGATCTCTACGGTCGCCTCGAGGCCGAGACGGGACAAGCGACGGGCCTCTTGCTGAACGGCTTCATCGAGCTCGCCTCGGACGACGACCGGCTCGAGGAGTACCGACGCGTCTCGGCGTTCAACCGTCACTGCGGCGTGGACGTGCACGAGATCTCGCCGCGCGAGGTGAAGGAGCTCTTTCCGCTCGCGAAGATCGACGACGTGCGCGCGGGCTTCTACGTGAAGGAAGACGGCCGCGTGAACCCCGTCGACGTCACGATGGCGCTCGCGATCGGCGCGAAGAAGAGGGGCGCGCGCGTGATCGAGGACACGCCGGTGCTCGAGGTGCTGACCGAGGGCAGCAAGGCGCGTCGCAAGGTGCGCGGCGTACGGACGCCGCACGGCGACATCGCGTGTGACGTGATCGTCAACTGCACCGGCATGTGGGCGCGTCAGCTCGGCGCCGACCTCGGCATCACGATCCCCAACCAGGCCGCGGAGCACTACTACCTCATCACCGAGCGCATCCCCGAGCTTTCGCCGCACTGGCCCGTGATCGAGGACCCGGGCTGCCACGGCTACTACCGCGAAGAGGGCGGCGGCTTGATGATCGGCCTCTTCGAGCCGGTGTGCGCGCCTTGGAAGATCGACGGAATCCCGAGCGACTTCTCGTTCGGCGAGATCCAGCCCGACTGGGATCGCATGGGCCCCTACCTCGAGCGGGCGATGTCGCGCGTGCCCATCTCGGAGAAGGTCGGGGTGAAGAAGTTCTTCTGCGGGCCCGAGAGCTTCACCCCCGATCTCAAGCCGATCGTGGGGGAGGCGCCGGAGGTCCGGAACTACTTCGTGTGCGCGGGTCTCAACTCGATTGGGATCCTCACGGGCGGCGGCCTCGGACGCGTGATGGCGCACTGGATCACGACCGGTCAGCCCGACGTCGACGTCACGGGCATGCACATCGATCGCCTGCACCGCTACCAGACCAACCCCGACTACCGCCGCACGCGCACGGTCGAGTCGCTGGGTCTCGTCTACCAGTGTCACTACCCGTTTCGATCGATGACGACGGCACGCGACTGCAAGCGGTCACCGCTGCACGATCGACTCGCGTCGCAGCGCGCGTGCTTCAAGGACGTGAGCGGCTGGGAGGGCGCGGACTGGTATGCGCCCGTGGGCGTGAAGCCGCAGGTCGGCGCGCTCGGCTGGGATCGACCGCACTTCTGGCCGCACTGGGAGGCCGAGCACCGCGCTGTGCGCGAGGGAGTCGTCGTCATGGACATGTCGTTCATGGCGAAGCTCGAGGTGCAGGGGCGCGACGCGGGACGCTTGCTCGACAGGCTCTCGGCCAACGCGGTGAACGAGAAGGACGGCGTCGTCACGTACACGCAGTGGCTCAACGAGCGCGGCACGCTGGAGGCCGATCTCACCGTCACGCGGCTCGACGAAGAGCGCTTCCTGGTCGTCGCATCCGACACGGCGCACCGTCACGTGGAGACGCGCCTGCGCCGCGCGATCGAGGACGACGGCGGCCACGCGTTCGTCACCGACGTCACCAGCGGCCTCGTGCAGATCAACGTCCAGGGGCCTCGCTCGCGCCCGCTCCTCCAATCGATCACGAGCGCCGACGTCTCGAACGAGGCCTTCGCGTTCCGCGCGGCGAGGGAGATCGACATCGGCTTCGCGCGCGCCCTCTGCTTGCGCATCACCTACCTCGGCGAGCTCGGGTACGAGCTCTACGTGCCGACCGAGCAGGCCGTGCACGTCTACGATCGACTCGTCGCCGCGGGCGCATCGCACGGCTTGGTGCACGCGGGGCTGAAGGCCCTCGCGAGCTGCCGCATGGAGAAGGGCTACCGCGACTACGGGCACGACATCGACAACACCGACTCCGTGCTCGAGGCAGGCCTCGGCTTCGCGGTCGCCCTCGACAAGCCGGGGGGCTTCGTCGGTCGCGACGCGGTGCTCGCGCAGAAGGCGAGAGGGCCGCTCCAGAAGCGGCTCGTGCAGGTACTGCTCACGGATCCCGAGCCGCTGCTGTTCCACGCCGAGGTCGTGTGGAGGAACGGCGTGCGCGTGGGCTACGTCCGCGCCGCGTCGTACGGGTTCACGCTCGGGGGCGCCGTGGGCCTCGCGATGATCGAGGCCGATCGGCCGATCGATCAGGCCTGGCTCGATGCCGGGACCTGGGAGGTCGAGATCGGCAACCGTCGCGCGCCCGCGAGGGCCTCGCTGCGTCCGCTCTACGATCCGAGCAACGCGCGCATCAGGCTGTGAGGGTCAGGGTTCCTCGAAGAGCTCGCTCGGAGACGCAGCGACCAGCAGTCGATCGATCCAGCCCTCGATCTCTGCTTGGGTCGCCTGCTCGATTCGAGCCGAGTGCTGCGCCGAGAGAGCCCCGAACCGTCGCTCGAGTGCACGCGCGAGCAGCGCGCGCTGACCATCGAGCTTTCCCTTCTCGATGCCCTTCTCGATGCCCTTCTCGATGCCCTTCTCGATGCCGCGGGCATAGCCGTCCTCGAAGAGCTTGTCTGCCACCGATCGCATGGTTCGTTCTCCGTTCTCGTCACCGAGCGTGGTGACGACCTCCAGGATGTCTCCGTGCTCGCTGTCAGCAGCCTGCGACAGCGCGTAGCGTAGCAGTCCTTCGACGGCTTCGAGCCGCGCGTCCCTCGCTATCGCGTCGAAGATGCTCGTGTGTGCGCGGAGGATGTCCGCCACCCGGCCGCGACGCGCATCTCGATAGAGGAGCAGCAATCCGCGCACGAGCGACGTCACGGAGGCCTCGAGGAGTTGCTCGGTCGTCATTCGGCTCACGTCGATCACGAGGTGCTCGAAGCTCGGAACGAACGTCTCCAGTGCCCCTCGCAGACCGCCGAATTCGACGAGGTCCGCCAGCGACCGCGAGCTCGACCATCCGTCGCTCGTGTGGGTGAGCACCAGCGTGAGGACCGGCGGCAGTGGCGCGCGGGGCTTCACGCGGCGATGCGCCTCCCACTGGCCCACCACGTAGCCCAGGAAGCGCCAGGGCATCCACGGGTCCGGCGTGCTCTGGTGCTCGAAGATCAACACGATGGCCACGGGGCGGCCTTCGATCTCCAAGGAGAACACCAGATCCGTGCGGCGCTCGACGAGCCGTCGATCTGGGGCAGCGCTCGACATGAGTCGGAGCGTGGACCAGTTCGCCGCCCGCACGAGCTCAGGAGGCAACACCGCGCGCAGGAGGCCCGCGGCCTCCTTCGGGTCCGAGAACACGATCTTGAACACCGCGTCGTGGGGCGTGGGTGTCAGCGCGCGGCGGGATCGGCGTCTTCGCTTGCGAGCGGGGGCAGTCATGCCCCTCTCTCGGCAACCTGCGCCCGCCGTTGCGTCCGTCGTGAGCCCTTGCCGGCCCCGCCCCCGTCCGTTACCCGTTGGCCCCTTCATGTCGGCCCGTGAGCTCATCGTCCTCGGAACCTCGAGCCAGGTCCCGACTCGCTTCCGCAACCACAACGGCTACCTGCTGCGGTGGGACGACGAAGGTCTTCTCTTCGATCCCGGCGAGGGAACGCAGCGGCAGATGATCTACGCCGAGGTCACCGTCACGCAGGTGACGCGCATCCTCGTCACGCACTTCCACGGCGATCACTGCCTGGGCCTCGCGGGCCTGCACCAGCGCATCAGCCTCGATCGCGTGCCCCACGAGATCGAGATCCACTACCCCGCCTCGGGCCAGCTCTTCTACGAGCGCCTCCGGCACGCGTCGATCTATCACGACGTCGCGCGCGTCGCGCCCAAGCCCATCCGCGGCGAGGGCGTGATCGCGAAGGACAAGAAGCTCCAGATCCGCGCGCTGCGGCTCGATCACGGAGTCGAGACCTACGGCTACCGCCTGGAGGAGCACGACGGGCGCACGATGCTGCCCGAGAAGCTCGAGGCTGCCGGCGTGCGCGGGCCGATGATCAAGGATCTGATCCGCGGCGGACAGATCACGATCGGCGAGCAGACGGTGAAGCTCGACGACGTGAGCCTGTACAAGAAGGGACAGTCGTTCGCGCTGATCATGGACACGCGGCTCACCGACAACTGCTTCGAGCTCGCGAAGGGCGTCGATCTCCTCGTGTGTGAGTCGACGTACCTCGACTCCGAAGAGCGCGAGGCCCGCGCGCACGGGCACATGACGGCGCGTCAGGCAGGCATCGTGGCGCGCGAGGCGGGCGCGCGTCGGCTCGTGCTCACGCACTTCTCGCAGCGCTACGGATCGACCAAGCCCTTCGTGGAAGAGGCGCGCGCCGAGTTCGATGGCGAGGTCGTCGCGGTGCGCGACGGCGACCGCGTGCCCGTGCCCAAGCGGCCGGGGCAAGAAGAGACGGAAGAGGCTACCGTCCCGCCGGTATGACGAAAGCGCGACGCGTGCTCGTGATCGGCGCGGGCCTGAGCGGCCTCGCGAGCGCGGCCCGCCTCCTCGACCTCGCGCCGCACACGCACGTCGAGGTGTGGGAGAGCAGTGAGCGAGCGGGCGGTTGGATCGCGACGGAGCGCGTTCCCACGACCGCGCTCGGGCTCTCACACGATCCTGCGGCCGAGCTGGTCGTCGATCTGGGGCCGGAGTCGATCCTCCGCGACAAGCCCGCCGCCTGGGCGCTCGTCCAGCGTCTGGGCCTCGAGGACCGTGTCGTGCGCACACGCAGCGACCGTCACGGGGCGTATGTCGTGTCGCGCGGCGCGCTCGCGCGCATCCCCGACGGCTTCTCGCTGATCGGTCCCGGCGACTTGATGGGCTTCGCTCGAAGCGACGTGATCTCGCTCGAAGGCAAGGCTCGCGCTGCGATCGAGATGGGCATGGCGGCTCGGTCACGCGCGCGCGACGAGGACGAGTCGCTCGCGAGCTTCGTACGCCGACGCTTCGGCTGGGAGGTCCTCGAGCGCCTCGCGCAGCCGCTCGCCTCGGGCATCTACGGCGCCGACCCCGAGGTGCTGGGGATGCTCGCGACGGTGCCGCGCTTCCTCGAGATGGAGGCAGCGCACGGGAGCGTCACGCGCGCGCTCGTCGCGGCCGCGCGCAAGAAGAAGGACGAAGAAGGATCGGGCGCGCGCTATGGGCTCTTCTTCTCGTTCGACGGCGGGATGCAGGTGCTCACCGACGCGCTCGCGGCTCGCGTCGCGTCGAGCCTCCGCTTCGGACGCACCGCGGGCGCGCTTCGCCGCGCAGAGCACGGCGGCTTCGAGGTCACCGACGGCGAGGGCAGCTCGGAGCACTTCGACGCCGTCGTGATCGCGCTCGCAGCCCATCGCGTGGGGCGCCTGATCGCGGAGCTCGACCCGCACGCCCGGCACGCGCTCGAGGAGATCCCCCACGGATCCGCGGCGACGATCACGTTCGCCTGGCGCCGAGGCGACGTTCCGCACGCGCTCGACGCGTACGGCTTCGTGGTGCCGCACGTGGAGCGTCGACGGATCCTCGCCTCGACGTGGTCGAGCGAGAAGTGGCCCGGGCGCGCGCCATTGGATCTCGCCCTGATTCGCGTCTTCGCGGGTGGAGAGGACGCCTGCGCTCGACGCGACGACGCGCTGCTGGCGATCGAGGCCCGGCGCGAGCTCGCCGATCTCATGGGGATCACCGCGCCGCCGCTCCTTCAGAAGGTCATGCGCTACGCGCGCGCGATGCCGATCCAGGGACCCGATCACCTCGCACGACGCGACGCGATCGCGCAGCGCCTCGAATCGATCCCCGATCTCGCGGTGGCCGGCAACTCGCTCTTCGGCGTCGGCATCCCGGACTCGATCGCGAGCGGCGAGAGAGCCGCCGAGAGGGTCAGCGCGGGCTGAGCCTTTGCCGGCTCGCTCACTGCACGGTCATCGAGGCGCGCGCGACGCAGGCATTCGCGCAGCCCGACTGACCGTCGAGCGGCTGCTCGCGGTAGGTGTACTGCCACGGGCCACCGCCGATCGGTCCCTCGATCTCCTGCTTGGTCTCCCAGCGGCAGCCATCGGAGAACGGGAACTCGGTGCGGATCGAGAGCCGCGCGACACCTTGGGCGTCCACTTCGCCCGTGAAGATGGAGTCACCGAAACGAGCCTCGGCAGGACCCGGCCCACACGCATGGCTGAGCGCACCGCTCGCCCCCGAGATACGCGTGTCGACGGTGCACCCCGGCTGCACCTCCAGCTGCGCCACCACGAGCGTCGCGCGGCAACTCGAGCCTCCGCTGCTGCTGCTCGCGACGTAGCTGCTCGAGCTGCGATCGTCGTCGACGACCACGGTCCGTCCACCACACCCCGTCACGAGGGAGCACACCACGAGCAGGCAAACTCGGAGACCGAGAAACAATCGATTCACGACCTGAAGGGACGCGGTGGTGGGGGGTCCAGGGCGAGTTCCGCAGGCCGAAGGCCGAGGATGTTTGAGCATCGGACCCCCCCTCCGCCGCGGCCCGACTCGAAGCGGGGGATTCGTTCTCGCTCTCTCGGTTCATCGGACCGACGGTAGTCGATCAGGCGTCGGGGCCGCGACTGCCCAACAGCATCCACGCGAGCCAAGCGACACCGAGCACCTGCCCGACGTTGCGCGCCTTGGGGCCGGGCGCGGCGCGCAGCTTCTGCAGCGGATGACTGCCGAACACATTGCGCAGGCGCTGTGCTGTCCCGTCCGAGACGCCGCGCGCGACGAGGCGGGCGTGACCTTCCGCCTTCACCGCGCGGATCGTGGCGTCCTTCACGCGGTCGCGCTGAACGACGTCTGCGATGCCGTGAAGGAGGCTCGTCGGGATGGCGCCCCGGATCACCAGCAGCTTTCCGTCGCGTACCGACACGCAGAAGATCTCGTTGGCGCGCCCGAGCACCACGAGCACCAGCACGACAGCGACGGCCACCACGACCAAGGAGAGGATCTCCATCGGGGCCGAGCATACGCGCTCCTCGCGCGGAGCTTCCCCGTGTCCTTGGACTGGCTGACAGGCAGGACGCGGGTCGCTGTCATCGTGTCAGCGTGTCGCCGGGAGCGCGCCGCTTTCTTCAGGGATTCACGCGTCCCTGCACGTGGCCTAGCGCGTGCTCCACGTCGAACCATGACGCTGACGACGTCCGACTCACACGCCGACGCCCCCGCGGTGCCCGCACTGCAGCCGCGATCACCGCGTCTGGTGATTGCCTGCGCGCTGCTCGCGCTGGCCGTACTGACGATCGACCTCGCGACCAAGGAGTGGGCCCGCACGACGCTCTCCGACGCTCGCCTCGGAGCTGCCCCTGCGCTCTGCGACGACACGAACGGGCCGCGTCGACCGCAGCGCATCGCGCATGCGCCGAGGCCGGTGGCGGGCGAAGTGCTCTCCCTCGACTACGCCGAGAACTGCTCGGCGGCGTTCGGCCTCGCGCGCCAGCTGCCTGCCCCCGCGCGGCGCATCTTCCTCGCGAGCATGGCGATCCTCGCCGTCGTCGCGCTCTTCGTAGCCCTCGCGCGTGGCCACGGATCATGGGCATTCGTGTGGGGCGTGCCGCTCGTCGCCGCGGGCGCGCTGGGCAACATGATCGATCGGCTGCGCCTCGGGTACGTGGTCGACTTCCTCCACGTGCACTACGCGCCGTGGGACTTCGACTACCCCGTCTTCAACGTCGCCGACATCGTGATCGGGATCGGCGTCGCTCTCCTCGTGATCGGCGCGATCCGCACACCCGCAGACGATCCCGAGCCCGAGTCGAACGCTCGACCGCTCACCTGATCGCACGCGCGAGCGCACGGCGAGATGGGGCCGCGTCGAAGCCAGCGGCGGCGAGGTCGGCGATCACCCGCGTGCGCGCCAGTCATGCCGAGGCAGCCGATCGCGATCGCGCGGAGCAGGTCTCGCTCCTTCGACATGCCGTCATCCGCACACGGTCAGGCGAGGAACCAGAGCGCGAGCGCGACAGCGGCGGGCAGCGCCTGGATGAAGAGGATCGTGCCCTTCGCGGTGGCCGCACCGTAGAGGCCGACGACGATGACGAACACGAGGCCCGCCATCGTCGCGTGCGTCTCGCCCGTGAGCGCGGCCCACGCGAGCAGCGCGGCGAGCGCACCGTTGTAGACGCCCTGGTTGGCGGCGAGCACCTTCGTCTGCTCGGCGCCCTCGACGGTCTGCCCAAAGATCTTGCGCCCCCGCGGCGTGGTCCAGAGGAAGGTCTCGAGGACCATGAAGAGGACGTGGAGCACCGCGACGAGCAGCGTCACGACGAGTGCGAGCGTGGCGAACATCGACCGAGGATGCCGCATCACCCACGGTTCGACACGGACTCGTTCGTCTGCGACGTCCTCCGGCACGGCGAACGCACACACACTGCGCGCCATCATTCGCGCGTCGAGATCATCCCGGCTCGCCGGCGAGTCGCGCAAGCCCCACCACGATCCTCTCGAGATCGAGGCGGTACTGATCCGACGCTTCCTCGTCGAGGAGTGGAGTGTCGCGGATGGCGCCGCGGATCTGCCGCAGCGCTCCCTCGATCTCGGGTTCGATGCGCGCTCCCTCGTGTCCCCTGTCGGCGAGCAGCCGGAGCGCGCGCCACGGCGCGTAGCCCCGTGGGTCGTCGACGAACCGCGACGCGACCCCGATCGAGAACGACTGCGGGATGGATGCTGGGCGACTGACGCGGAGGACCTCCTCTTCGAGCGGCGCTCCGTGCGCGAGCAACCACGCCATCACGCCGAAGTCCTCCGCCCCGTCGTCGAACGCGTACTGGACCAACTCGACCCATCCGCTGGTGTCGAGCGCGTGCGCACGCGCCGATGCGATCAACGCGTCCCGATGTCCGCTCGCCAACCGCTCCCACGTCGCTCGTCGACGAGCGTCGCTCCACGAGAACGACGCGTCGAACACGCAGCGCGCACCGTCGCTGGCCGTCACCCCTTCGTTGGTGGCACCGGGCGCGAGCAATGCGCGGATGCTCGCCTCGCGAGTCCGTCCATCGGAGGCGTGGAGGTGCCGTGCAAGTCGATCGACGCCGACGGAGAGGCCGAGGTCGTGAACGAGCTCGAGCGCGGCGAGCCTCACGTCGTCGCTCGAGTCGTCGAGGACCGCCGAGACACACGCAGCGAGGCCGGGAATCGACGCGAAGTCCGGGGCTCGCCGCGACGTCATTCGTCGTCGCTGCCGCCGAGGAGCTTGCCGAGGCCCACGATCGTGAGGCCGCCGCCGAGGAGGCCGCAGCAGAGCATGAGGCGCAACGAGTACATGCCGGCCTGCATCATCTCGTACATCGACCACGCGCCGAACCCGAGCAGACCGAGGCCCGGCACGAGGAGCACCAGACCGATGAGCCGCGCCATCCCGTCGTCGGTCATGACGCGACTGTAGAGCGAGGGCGCAACGACAACCACCCGCCCGATCGTCCGCTATCCTCTCGGCATGGCTGGTGATCCCGCCCGCAAGCGCGCCACGTACGACGACGTCCTTCGCGCACCGGAGCACAAGGTCGCCGAACTGATCCGCGGCTCGCTCAGCCTGATGCCTCGGCCACGCCCGGTGCACACGCGGGTGGCCTCACGTCTAGGCTCGCGCCTCAGCCCCTTCGACGACCCGAGCGGCGACGACCCCGGCGGATGGGTCGCTCTCGACGAGCCCGAGCTGCACCTCGGGGCCGACATCGTCGTTCCCGATCTGGCTGGTTGGCGTCGCGAGCGAATGCCCGAGATCCCGACGGATCTGGCGTACTTCGTCCTCGCCCCGGACTGGTGCTGCGAGGTTCTGTCACCCGGCACCGAGAAGATGGATCGCGGCGAGAAAGCGGAGATCTACGCGGAGCACGGCGTCCGACACTACTGGCTCGTGAACGCGGACCTGCAGACGATCGAGGTGCTCCGTCTCGATGGCTCGACGTATCGCATCGTCCGTGTCTTCCGCGGCAGCGATCCCGTGAGGATGGAGCCGTTCGAGGTGAGGGAGATGTCGCTGGACCGGCTCTGGCAGCGCTGATCGGATCGATCAACCTCGGAGCTTCACCAGCCACTCGACGAGCGGGTCGACCTGCTCGCGACCGCGCATCGCATTCATCCAGCGCGTCGGGATCGCTGCGAGCCCCTCACGCACGCCCGCGATGCCTCCGACGAGGCACGCCGTGGTGTCCGTGTCGTCGCCCAAGCGCACCGCCTCGATCACAGCCTCCTCGTAGGTGGCATGTCTCTCGATGATCATCCGTGCGCTGCGGATCGAGTCGATCACGTAGCCGCCGCCGCGGCCCTCCGCCGGATCGTCGGGACGAATGTGGTGCTCGAGCGCCTCGCGCTCGTCGCCGTCGGCAGGAAGGATCGCGCGGAGCGACCCGACGGCGTCACGCCACGGCGCGGCGGGATCAGGCCATGGCTCGTCGCGCAGGAAGCGCCGAGCCCACAAGCAGTAGAGCGCGCACGACACGCGGCTCCGCGCGTGACCGTGGGTGACCCTCGACTGCAGATCCGCGTCGCGCGCGAGCTCCGCGTCGGTACCGCGGTGGAAGAGCGCGAGCGGCAGGACGCGCATGAGCGAGCCGTTGCCGTTGCGTCGCTCGTCGGTCGGGCCGGCCTCGAGCGCGGGCACGTCCTCCAGCAGTCGGCGGATCGCGACGCCGGTCTGCACGCCCACGTCGAACACGCGGTAGTCCACGGCGAGGTAGCCGTGCGAGTACCAGTTCACGAGGCGTCGACCGAAGTCGTCGGGGTCGAAGCCCTCCCGCTCGATGAGCGTCGCGAGCAGGCAGAGCGCCTGCGCGCCGTCATCCGAGTACGTACCGGGCGGCGTGCCTCGGTGCGCACGCTCGAAGCCGTCGGGCGGCGTCATCTCGATCGTGCTCGGAAGTGCTTCGGGGCGATGGAACTCGTAGGGCACCCCGAGCGCGTCTCCCACCAAGAGGCCAAAGAGGCCGCCGCGCAGTCGATCGATCGTCATGCCTCGTTCTTCGCCGTTGCCGACGCGGACCGCAAGGGCCCCCGCAGCCACGGCATCCATCGGCGCTCGATCGGCGGCCACACGCGCGCCCACCCGAGTGCCACGCCCGCGCTCAGCGCGAGCATCGCAGCGGCGAGCGCGAACGAGGCTTCGAGCGAGAGCGCGTGCGGCCACACGCGCGCTGGGCCGACCGCTGCCGCGAACAGCACGAGGAGATGAACGACGTAGAGCGTGAGCGTCTCGCCCGCGAGCGTCGTGCCCCACGCGGGGAGATCCCATCGTGACCCGATCGCCGCCAGCACGGACGCAGCCCCCAGCACCGCACCGGTGCGCGCGAGCAGCACCGCCGGATGCGACGACCAGCTCTCCGCGGTGGGCGCGCTCCACGCGTCGCACGCGGCCGACACGACGAGAGCGACCACGGAGGCGCCCGCGAGGCGCATCACCATCGTCCCCGGCGCCGTGCGAGCGCCGTCGGGGATCGTGATGCGTGCGACGCCGAGACCCACGAGCACGTAGAACGCCCATGGAATCAAGGGAAAGAGCGATCCGCCGTCCTCGTCGATCCAGCCGAGCGCGTAGCGAGCGAGGCCGGTGTGATCGCTCGCCGCGAACGCGCCTTCGATCGGCCGCGCCGACACCAGGACCGCGAAGGCGAGGCACGTCGCGAGCGCCACGACGTGCGACGGGCGAGGCAACCACGTCACGACCACATCGAGGAAGAGGAGGCTCGCGCCCACACACTGGAGTACGTCGATCACCCAGGGCGCATCGAACGCGTGGAGCAGTGTCCCGAGCACGATCAGCCACACGGAGCGGATGACGCGACGACGACGCGCACCCTCCCGCGCGCGCAAGGCGACGTACGCAGCCTCGTCGTCGAGCCGCGTCGCGAGCGCGTACGAGATGCCGCTCGTGACGAGGAACGCCGGCGCCGTCAGGCCGCGTAGCTGGGTCCAGGTGGCGAACCACCCGCTCGCTCGCGCTCCGTCCTCCACCACGGCATCGACCGTGTGGCCGACGATCATCTGGAGCGCAGCGAGGAGCCGGAGCCAGTCGACGAACGCGACGCGCGAGCGCGAGGTCCCCTCGCTCACGAGCTCGACTCGATGCCCCGTCGCACCTCGTCGAGCGAGGGACGCGACGCTGGATCGCTCGCGCGCATGGCCGCCAGCAACGGCGCGAGCTTGGGAGGCCGCGGGGCCGCGCCGGTCCACCCGAGCATCTCCTCGAGCGACACGCCGAGCGCATGGACGTCCATCGCGAACGTCGCTGGATCTCCGCGCCGTTGCTCCGCGGGCATGTAGCCGGTGGTGCCCTCGCCGCCTCCGACCGTTCCGACGCCCGACGATCCGCCCACCGCCGCGGCGAGACCGAAGTCCGTGAGCACCACGCGCTCGCGTCGCAGGAGCAGGTTCGAGGGCTTGAGATCACGGTGCACGAGCCCGCGCGCGTGGAGCCACGCGAGGGTCTCGGTGAGCGAGCGGGACCACGCGAGCACGCGCGCGATCGCCAGCTCACCCTCGCGCGACGAGTCCTTCACCGAGCCGTCCGTCAGCTCCATCGCGATCGCGAACAGCTCGAGGTCCGCGTCGAGCACGCGCACGATGCCCGGATGCTCGAGCGTCGCAGGCACCTTGGCCTCGTGGAGCAGGCGCTCGCGATCGGCGCGACCGCGGCGGTGATAGACCTTGAGCGCGACCTCGCGCTCGAGCGTCACGTCGCGCGCGAGGAACACCGTGCCCGCGCCACCACGCCCGAGCTCTCGCACCACGCGGTAGCGCCCGCGCGTGAGCGCGCCTTCGGCCATGACCGTCGCGCCCGCGTCGGCCGCGCGGCGAAGCGTTCCGCCGCGGAGCTGCGTGACGCGCTCGCGCGCTCGTGGATAGCTCACGTCGCGCGCGAGCACGCGCTCCCAGAGCACGCGCGCAGCGTCGGGATCGTTGCGGCGCTCGGCGACGTCCGCCCGACGCGCCCACGCCTCGAGCACCAGCGCCTCGGGGACCTCTGCGCCCTCGGGCATGCGCGAGAGCACGGCCTCCACCCCCTCGTCGTCGCCGCGCGCATCGAGCGTGCGCGCCAGGCGAACGCGGAGCGCGGGAAGCGCCGCGCTCACCAGCGATCGCCGGGCCTCGAGGATGGCGCGCGCTTCGCCCAGCTCGACGAGCACCTGCTCGTAGGCCCGGATCGCGCTGGCGTCGTCGAGCGCGTTCGCGAGGGCGCGCACGGACTCCGGATCGAGCGCGACAGGCGCCGTGACAGCATCGACCGTCGCCTTCTCGGGCTTCGGCGTCTGGGGTGCTGGCTCCGGTTCGCCCCCGTCGCCTCCGAGCCAGCCGCGCACTCGGCTCCACACGCTCATGGCGCGACCTCGACGCGCACCTCGCCGATCACCAACACGTCACCGCGCAGGAGATCGATGCGTCCCTGCACGCGCCGGCCGCTCGTCGCCCCTTCGGGGATGAGCTCCGCGGACTCGCCGAGCGGCGTGATCACCGCGCCCTCGCGATCGAGCTCGATCGTCGCGCTCGCGCCGGGCACCGCGAGCACGCACACACCGTCGGAGGCGCTCGCGCCGAGCACGTGGAGGAGGCCGCGGTCGAGCCCCTTCTGCACCTCGAGCTCGATGCCCTCGCCCGCGGGCCGGACCGTGATGCTCACGTCGTCGCCCAGGCCGAGCTCGAGCGTGCCCTCGATCGGAAGCGCCCCGGCGAGCGGCATCCCGGAGACCAACGTGCCGTTGCGACTGCCCAGATCACGCACCACGAATCGCCCCGATTCCTGGGCGATCTCCGCGTGCCTTCGAGAGACGGACGTACCTCGCACCACGACCTCGGCGTCGCTCCGACCGATCACGGCGGGCAGCGCTCGCGAGAACGCCACGCGCTTGCCCCCGACGAGCAGCGTGATGGGCGCCACGAGCCAGCGCTCCTCGAGCCGCCGCAACATCTGACGCATGCCCGCGTCCTCGGGCGCGAGCGACACGACCTCGCGCAGGCTCGCGCGTGCCGCGCGACGATCGCCGAGCGCCAGCGCCAGCTCGTGCTCCGACACGAGGCGGCGGATGCGCGCCTCCTTCGCGTCGACGGCGTTCGTCTCGGCCAGCAACGTCTCGAGCCTGTCGACCTCACCGCCGAGCTCGAGGCACCGCGCCGCGTCGCTCTTCTGGCCGAGCAGCTCGAACGCGTCCGCGGCCTCCGCGTACTTGTTCGAGCGCTCGAGGCGCTCGGCCGCATCGGCCACGCGCCGCCGCTCCTCGGGGCTCGCCACGCCCCGCACCCTCGCCTCTTCGAGGATCGCGCGCCCGATCTTGATCTCGACCGCCTTGCGCTCGTCGAGCGCGATGTCCGGATAGAACGAGAGCGCGTCCAGCCACGCCGCGATCCGCTCCTCGTGGTCCGTCGCCTTGTCGCCTGCGTGCGCCAGACAGCGGCCCGCGTCCACGCGCTCGCCCATCGCGGCATAGAGCGCCGCGGCGTCTCGGTGACGTCCTTCGGCCTCGGCGGCGCGGGCTCGACGCACACGACCATCGAAGAGGTCGCGGAAGAAGCTCATCGGCCTGCTCCCAGGACGAGGCGCGCTCGGTCAGGAGCCCCCTCGTGCTCGATTGACGCGGGGGCGGGTTTTTGCGGACGATGGGCGCCTCGCAGGCTGCCCCCCGAGGGCTCGTGTTCCGAAGGTTCGTGCACGCGGCGCGATGTTCGCGCCGTTCTGCCACGAGATTCAACGCCTGCGTTCTGGAGACGAAGCAATGGGTAACCGCATCGGCGAGCTCCTGGTCCGAGAGAAGCTCATCAGCCTCACGCAGTTGCGCACGGCCCAAGAGGAGTCGCGCAAGGGCAACACCTCGCTCGGCTACCAGCTCGCACGGCTCGGTTTCATCTCCGATCAGGAGATCACCGAGTTCCTCAGCCAGCAGTACCGCGTCCAGTCGATCAACCTCGACGAGTACGACATCGAGGACGACGTCCGGAAGCTGATCTCGCAGGAGGTCTGCGAGCGCCACAAGGTCATCCCCGTCTCGCGCACCGGCAACTCGATCATCGTCGCGATGGCGGATCCGTCGAACCTGCACGCGATCGACGACATCAAGTTCCTCACTGGATACAACGTCGAGCCGGTCGTCGCGTCCGAGGCGCAGATCCTCCGATCGCTCGAGAAGTCCGCGCAGCAGCAGCCGGAGGTCTCGTACGACCAGATCATGGAGGGCTTCGACGAAGGCGACATCGACTTCGCGGGCGAGGACGAGGACCTCAACCTCGGCGATCTCGAGAAGGCCTCGGAAGACGCGCCCGTCATCCGCCTGTGCAACGCGATCCTCCTCAACGCGATCAAGAAGCGCGCGTCCGACATCCACATCGAGCCCTACGAGAAGAAGCTCCGCGTGCGCTACCGCATCGACGGCGTGCTCGTCGAGGAGATGAACCCGCCGCTCAAGCTGCGCGCCGCGATCGCCTCGCGCTTCAAGATCATGAGCTCGCTCGACATCGCCGAGCGACGCCTGCCGCAGGACGGACGCATCAAGCTCAAGCTCGGCAAGGGCAAGGAGATGGACTTCCGCGTCTCCACGCTCCCGACGATCTGGGGCGAGAAGATCGTCATGCGCCTCCTCGACAAGTCGAACCTGCAGCTGGACATGACGAAGCTCGGCTTCGATCAGAAGCCGCTCGAGGACTTCAAGTGGGCCATCAGCCAGCCCTACGGCATGGTGCTCGTCACGGGCCCCACGGGCTCGGGCAAGACGACGACGCTCTACTCGGGCCTCTCGGAGCTCAACCAGCCCGACACCAACATCTCCACCGCCGAAGATCCCGTCGAATACAACCTGATGGGCATCAACCAGTGCCAGATGCACGACGACATCGGCCTGAACTTCGCGGCCGCGCTGCGCTCGTTCCTGCGCCAGGACCCCGACATCATCATGGTCGGCGAGATCCGTGACTTCGAGACCGCCGAGATCGCCGTCAAGGCCGCGCTCACCGGCCACTTGGTGCTCTCGACGCTCCACACGAACGACGCACCGAGCACGGTCTCGCGCCTCCTCAACATGGGCGTCGAGCCGTTCCTCGTGACGGCGTCGGTCAACCTCGTCCTGGCCCAGCGCCTCGCGCGCAAGATCTGCGAGCACTGCAAGCAGGAGACGCGGCTCGAAGAAGAGGTGCTGCTCTCGGCCGGCTTCGATCAGCGCGAGCTACCCACCCTGCGCGTGATGAAGGGCGCGGGCTGCAAGGAGTGCAACGGCACGGGCTACCGCGGCCGCGTCGCGCTCTACGAGGTCATGCCCTTCACCGACAAGCTCAAGGAGCTCGTGATCCAGGGCTGCACGGCGGCCGAGCTCAAGTCGGAGATGATCCGTCAGGGCGTCGTGTCGCTGCGCATGGCCGGCCTCCAGAAGATCCGCATGGGCATCACGACCGTCGACGAGGTGGTGCGCGTCACCGCCGCCGATCGCGTCTGAGCGGAGGCGGTGGCTAGGGCCTGAGCACCATCAGGATCACGCACACCACGAGCGGGACGATCGCGAGCGCTGCGGTCGTCCCGCTTCGTCGTCCGTCCTTCGCCGTCGCGAACAAGACGACGTTCACGGAGAAGATGGAGAGCGCCATCGCGCCCACGATCCAGAGCGAGAGCGCCGAGACCTGGCGCGCCCACACGAGCACGAAGCCGAGCACCCATGTGAGCCCGAAGCACGGGCCCGCGAGGACGTAGGCGGCGCGCTGTCGATCCTCGAGCCGCTCGGGGAGGAACGCGCCGATGGTGCCCGCGAAGTAGCCCGCGACCGCGAGGATCTTGGCGATCTCGAGCCACTGGTGCGCCCACGCGGGGAGCGCCGGATCCATCAGAGCGCTCCGACGATCACGCCCGCCGCCGTGAGCGCGGAGATGGAGAGGAGCGCGTTGTAGACGAGGTGCGCGAGCGCGGGAACGAGCGTCGAGCCCGAGAGCATGCGGAGCAGCGTGAACACGAAGCCGGCGGCGGTCACCGCGAGCAGGCCGCCCCAGTTGCCCCATGCCTGCTGTAGGTGCGCCAGCGCGAAGAGGCCCCACGCGAACGTGAAGGCGAGCGCGCGGCGGCCTCCCCAGCGACCGTCGTCGATCGCACCGAACACGAAGCCGCGGAAGAACACCTCCTCGGCGATGGGCGCGATCACCGCGAGCGCACCGAACGAGAGCAGGCCGCTCGGCCACGACACGAACGCCTCGATGGGGGCCTCGCCCGTGGCCTCGACGTTCGAGAGCGCCCAGATCGCGAACGTGCGCATGACGAGGCCGACGATGGGCGCCGACACGAAGAACACGACCGTCATCCACAGCGCGCGGGGCCGCACGAGCGCGAGCCGCGTCGTGCTGCCGCCCAGGAGCGCCCACGCGAGCAGCACCTCCACGAGCGCGAGCGAGAGGCCCGCGACGAGCCCGTACGTCGAGCCGCCCGGCAGCACGAACGGCGTCGCGATCCCCGCGAGCACCACCAGCACCGTCCCGAGCGCCACGAGCGCGAGCGCGCTGATCACTGGGGCTCGACGCGCGGCGCGGCGCGCGCGCACACGCAGCACCCGCACGAAGCGTGGGGCGCTCGTCCGCCCCTTCGCGTCGGGCGCGCGCATCGCGAGCACCACGACGAGCGACAGCGCGAGGCCCAGCACGCCGAGCACAGCGTTGCGCTCCGTCGGCCCGAGCGCGCGACGCGCGAGGATGCGCGCTCGCACACGCGTGTCGGGCGGCGTGCCCGAGACGCGCAGCACCATCACGTACTCACCGGCGACCTCGAGCGTGCCGCGCCCGATCTCGAGGCACGCGCCGGACTGGCTCGTCCGTGCCCGTGCGCGCGCGGCGGCATCGAGCGTCGTGTCGATCGCCACCTCGTCCCCCACGCGGATCTGAACGCGGATCGCCTCGGCCCACCCATCGGCCATCGCGTCGCCCGAGCAGAGCTCGAACACAGCGTCCTCCCCTGCGTCGAGCGAGGCGCGCGCGAGCTCCACGTCCTGTCCATCGCCGACCGTCGCGAGCGCGACCACCGCACCGCGCTCCTCGAGCTCACGCGACTCGAGCGCCGCGATGCGCGTGAGGATCACCGAGAGGGTCGCCGCGATCGCCACGCCCACGAGCGCGAGGAGCCCAGTGATGAGGAGTGCGCCGCGTGACACGCGGGCCGGACTCTACACGGCGACGTGAGTTGGCACGCTTTCGATCACGTACGATCGCGATCGTGCTCGGCTCGCGCGATCTGTCGGAGCGGGTGAAACCAGGGCGTTTGACGCCCCCCCGCACCGCACGGCGAACTTCTTTCGTTTCACGATCTCTCTGTGATCACGTCACGTTGAACGGCGATCTTGTCCGTGACGTGACAATCCGTGACCACACACCGCACGTCATCCGTTGTCGTGCGCCGAGCGCTCTGTTAGATCGCGGCTCATGCGTATCTCGAACTCGTTCTCCGAAGGCGAAATCCAGGTCCTCGACTTCATCCTCACGACGCTCCTGCGTGGTGGGACGCCGGCGATGGCCGTGCGCAGCAAGGACTTCGCGTCGGTGTGCCGCAAGGTCCAGGCGATGAAGACGAAGGCGGGCGACATCCGCGAGGGTCGCATCGGCCCCAAGCGCGTCCCCGACAAGTCGTCGGTCGGCCTCATCGACGCGCCGGACGCGGCCGAGGAGTCGATGGACGACGAGGGTCTGAGCGAGGTGGGCTGACGCCGTGTGCGGGCCTCGTCGCTTGACGCATCCCGCACGCTCCGTTACCCACGCGCCCCGATGTTGATCCTCGAGAAGGGCCGCGTCCTCGATCCCTCGCGCGGGCTCGACGAGGTGGCCGACGTCGTCGTCGAGAACGGGCGCATCGCCGAGGTCGGTCGCGGCGCAGGAGATCGGTACCCGAAGAACGAAGCGGTCCGTCGCATCGATGCGTCGGGCCGCTGGGTCGTTCCGGGCTTCATCGATCTGCACGTGCACTTCCGCGAGCCGGGCCAGGAGTACAAGGAGGACATCGCGTCCGGCCTTCGTGCTGCGGCCGCGGGCGGCTACGTCGCCGTGTGCCCGATGCCGAACACGCGCCCGGTGAACGACAACCGCGCGATCACCGAGCAGATGCGGGCGCGCGCGAAGGAAGCGGGCGGCCCCCGCCTCCATCCGTTCGGCGCGATCACGATCGGCAGCAAGGGCGAGACGCTGACCGAGATGGCCGACATGCGCGACGCGGGCGCGATCGGCGTGAGCGACGACGGCGTGTGCGTGATGAACGCGGCCGTCATGCGCCGCGCGCTCGAGTACGCCAAGACGTTCGACCTCCTGGTCTCGCAGCACTGCGAGGATCACCACCTCACCGCAGGCGCGCAGATGCACGAGGGCGCGGTCTCGACGTCGCTCGGCCTGCGCGGCTGGCCGCGTGAGGGCGAGGACGTGATCGTCGCGCGCGACATCATCCTCAACGAGCGCATCGGCGCGCGCTACCACGTGGCGCACATCTCGACGCTCGGCGCCGCGCGGCTCGTGCGCGAGGCGAAGTCGCGAGGTCTCTCGGTCACCGCCGAGGTCACGCCGCACCACCTCTTGCTCACCGATCGCGAGCTCATCGGGTACCGCACCTTCTGCAAGGTCACCCCCCCGCTCCGTGAAGACGAAGACATCGAGGCGATGCGCGAGGCCCTGCGCGACGGAACGATCGACTGCATCGCCACCGATCACGCGCCGCACAGCTCGCTCGAGAAGGACTGCGAGCTCTCGGCTGCCTCGCCGGGGATGATCGGGCTCGAGACCACCATCCCGCTCTTGCTCGGGCTCGTCCGCGATGGCGTCTTGAGCCCGCTTCGCTTCGTCGAGGTGATGAGCACGGCCGCGGCGCGCGTGGGTCGCCTGCCCGGCGGCACGCTGAAGATCGGCGAAGCGGCAGACCTCACCATCCTCGATCCGTCGCTGCGATGGACCGTCTCGCGCGAGACGATCCTCAGCAAGCAGCTCAACTCGCCTTGGCTCGGCAAGGAGCTCGTCGGCGCGTGCACGCACACCATCGTCGATGGACAGGTCGTGTTCGCGCGTCAGGAGAACGCACGATGACCGCACGACAGAAGGCACACCTCGTCCTCGCGGACGGCACGATCTTCGAGGGCGTCGCTGTCGGAGCGTCGGGGACGACGATCGGCGAGGCCGTGTTCACGACGGGCATGACCGGCTACCAGGAGGTCCTCACCGATCCCTCGTACTGCGGGCAGATCGTGACGATGACCGCGCCGCAGATCGGCAACACGGGCGCGAACGAAGAGGACGAAGAAGCCGGCAAGCCATGGCTCGCGGGCTTCGTGATGCACGAGCTCAGCCCCGTCGTGAGCAACTGGCGCGCGAAGCGCTCGCTCGACGAGTACCTCCGCGCGCACGGCATCGTGGCGATCGCGGGCCTCGACACGCGCGAGCTCACGCGGCACCTGCGCGATCACGGCGCGCAGATGGCGGCGATCGGCACCGAGTCGATCGAGGCGCTGACGAAGAAGGCCTCCGAAGCGCCGTCGATGAACGGGCAGGACCTCACGGGCATCGTCTCGACGAAGAGCTCGTACACGTGGAGCGAAGGGTTGTGGGGCAAGACGCCCGCGCCGACGAAGCACCACGTCGTCGCAATCGACTACGGCATCAAGCAGAACATCCTGCGGCACCTCGTGCACCGCGGCTGCAAGGTCACCGTGCTCCCGAGCACGGCGACGGCCGACGACGTGCTCGCGCAGAACCCCGACGGAGTGTTCCTCTCCAACGGGCCCGGCGATCCGGCGGCTGTCACCCACGGCATCGAGGCGATCAAGGGCCTGGTCGGCAAGAAGCCGCTCTTCGGCATCTGCCTCGGCCACCAGATGCTCGCCCTCGCGCTCGGCGGCAGCACCTACAAGATGAAGTTCGGCCACCGCGGCCTGAACCATCCGGTGAAGGATCTCTCGACGGGCAAGATCGAGATCACCACGCAGAACCACGGCTTCGCCGTGGACGTCCCGAGCCTCGGCGGCAAGTGCGTGATGACGCACCAGCACCTGAACGACGGCACGTGCATGGGCCTCGAGCACGAGGCGAGCGGATCGTTCTCGGTGCAGTACCACCCCGAGGCGAGCGCGGGCCCGCACGACGCGGGCTACCTCTTCGATCGCTTCGTCTCGCGCATGAAGTGACCGCGACCTCGGCGCCGAGGTCCGCGGTGGCGCTCCGCGAGCTCAGCGACGACGACGAGTCACGGCGAGGCCGAGCGCGATCAGCATCGATGCGAGCGTGACCGGGCTCGGCGATTGCCCACCTGTGCGGCAGCTGCAGCCGCCTCCGCCGGTCGTCGGCCCCGCGTCGATCGCAGCGGCTCCAGCGTCGATCGCGGGGTCTGTCGCCGCATCGACGCCCGCGACGGCAGCGTCGTCGTTCACGGCCGCGTCGGGCTCGGGGCATGCGCCGGGCGAGGCACCGAGGTCGACCTCGACGCTCTCCATGTCGATGGGCACGTCACCGCGGTGCGTGCGCCATGCGTCGAACGCGACGTCGCCCCAGCTGCGCCCCGCGAGCTCGGGCAGCGCGCTGTCGGGGGCGTTGTCGCGCAGGAACTCCATGTACTCACGGCTGTTGGACTGGAAGCGGAGGCGCGCGCGGAGGCGCAGCGTGCCCGTGCCGCAGAGGTCTTCGAACGTGTAGCTGGGCTCGTCCCAGTGGCGGAACGTTCCGTCGACGTTGGCGTAGTCGCGACCGAGCGGGTGCGAGTCCGTGTCGGCCGCCGCATCGAAGCCCTCGGGCGGGATGCGCGTGTCGTGCATCAGCGTGTCGTTGAGCACGAAATGGAAGCTCTGCACCACGGTGCCGTCGGGCTGCCGCTCGCCGAGCTCGACGTCGTACACTCGCGCCTGCGCGTCCTCGATCAGCGTGTCGGTCTCGTCGTCGTAGCGCGCGCTCGAGGCGATCACGCGGTCGCTCGCGTCGAGCACCTCGACCTCGAGCCACATGCGGCGCCCTTCGGGATAGCCCGTCGGCAGCTTGTGACCGCTCTCGTTCGTCACGCGGATCGTCGCCGCTGCGCTCGCGCCCGTGAGCGACGAGCTGGTGATCTCCACGCGCGCCGCGCTCTCGAGCATGCGTCGCGCGCGCTCGGAGCTCGCGCGGTACTCGTTCGCGTAGTCGGTCGGGAACGTGCCGGGCAGCGCGGCGAGGATCGCGAGCGGCTGCCACACGCTGCCGCCCACGAGATCGTGACGGCTCATCTCCGGCCGCAGCACGTCGAGCTCGCCGGCCGCGAGCACCGGCCGATCGACCTCGGGCATGTGGCAGTCCTGGCAGGTGCGCTGATCAGGGCCCGCCTCGGCGAACACGCTGCTCGCCCACTCCGTGAACGTGCGCTCGATCGCGAACGGGCGTCCCGTGGGCATCGCGCGGCCCGCGTCATCCATCGTGAACCCGTCGTGCAGGGGGTTGTGGATGTCGTGGCACTGCCCACAGAACCGGCCCTCCGCGAGGAACGTCGATTGCGCCGTCTCGTGGCGCGGGTCGGTGCCGTCCGAGTACTCGTAGGGTCCGTAGCGGAGCTGACCGTCGTGCAGCTGGAGCTGCGTGTTGTGGATCTGGTCGTCGCCCGGATCTTCGGAGCGGTGACAGCTCATGCACGCGACACCGTCGAGATCCGCCGAGAGCGAGGTCGCGTCGTCGGGCGCGAAGCGCGGCGTCATCGAGGGGACGTCGTACTCGGGGAGCGAGCTGCCGCCGTTGTACCAAGTGAACGGCGAGTGGCAGCGCACGCAGAAGTCTGCTGCGTCGGGCGCGTCGGCCTCGGCGATCGACAGCGCCGCGCGCGCGACCATGTCGCGCTCCGCGTTGGCCATCATCGATCCACGCCACGAGTCGAAGGGCTCGTAGTCGTCGTCGGGCGCGTACATCGAGTGGCAGCGCGCGCAGCCCCCCGAGGTCTGGATGCGCGCTGTGAGCGCGTCGGCGTGCCCCGACCCGACAGGCTGCGATCCCGGCTGGAAGATCTGCGCGGACGCGCTGGACACGCTGAGAAGCAGACACACGAGCGACAGGAAGGCGAACGCAGTGCGCATGACCCGACGGTAGCGCAGTCGCCACCTTCCGCCGATGCCGGCCTCTCGGTTGCATCGCCGCCCGCGTGGCACGAACAGGCCTCGCAGCGATACGCGGCGATCACTGGATCCTCGGCGGTCTGGGGCCGCTCCTCGCTGGGCTCTTCGCGTGCGGCAGTGCCGAGGATTCACGGTGTGACGCGACGACGACGCCAGTCCTGACGTCAGCGCCGCTGGGACCGGCCGACCTCGACGTGCTGACCGGTGGCAGCGGATGGTCCGAGCGCGTCGAGGCATGGCATGCGCAAGCCGACGGCGCGGGAGGACTGTGGCTGGCCAGCGACGTGAGCGGTCCGCGGCACTCGGTCTGGCTGGATGCACGGGGCGCGGTGCGGCGAGGACCCGAGCTCGCGGCGGACGAGATTTGCGTGGTCGCTGGCGTCGATCGCCTCCTCTGCGCCTCGCCCGCGCAGACGAGGCTCGTCGAGCGCGACCGAACGCTCACGAGCACTGCGGTGCGAGGCACCCGTCCGTTCGTCTCCGGCTCGCGGCTGGGCCTCCTCACCGACACCGAGCTGGTGTGGCTCGAGTCGACGACGAGCGCGCTCGTCGTGGGCTCTCGTGTGCGCCTCGATCGGGCGCCCCAGTCCATCCAGCCCGACGGCGCGGGCGGCGCGTGGATCGTGGACGACGGCGTGCATCCGCGGAGGCTCGCGGCCGACGGAACGCTCCAGACCGTGGCGTGCGGCGAAGGAGGCGTCGTGGAGACGTGGCCGGGTGTCGACGACACAGCGCTGGCCTGGGGCATATCCCGGGATGGTCACTGGCTGGCGCGATGCGACGTGGCACGTGGCTCCCTCTGGTCGGCTCGACTGCGCGTGCCCCTCGATGCGCCGGTGGGCGGTGGCGGCGGCCTGCTGACGACCACTGCGGACGAGGCGCTCATCCTCGTGGCGGACGGGGAAGAGCACCTCCTCCTTCGTTACGCGCTCGCCGACGGCGCGTTCGCCACCGCGCGGATCGCAGACCCGCTCGGTCCGAGCGGTCTCTCCTTCGGACGAGATCCCCTCCGGTTCTCCGGCGCGGTCGCGACCGTCGGACACGACGACGCGACCTTCTCGATCCTCTACGGCGACCCGAGCGGGGTCGGCGTGGTGGTCCGCTACGAGGTGAGCGGAGCACGCCAGGGCGAGCCCGTGCGCCTGACGTCCCTCGTTCACCCCGCGATCCCGGGCGACCTCGTGGGTCACGAGGGCGCGGTGTGGGCGCTCGGTGAGACATTCGTCCAGCGCGTCAGCCGCTCGGGGGCGCCGCTCTACCACCGCGGTCGATCCGCGTGCACCGAGACCGATCACCTCTTCACGATGCAGGACGACGGGACGCTCTCGTTGCTCGGTGAGAGCCCGTGACCCTGTCAGCGTGAGGGGTGGAGGCCGTCGTAGGTGCCGCGGGCGCGGATGACCGTGACGCCCTCGCCGTCGACGAGGACCTCGGCGGCGCGCGGGCGCGCGTTGTACTCGCTCGACATCGCGGCGCCGTAAGCGCCCGTGCCGCGCACGAGGATCAGGTCGCCGCGCGACACCTCGGCGAGCGGACGGGCTTCGGCGAAGAAGTCGCCCGTCTCGCACACGGGCCCGACGATCTCCGCGCTGCCGATCGCCTCGCGCGACGGACCGCGCACCGGCACGATCGCGTGGTAGGCGCCGTAGAGCGCGGGACGGATGAGCTCGGTCATCGCCGCGTCCACGACGACGAAGCGCTTGTCGCCCTGCGTCTTCACGTGCACCACGCGCGTCAGCAGCGCGGCTGCATCGCCGACGAGCGCACGGCCGGGCTCGATCGTGAGGAGCACGTCCGAGGGCAGACGTCCGTCGACGAGCACGCCCGCGCGCACGAGCCCCTCGCGGATCGCGTCGCCGATGCGCACATAGCTCGGGTACGCCGTGTCCTCATCGCCATAGGCGATCGGCCAGCCGCCGCCGACGTCGAGCATACGGGGCGCGTGACCTTCGCTGCGGCACCACGCGAAGAAGCGCGCGGTGATGTCGACGCTCTCGGTGAGCGCCGCGAGATCGCCGAGCTGCGAGCCGATGTGCGAGGTGACCGCCTCGAGCACGAGGTGATCGCTCGCGAGGATCCGCGCGGCGAGCGTGCGCGCGACGTCGAGCTCGAGGCCGAACTTGGTGCCGTGGATGCCCGTCGCGATGTAGGGGTGCGTCTTGGGATCGACGTCCGGGTTGATGCGCAGCCCGACGCGGACGCGCTCGCCGCGCGCCTTCGCGAGCTGCTCGATCACCTCGAGCTCCGAGGCGCTCTCGACGTGGATCGATCGGATGCCAGACGTGAACGCGAGCTCGAGCTCCTCGTCGGTCTTGCCCACGCCGCTCATCACGATGCGATCGGCGGGCACACCGCTCCTCAGCGCCCAGTGCACCTCGCCGCCGCTCACAGCGTCGATGCCTGCGCCGAGGCCCGCGAGGAGCTTCACGATCGCAGGGTTGCCGTTGGCCTTCATCGCGTAGCAGACGAGGTGCGGCAGGCCCTCCAGCGCGCCATCGATCGAGCGGTAGGCCTCGCGGATGGCCGAAGCCGACACCACGTGGAGCGGCGTCTTCTGTGTCGCAGCCAGCGAGTCGAACGACACGCCCTCGGCGAAGAGCGCCCCCTCGCGCTCGCTGATCCACGCGCTGGGCGGGACGTCGGTACGGCTTCCACGATCCATCAGCGAGCTCCACGCTCGGCCGCGACCGCACGCGCCTCGACGCCGTAGCCACGCAGCCGCGCCTCGAGCGCCACGAGCGCCGCCTCGATGCGCTTCTTCGCTGGCCCGCCGATCACGTCACGTCGCTCGATCGCCACCTCGGGCTCGAGCGCACGGAAGATCGAGTCATCGAAGCTCGCGTGCTCTTGGCGGAGCTCTTCGAGCGTGAGCTCGGGCAGCGTCTTGCCTGCCTCGACGCAGCGCTTCACGAGACGACCCGCCACGTGGTGCGCCTCGCGGAACGGCACGCCGTGCGCGGCGAGCCAGTCGGCGATCTCGGTCGCCTCGACGAAGCCCTCGCGCAGCGCCTTGCGCATGCGGACAGCATCGAAGCGCGCCGTGGCGATCGCGCCCGCGAAGACGTCGAGGCAGTCCTCGATCGTGTCGAACGCGTCGAACGCAGGGCGCTTGTCCTCCTGCATGTCGCGGTTGTAGGCGAGCGGCAGGCCCTTCATCAGCACGAGCAGCGAGACGAGATCACCGATCACCTTGCCCGCCTTGCCGCGCACGAGCTCGGCCATGTCGGGGTTCTTCTTCTGCGGCATGATCGAGCTGCCGGTGGTGAAGGCGTCGGTCATCGTGACGAAGCCGAACTCCTGCGCGCTCCAGAGCACGAGCTCCTCGCCGATGCGCGAGAGGTGCACGGCCTGGATCGACAGTGCCGAGAGGGCCTCGAGGAGGAAGTCGCGATCGGCCGACGCATCGAGCGAGTTGCGCATCGGACGATCGAAGCCGAGCTCCTTCGCTGTCATCTCGCGATCGATCGGGAAGGTGGTGCCGGCGAGCGCGGCGGCGCCGAGCGGTGACTCGTTGAGCCGCGCGCGCGCGTCCACGTAGCGACCGCGATCACGCTCGAGCATCTCGCACCACGCGAGCAGGTGATGCGCGAGGCGCACGGGCTGCGCGCGCTGGAGGTGGGTGTAGCCGGGCATCACGACGTCGAGCGACTGCTCGGCGCGCACGAGGAGCACGGCCATGAGCGCCTCGGTCTTCTGCGTCACGCGCTCGAGCGCGGCGCGCGTCCAGAGGCGCATGTCGGTCGAGACCTGATCGTTACGCGAGCGCGCGGTGTGGAGGCGCCCACCGGCCTCACCGATGCGCTGGGTGAGCAGCGTCTCGATGTTCATGTGGACGTCCTCGAGCGACGCCTTCCACTCCATCGATCCGGCGGCGATCTCTTCGCCGATCTGACGAAGGCCCGCTTCGATCTTCTGTGCGTCGTCGGCGGAGACGATGCCGGTCTTGGCGAGCATCCGCACGTGCGCGATCGAGCCGCGCACGTCGTCCTCACCCAGGCGCTTGTCGACGTCGACGCTGGTGTTCACGCGCGCAGCGACGGCGTTGAGCTGCTCTTCGAAGCGACCACCCCACGTCGATTGCGCGGGGGTGGAGTGACCTGCCGTCTCGTCGGACTGTTGGCTCATGGCGGGCGGAGGTTCGTCGTCTCGCGGACCAGATGCAAGACGACAACGGACACTCCTCGCGGCGCTCACATCGAGCGAGCGCGATGCAGCAGGCGGAAGGAGACGCGACGAGGCCGAGGCTTCCCGCGTGACGCCTCGCGGCGCGCTCCAGATGGTCCGCGTCGGAGAGGAGGCAGACCCAGACGCGAGGCGGCCGTGCCTCACGGATGCAACGTGGTCGACGCGTACCTCCACGTCGCGACGCGTGCGCGAGTAGAGCCTGCGCTACGCGGGCTTCGCGATGGCGCTCGGTGTCACCGATGCACGACGGCCGTGTAGGCTCGCCGCGTTGGAGACCCATTCATCGCCGACCCAGCGCTGCTCGCTCGCGCCATCGAGCATGCGTCGACGATCGCCCGGCCACGACAGCTCTTCCGCTGGGCCGATGACGAAGAGCGACTCCGCCCCTCCATGACCCGCGAGGCTGCGCTCGAGGTCTTGGCGCGCCTGCCTGCTCCCTCGGTGCAGGTGAACGAGGTCACCGGGATCATCACGCGCGGCCCGCATGAAGCGGTGGAGGCCGTGTGGGCGCTCGGACGGCGCGGCCTACGCTTGGAGGAGCAAGAACGCGATCTGCTCGAGAACGCAATCGCGCACTACGAGCGACTCGCGACGCTCGACACGGACAGCCCTGGGGCCGCGATGAGCGTCACGCTCCGACGCCTGAGCTCCATGTTCCTTCCCGATGTCCTCGGCGATGCAGCCATCCCTCATCTCATCGAGGAGCTCGCCTGCGCCGGCGGAAGAAAATTCGTCTTGTACGAGCTCCACCGCCTCGGCCGCCCCCCTCGAGAGGTCGTGATCTCATTGTCGGTAATGGACTACCTCGAGCCAGACCGTGTGCAGGACTACGTGCGCACCCGGTGCGCGTACGACGACACGCTCGCCGCATTCTTGAGAGCGGCCGCGGATCCAGAGGCCACGCGCGCGCTGGCGCTGGGATCTCTCGGCCACGACCCAGAACGTCTTCGAGGTGTATGGCTCGAACATCGTGACCGCCTGCCGCCGTGGCGCGTCGAGACGGGGTTCGCGCCGCTCGGGCTCGTGCCGCGGGATTCTGGCGTTGCGTTTCTGATCGGCCAAGACACCCGGCGATGGGTTCGTGGCTTCGAGGTGCAGCTCTGGCCGCAGTTCGGACTTCGAACACTGCCCGAGATGAGCCTCTACTCGCTGTCGCGCCATGACGGGGAGCGTCGACTCGTGTTGATCGCCCCGCCCGATGACGACTCGCTCGTCGAGAGTCTGGCTCTGGTCGCCCACTGTGATCGACTGCGAGACGCGATCGCGCGGGCCCATGAAAATGACGAGTGGCCCAGCATTGAAGGGCTGCTGTGCCTGCCGCGCATCGAGCGAGTGCTCGCGCCTCACGGCGTCGTCGCGATCGACTGGCGCGACGCGGAGCACTCGGAGGCCATTCGGGTGGGCGGGCTCACCCCTCACACATTCGACCGGCCGTTCCTGATCATCGATTGGGACATCCGCCGTGAAGAAGCACTCGGCGTGGGGCTCGTGACGGGGCCGCTGCTGCTCGAGGACACGCTCACCGCGGTCGATGCGAGCGCGCGCGGCGAGGGACCGTTCGTCGATCGCTGATGGCGCGGATCGAGCCGCCCGTCAGGGACCACGTCCCCGGAGACGAGCGGGGCTGCTCGCCTGATGGAGAACCGCGACGACGATGACTCGAGCGTCACGAGCCACGAAGAAGACTGCGTACGGAAACCGGCGGAAGAGCGCCCGACGCAGCGCGCGGTGCTTCTCCGGAAACTGCCGCGGCACCGCCGAGATGCGGTCCATCAGGGCCTCCGCCTCGCCGAGGAACGCGGCACCCAACCCCAGTTCCTGTTCGTCATACCAGCGCGCTGCCGCGGTCAGCTCCTCGAGCGCGCGCTCGCGAACCTCGAGCAGGTGCTTCATCGGGCCAAGGCGGCTCGGAGTCGGACGCGCGCTTCTTCCCAAGGCACCGAAGCGTCCGGACGTTGCTCGAGATCCTCGAGCCGCTCGTCCAGAGTGGCGCGCTCCTCGTCGGTCAGGTCCGGCGCTTCGCCCGCGTCGACGAGGCTCGTCCACAGAAGCTCGATCAGCGCGAGTCGTTCGCGAGGAGTCATGCGTCGGACGTCGTCGATGCTGACGGTCATCGCCCAAGGATGCACAACGAACCCCTGTGGCACCAGTCGCCCGCAGGGGCAGTTCGTCGAACTGATGGCGGAATCGCTGACACGATGCGGGCCGTCTGCGTCGTTGTGCGGCACGTCATCGAGACGGTGAGCGGTCTCCGTGTGGAGCAGCTCTCGTTGCCCTCGCGACGCGATCAGGATCGCCTCGGTGTTCGCGCGAGCCACCGCGGGGCGATCGTCGCGCTCGCTGATGGCGCGGGTGGGATGGCGCACGGCGAGCGCGCGGCTGAGCTCGCCATCGCTCGCGTGCTCGAAGGGCCGATGGACGAGGCCACGATCCTCGCGCTCGATCGGGACGTGATGCGGGTCGGTGGAGAGACGACGCTGATCTGCGTGACGCTGACCTCACGGGCGAACGCGACGATCGACGTGCGTGGCGTCGCCGTCGGTGACTCGCGCGCGTGGGCGCGGTGTCGAGGCGTGTGGATGGAGCTGACCGAAGGACAGGACCGACGGCGGCTCGGATCGGGTGAGGTGCGGCCGCTGGCGTTTGCCCTCCGAGCCACCGACCGCGTGCTCCTCGTCTCGGACGGCATGCTCGACCTCGTCGAAGAGGACGTGCTCCTCACGCTCGACAGCCTCGCGGAGCTCGTGGCGCGCGTCCCGCGTGACGACGCGTCGGCCATCCTGATCCGCCGGATCTAGGGGAGGTTCGGGGATCGAGCGTGCACTCGAGAATCGAACTATCGAGGACCGTCCCCTTTTCGTGCCGGCGGGGTGGGCGTTCGTCGCAACGGACGAAAGGGCTTACGGAAGCCTCCAACACGGTCACGCGACCGATCGGGAGGCTTCCGGGAGCCCTCACCTATCGTCGTGACCATAGGTTCGAGGCTCCCGGGAGCCTCCGACATGGTCGTGACCACACATCCGAGGGCTTACGGAAGCCTCCGGCACGGTTCGCGAACCACGGGCGAGGGCTTACGGAAGCCTCCGGCACGGTTCGCGAACCGCGGGCGAGGCTTGCGGAAGCCTCCGACATGTTCGTGACCACACATTCGAGAGCTTCTGGAAGCCTCGGCCATCGTAGGACGAGTGGATCGCGACACGAGCCTCAGGGGTTCAGGCGCGTGTGCTTCCACCCCGAGCCCTCGCGATCGAAGCGGATGCGGTCGTGCAGGCGGAAGGCGCCCTCGACCCAGTGCTCCGCGCGCGTCGGGACCAAGAGGTAGCCGCCCCAGTGCGGAGGACGCGCGACGGGGCCTCCCTCGAATCGCGTCTCGTAGTCGTGGAGGCGCGCCTCGAGGACTGCACGGGACTCGAGAGGACGAGACTGCGCCGAGGCCCACGCGCCGAGCTGGCTGATGCGCGGGCGGGCGTCGAAGTACGCGTCGCTCTCGGCGTCCGTCAGCAGCTCGACCGTGCCCTCGAAGCGCAGCTGGACGCCCGTGGTCACGAAGTGGAGCGCGATCGAGGCGCGAGGATCACGCGCGAGCTCACGACCCTTGTCGCTCTCTCGGTTGGTGAAGAACCGAAGGCCTCGCGCATCGGCGTCCTTCACCAGCACGAAGCGAACGCGCGGTGCGCCCGAGGCATCGAGCGTGGCGAGCGCGGCCGTCGCCGCCTCCCAGGGCTCCTGCGCGGCGCGCGCGCGGTCGCGCTCGAGGCGGAAGAGATCGAGCGGATCGTAGGACGTGGGGTCGAGGTTCGCTGTCACGCCTCGACCGTAGCGCCGAACATCCGTCACGACGTGCGACGCGGGCGGCCACTCCGCACGAAGCAGGGAGGCCACTTTCCCGCGGCGGGCGAGGGCACCGTGTTAGCGTCGTCCCTCTTTCGCGACGAATCGCGTTGCCCTACCCTCCGGTCCCCCCGAGTCCACGGCCCATGGATCCGACCGCTGACGAGCTGATCGCGCGCTTGCGCCGCAACCCGGATGACGGGGCGGCCTACGGTGCGCTTCGCGCTCACTACCAGCGCCTCGGTGACTACGCCTCGCTCGTGAACCTGCTCGAGGGCTTCGGAGGCCGCACGCGCGACAACGCCGCGGCCGCGCAGGCGTTCTTCGATGGCGCCGAGCTCGCGTGGGGCGCGCTCGGCGATGCGGCGCGCGGCGCGGCCATGTACGAGCGCGCGCTCGAGCGACACCCCGCGCACGACGATGCGTTCGCACGCCTGCTCGCGATCTACGAGCAAGCCGGCGACGCGCAGCGGCTCGCGACCATCTACGAGCGACGGGCGGAGGGCCTCTCCGCGGCAGGCGGTGACCCGCGCGCCATCGCCCAGATCCACCAGCGCCTGGGCGAGCTGTGGGAGCACACGTTCCATCGTGCCGATCGCGCGATCGTCCACTACCGCAAGGCGTTCGAGCTCGATGCGACGCTCGTGCCCGCCATCTACGCGGCGAGAGAGATCTACCGACAGGCCGGCAACCACAAGGCCGTCGCGGCGCTGCTCGAGCTCGAGGCGAAGGCCGAGGCCGAGGACGAGCGCAAGGTCGCGCTGCTGCGCGAGCTCGCACATCTCCGCGCCGAGACGCTGAGCGATCCCGAGGGTGCGGTGGTCGCGCTCAAGCGCGCGCTCGGACATGCGCCGGCGCAGTCGCCTGCGAACACCGAGCTGCTCGAGGACCTCGCGACGCTCTACCTCCAGCGCGCCGAGCGACAGCCCGATCCGCAGATCGCCGAGTCCGATCGTCGTCGCGCGACGGATGTGCTGTTCCAGCTCGCGCAGAAGCTGCCGCCGACGGAAGCGGTGCCGCTGCTCGAGCGCGCCCTCGACACCACGCCCGATCACGACGGAGCGCTCACGCTGCTCGAGCGCATCGCCGAGCGCGTGGGGCACTTCGAGATCCTGCCGGGGCGCTGGGTCGCCTTCCTCGCGCGTGCGCCCGAGAGCCCGCTCGCGCGAGAGCGACGCAAGAAGCTCGCGCGTGCGTACCTCGAGGCCGGTCAGGTCGAGTACGCGATCACCTGCCTCGAGTGGGTGGCGGAAGAAGGCGACCCCGAGACCGTCGAGCAGCTCGTCGATCTCTACCGGCGCATGGGCCGCGAAGACGACGCGATGCGCCTCGTGCAGCGCGCAGGCGCGTCGTTGCCCATCCCGATGCGCGTCCAGCACCTGCGCTCGGCGATGGAGACTGCGATCCAGCGCGGCGACGAGGACGGCGCAGCGCAGCTCGCGCGCGACATCCTGGCCGCAGACGCCGCCGATCCGGAGGCGACCGCGTACCTCGAGGATCGCCATCGTCGCAAGGGCGAGTGGCAGGAGCTGCGCGACCTGCTCTACGCCGCGGGCCGTGTGCCCGGCCTCAGCGTCGATGCGCGCAAGCAGCGCTTCCGCGAGGTCGCGCAGATCTGCGAGCGACGCCTGAACGACGCCGACGGCGCTGTGCAGGCGTGGAAGCAGGTGGTCACGCTCGACGTCGCGGATCGAGAGGCACGCGGAGCGCTCTCGCGCCTGCTCGAGCAGCTCGAGCGCTGGGATGATCTCGCGCAGGCGGTGGAGCGCGACGCTGTCGGCGCCACCGACGACGCGACCAAGCTCGAGGCCTACAAGCGCCTGGCCCGCATCCACAGCGAGAAGCGCAACGACGGCGCGGAGGCCGCGCTCGCGTGGCGCGCGGCGCTCGATGTCTCGCGCGACGATCCCGAGGCGCGCGATGGGTGGATCGCGGGCCTCCTCGCGGCGAACGCGCTCGCCCAGGCCGTGG
>JAFLCL010000056.1 GCA_017303575.1 Deltaproteobacteria bacterium
CTGCACGCCTCGATCGGGCACGCGCTCGAGCACGCGGATCGCCTCGTCGGGGCTCGGTCCGCTCATCGTCAGGCGCGCCTGCGCGAGGAGCACGTCGGGATCGGTCGGCGCGAGCGCCGCCGCGCGGTCGACGAAGCGGCTCGCGTCGCCGCGCGAGGTCGCGAGCTCGGCCGCGAGCAGCCAACGCTCGGCGGTGGGACCACGATCGCCCGCGCGCTCCGCGAGCTGCTTCGCGCGCTGCTCGGCCGGATCGTCGGCGCCCGTGAACGCGAGGAACTGCGCGAGATCCTGAAGCGCCTCGGCCGTCGGCTCGTCACCCGCGGCAGCTGCCTCGAGCGCAGCGAGCGGTGCCATCGGCGCGGCAGGAAGACGCGACACGCCATGTCCCGAGTGGACCTGCGCGACGTCGGCGACGGGGTTGATCGTCACGCCCGTGGCGCGCTCGCCCGCGGGGTTGCCGACGCGCGCGTAGAAGCCCCACGTCGACTCTGCGGTGCACGCCTTCACGAGCAGGCGGTTGGGCCCCTGGTGTGCGCCGACCATCGCGACGAAGCGATCCGGATCGGGCTGGCGGTAGTGATCGTCGCGGAGGATCTCGGTGCCGTTCCACCACGCCGCGATCGCGCCGCCGCCGCCGAGCCACACCGAGAGCGCCTGCGGTCGCTCGCTCACGACGAACGTCTCCGCGTACGAGCACACGTTGGTGTCGGGGCGATGGACGGCGTCGAAGCTGACGTAGCCGTAGTGGCCGACGTCGGGGTAGTCGCGCCAGCCGACGGGGCGCTCGCGTCCCTCGTAGTGCGCCTCGAGATCGAAGGGCGACATGCGAAGTCGCTCGGGCTCGAATTCGCGCGCGAAGCCGCGCTTGCCCTCGTTGTCGAAGGGACCCACCACGCGCCACTGGCGGATGTAGCCGAGCTCGTCGAAGGTGCGGCGTGACGCGTCCTCTTGTCCCGCGCGCAGCTGCGCGCGACCGAGCAGCTGCGAGGCGTACATGCGCACCGCGGGGCTGAGGCGTCGATCACGCGAGAGCTGCGTCAGCGCGACGAGCGTGGTGGCGGGCCGCGCCGTCGCATAGCCGCGCCACAGCTCGAGCAGTGGGATCATCGCGCGCGCCGTTCGACCGCGGCGTCCCACCTCGGCGGCGAGCCTCTGCTGCTCGGCCTCGAAGGGCTCGTCGATCGGGGCCTGCGCAGCCACGGGCCGCGGCGGCGCACGTCGAGCGGCACGTTGGGCGCTGGCTTCGTGAAGAGGAGCCGTGAGCGCGAGACAGAGCAGGCCGAGCGTGGCGAGGAGTCGTAGCGAGCGATGCAAGGTGCCTCCGGGCACGTACGCGCGTGAGCGCGGTCGTCATGCGGTCGAACGAGGGTGAGACCGTCGAGCGACGCCGTTCGTGGGCCAGACATCAGGCCCCCGCTCGGTGTTCCGGCCTCTTGTACACCAGCCCCCGAACGCGGCCCGTAGATCGGTCAGCCGAAGCTCCGAGACGCCGCGCATCTCACGCGCTTCGAGTCGCTCAGACATCCTCGGCCTTCGGCCTGCGGAGCCCCCCACCTCCGCGTCCCTCGGGGTTGCGAAGGCCCCCGAGCACCGGCCGAGCCAGGCGAGGCCGGGCAGGTGGGGCTGGGGCCCCACGCGCAGCGTTTCGCGGCAGCGAAACGGAGCGGGAGGGGGCCCCGGCCGCGCCGGGGGAGGGGCCGCACGGCCCCTCAGGCCAAAATTAGAGGAGCCCCAGCGCCGATGGGGGGTAGCGCCGAGGCTCTGCGCGCCCGTGGGGGGGAAGGGGAGGGCGCGCGAGCCCACTGTAACGGGACAGTGTCGGATTCGTCCAGGAGATTTTTTCAGTTCTGCAACCAGTGCTTTTCGTCGATGAAAGCGGCCGAAGCTCGGCTCTTTCACACCGCGTCGAGGCCTTCTCGGCTGGGTCTGTCGGGAATCACAGACGGCGCGGGCGCGTGTGCGTGTGTGAGGAGCGCGCTAACTAGGGCCCGGCATGTGCGGCATCAGCGGCGCGGTCGGCGCGATCGACGACGAGGTCCGAAGCGCAGTCGCGCGTGCGCACGACGCGCAGGCGCATCGCGGGCCCGACGCCGACGGCAAGTGGGAGCACACCGAGCGCGGGCTCGGGGCCCTGTTCGCGCATCGACGCCTTTCCATCCTCGATCTCTCTCCGCTCGGCCGACAGCCGATGCGTCACGCGGCCTCGGGCCACGTCGTGTGCTTCAACGGCGAGATCTACGGCTACCAGCCGCTGCGCCGCGAGCTGATCGGTCGCGGCGAGCGTTTCGAGTCCGAGAGCGACACCGAGGTGATCCTGGCGGGCTACGCGACGTGGGGCCGCGACGTGCTCACCCGCCTGCGCGGGATGTTCGCGTTCGCGCTGTGGGACGCGCGCGATCGCACCGTGCTGCTCGCGCGCGATCGTCTCGGCATCAAGCCGCTGTACCTCGCGGAGATCGAGCGCCCCGGCGGTGGTCGCGCGGTGCTCTTCGCCTCCGAGGTGCGCTCGCTCCTCGCCACCTCGCTCGTGCCTCGCCGCATCGATCCGCTGGGGCTCTCGAGCTTCTTGTGGAACGGCGTGCTCGGCACACCGAGCACGATCGTGAAGGGCGTGCGCCTCGTCGAGGAAGGCACCGCCCTCGTGATCGACGAGGACGGTCGCATCCACGACGAGCGCCGCTACTGGAGCGTGCCGCACGTGCCCACGGAGCCCGCGAGCCCCACGGCGCAGAGCGACTCGGTGCGCGCGCTGCGCCTCGTGCTCAAGGAGACGCTCGCGCAGCACATCCAGAGCGACGTGCCCCTGGGCGTGTTCCTCTCCGGCGGTGTGGACTCGAGCGCGATGGCGGCGCTGGCGAGCGAGGTCTCGCCTCGTCGCGTGCGCACCTTCAACGTCAGCTTCGACGAGGCGCAGTACGACGAGTCGCCACACGCGCTCGCCGTCGCGACAGCGCTCGGCACCGATCACACCGACGTACGCCTCACCGAGCAGCGCTTCGCGCGCGAGCTCCCCGATGCGCTCGCCGCGATCGATCAGCCGAGCTTCGACGGCATCAACACGTACTTCGTGAGCCGCGCGGTGAAGGACGCGGGCATCACGGTGGCGCTCGCGGGCACCGGCGGCGACGAGCTCTTCGGCGGCTACCCCAGCTTTCGCGAGGTGCCTCGCTCGCTGCGTGGCGCACGTGGCGCGCAGCGCGTGCCCAGCTTTCTGCGCAAGCCGCTGTCGCGCGCGGCGACGCGTCTCGCGATGGGACGTCCCGGAGAGATCCGACCGCAGACGCGCTGGGGCAAGCTCGACGACCTCACGCTGTCGACCGATCTCTACGACGCGTACCAGGTCTCCTACGCGATCTTCACGCGACGCTTCCAGGCCGAGCTCCAGCGCAGCGTGGCGGCCGACACGGACTCGGGCTTGCCCGGCGTGCGCGCCCAGAGCCTGCGCGAGCGCATCGCGGGCGAGCCCGATCTCGCGGCCATCTCGCACCTCGAGCTCGCGTGCTTCCTCGGTGAGCGCCTCTTGCGCGACTCGGACTGGGCCTCGATGGCCGTCTCGCTCGAGCTGCGCGTGCCGCTGCTCGATCACGTGCTGCTCGAGACCTTGTGGAAGGTGCCGACCGATCGACGCTTCCTTCCGCTCGGTCAGAAGCAGCTCCTGCGCGACGTGGGCCTCGGGCGTCTGTCGCCCGCGCTCTTCGATCGACCCAAGCGCGGCTTCGAGCTGCCGATGGCGGTGTGGGCGCGGCGCGCGCTCCGCGGCGAGATCGAGAGCACGATGACCGACGTCTCGCTCGCGCACCGCGTGGGCCTCGATGGCGAGGTCGTCGCCCGCACCTACCGTGCGTTCCTCGCGGGCGCGCCGGGCCTCTACTGGTCGCGCATCTGGGCGCTCTACGTGCTCCTCCACTACTGCCGCGCGCATCGCCTCGAGATGTGAGGGACCCATGAGCTCGATCCCCGCCCACCGTCGCTACGTGCTCGTCACGCCGTGTCGCAACGAGTCGAAGTTCCTGCGCGTCACGCTCGACTCGACGCTCGCGCAGAGCGTGCGCCCTGCCAAGTGGGTGATCGTGGACGACGGCTCGACCGACGAGACGCCCGCGATCCTCGCGGAGTACGCGCAGAAGCACCCCGAGGTGATCCACGTCGTCACGCGCACCGATCGCGGCACGCGCAGCGTGGGACCCGGCGTGATCGAGGCCTTCTACGATGGCCTTCGTCACGTCTCGCTCGCCGACTTCGACTACGTCTGCAAGTTCGACGCGGACCTCGACATGCCACCGCGCTACTTCGAGCGCGCGATGGAGCGCATGGAGGCCGACCCGCGCCTGGGCAACGTGTCGGGCAAGATGGTGGAGCCGCAGCCCGATGGAACGCTCCTCCCGATCGCGATGGGCGACGAGAACGCGATCGGCGCGCTGAAGTTCTACCGAGTCGCGTGCTTCCGCGAGATCGGTGGCTTCGTGCGCGAGGTCGCGTGGGACGGCATCGATGGTCACCTCTGCCGCATGCACGGCTGGGTGCCGATGAGCGTCGATGACCCCGAGATGCGCTTCGTGCACCTGCGCCCGATGGGCTCGAGCCACGGCGACATCCTCGAAGGCCGCAAGCGCTGGGGCCGCGGCAAGTACTTCATGGGCTCGGCCTGGTACTACGTGCTCGCCTCGAGCGTGTACCGGATGTTCGAGCCGCCCTACGTGCGCGGCGGCGTGAACATCTTCCGCGGCTACCTCGCGGCGCTGCGCAAGGGCGACACGCGCTACGACAACCCGAGCTACCAGCGCTACGTGCGCCGCTTCGAGCTCGAGCAGCTCGTGGTGGGCAAGGGCCGCGCAGCACGCTGGGAGAACGCGCGCGTGCGGCAGCGCGCCGAGCCGGGCGCGGTGCGCGGATCGCTCTGAGCGAGCGAGAAGGAATCGCTGCGCTTCCAGTCGGGCCGCGGCGGAGGGGGGTCCGATGCTCAAACATCCTCGGCCTTCGGCCTGCGGAACTCGCCCTGGACCCCCCACCACCGCGTCCCTTCAGGCCGTGAATCGATTGTGTCTCGGTCAGCTACGCCGGCAGCGGCGGGAGCGCGTCGGGTCGATCGAAGAGCACGAAGTGGCTGCAGCCAGCGAGCTCGGTGATCTCGAGGTTCGGCGCACCCAGCGCGGCGCTCGCGCGCATCGAGTCCGCGTCGAGCACGCGGTCTCGATCGGGCACCAGGACGACGCCCTTCACCCGGGCCAAGAGGGACGCGTCCCGCTCGGCCATCCACGCGCCGATGCCCTCGAGGTTCGCCATCATCACCGCCACGTGCTTGGGGTGAAAGGGCAGGGCCTCGATCAGCTCGCGCTTCCGAGCGTTCTCGAGCGCACCGTACGCGCCCGCGTTCCGAGGCGAGATCGGCTGACGTCGCCAGAGCGGAACGCCGAACGGAAAGAGAAAGAGCGCGGCGGCCGACAGCGGCTGGTAGGGCTTGCCACGAGGCAGGACCGGCGCCTCCAAGACCACCTGCACGTTCTCGAACAGATCAGGCCGCATCGACGCGGCCTCCAAGATCACGGCTCCGCCGCGCGAGTGTCCGTGCACTCGGATGCGCTTGCTCCGCGGTAGGTGCTCGAGCGCCTGGTTCAGCACCTCGGCGTCGTAGCGGACGCTGCCCTCGGTCGCCGCCGGTGTCTTCGCCCACCGCGCGGGCAGCGGGGCACCGTCGCCGAAGGGCACGTGGTAGTCGCAGCTGTTCACGAGGACGAGCTGCAGCTCCGGCTGTCGGTAGTGCTCCGTGAAGTAGCGCATGTCCTCGAGGAAGCCGTGCATCGCGACCACCGTGACCTCGGGCGCCGCTGGCCCTCGGTCGGCGACGGCCGCCTTGCCGACGGCGTAGACCACACCGTCGAAGGGCTCCTGGTGCTTGCGAGGCGATCGGCGGTGCAGGAGCCACGCTCTGCACCCCAGGAACGAGAGCACGAGCGCGATGGGCAGTCCCAAGAGGAGGGGCATGCCGAGGAGCCTAGCCGACGGCTCGATCGAGCACGTCGCCTCTCGTGCGATCGTCGGCGCGATCGTCGACGGGCTCGTGCGGCGAGCCCTCGAGCTCGCTCGGGCGCGGCGCGATGCCAGCGCGTCGCAGCCCTTCGGCGACGAGCTCGGAGAGGTCGTGATCTTCGGGGTGGAAGTCGCGACGGAAGTACTCGAGCACGCTCTGGCCGAGGAACGGCAGCGTCGCGCGCACGTGCCTCGCGAAGCGCCGACGCGGCTGCGTGCGGCCGTCGTTCGCGTGCGCGGTCAGCATCGCGAACGCCTGCGACCAGAACACGCCGAGCATCGCGGTGCCGATCGCGAAGCCCAGGGCGCGCGTGCGGAGGCGCGGATCGACCTTCGAGAGCACGTCGAACGCCACCGCGCGGTGCTCGATCTCCTCCACCGCGTGCCAAGAGAGCAGCGTGCGCGCGGACGGATGCGCGCCGTCGAGCACGGGCGTGGTGAGCGCCACCACGGCGAGCGTCGAGGTCATGTGCTCGAGCGCGACGGTCGTGGCGAGGCGCAGGTGCGCGGGCGTCGCGGACTCGATGCGCTCGTAGGCGAGCTCGCGGTAGCGCGCGAGGAACGCCTCGACTGGGTAGCCGCGCGCGGCGAGCAGCTTGTTCCACCGATCGTGCTCGTGGCCGTGACGGCCCTCCTGTCCGATGAAGCCGCGCACGCGCGCCGCGAGCTCCGGATCGTTCTCGAACACGCTCGCGTAGTGCTTCACCGAGCGGATGAAGAAGCGCTCTCCCTCGGGAAAGATCAGGCTCAGCGCGTCGACGACGCGGCTCGCGCCCGGATCGTCGTCGAGCCACGCCTCGGGCGCGTCGGCATGATCGAAGCGAGGGGCGCGAACCGTGATGCGACCGCGATCGAGCTGCGTCATGGGTCCTCCTTCAGCGGGTCTTCTTCGTCCGAGTCGCCTTCGAGGACGAGCCGGGGGGCGCGAGCATCGCGAGCACCTCGCGCTCCACGCTCGCCGCGTCGTACGGCGCGCCGAGCTGCGCGGCGGCCTGCACGCCGAGCACGATCGCGAGGAGCATCTCGGCCACCGCGTGCGGATCGCGCGAGGCGTCCACCGAGCCGCTCGCGATGCTGCGCTCCACGGCGTCCGCGATGCGTCCCTTCGCGATCAAGAGCATGGCGAGGAAGCGCACGCGCAGCTCGGGCGACCGCACCGAGGCCTCGAGCACCTGCGAGAAGCGCATCTCGGGCGAGAGCGGCAGCGCGCCGGCCGAGAGCGCGGCGACGAACGAGCGCACGATCGCTGTGAGGTCCTGATCCGGCCGCACGATCCGATCGAGCAGCTCCGTGAGCGCGAGCTCGACCACCGCGGCGACGAGATCCTCGCGGCTCCTGAAGTGCACGTAGAACGCGCCCCGCGTCTTGCCGGCCTCCTCGCAGATCGCATCGAGGCTCGGGACGTCGAGGCCGTCACGCAGAAAGAGCCGCGCCGCCGCCGCGACGAGCGCGGCCTTGGTCTCGTCGGGCGCGCGTGGGCGCGGGCTCGCCTTCACCCCCTTCGTCGGCTTGCGGGACGTGAGCCGGTCGGTGGCTCGGCGCTTGGGTGACGACATACGAACCCGTATGTAACACGACGTCGCGTTACATACGAGCCCGTATTTTCACCGCCGGGGTGGTCAGGCGTAGGCGACCAGCACGAACGCCACCGCCGTGGCGAGCGCGACGGTGGGGATGCCCCACGTGAGCACGCGGAAGACCTCTTCTTCGATGAAGGGACCGAAGCGGGCGCGCAGGAATCGGTAGCGGAAGACCACCAGGTTCACGGCGAGCGCGACCGCGAGCGTCATGTAACAGAGCGAGAAGAGGCGAGCGACGGTGTTGTCTCCGTGCGCGAGCGTGGCGAGCTCCGAGCTCACGGTGAAGTTGAGCGCGATGACGGCGAAGAGGCCGCCGACGATGACGTTCGCGAGCTCGAACGCCTCGATCTTGAACTCGCCCTCTTCGAGCTTGTTCAGCCAGATCGCGAGGAGCGGGATGATCAGCGACGCGAACAGCGGGATGAAGATCGGCGCCGCCGTCTCCGCCGCTGCGCGCTCCACGACGAGCGTGGCGTCCACCGCGTCGTGCGACTCACCGTGCCAGCCGCGCACCTGCCGTCGGGAGAGATCGATCGAGCGCGCGTACCACCCATCGGCCTCTGCGCCCCGCGCCACGCGCGTGTAGTCGAGGTCGTCCTGCCGGAAGACGAGGGCCACGAGCTCGCGCGGCGAGCCATCGGCCACGAGCGTGACCACGAGGCGCTGTCGATCGAAGGGGAAGCGCTCGACGTCGAAGCTCTCGTGGAAGGACGCGGTCACCCGGATGAGCAGCTCCACCTCTCCCTCGGGTCCGATGCGCAGGCCTCGCCGCTCGAAGGAGGGCTCGTCGTCCATGTTCGCGAAGCGCACGGGCGGGTGCCACATGCGGGTGAGCTGCTCGTCGGCTTCTTCGCCGCGGAAGCTGAGCCAGCCCGTGGGTCGCGACTCGGCTGGGTAGGCGAGGCGGCGATCGGTCCAGGTGATCCTCGCGTCGAGCGTGGCCGTGAACTTCTCCTCGTTCTCGTCCACGCCGAGCAGATCGACGATCGCCATGCCCACGTGCACACCGAGCGGCAGCCCGAGGCCGTCGGGCAGCGAGAGCAGATCTGGCGCGGCCTCCGCGGTGGGTGCGACGGCGGTCGTCGGGACGGGCTCTCCCAGCACGGCCTCGAGCTGCTCGAGCGAGGCCGCGATGGCAGCGGTGTTCAAGTCTTCCGGTGCGATCGCGGCGCGCCGCTGCGAGGTGTGAAGGTCGGAGGTCGTGTCGCCGTCGCCACGATCTGCAGCGCCTGATCCGTCGACGATCTCCGCCTCCTGAGCCTCGACGCTGCGGGCGACCCACAGGCCGAGCAGGACGGCGAGCACCGTGGCGAGCGCAACGAGCGCGCTTGATCGGCCTCGGCTCACGACGACTCTCCGGGTCCGTAGAGCGTCCGCACGGCCTGACGTGCGCGCATCGTCTCGTGGTGCTTCGCGATCTCCTGCAGCTCCTCGGGCATCGACTCGACGTCTGCGATGGTCGTCCCGGCCTGACCTTGGGCCAGCTCACCCATCGCGACCGACACGCGCGCCAGCGGACGGAGCAAGAGGCCGCGGATCACCACCAAGATCCCGCCCGCGATCACGACGCTCGCGAAGAGCGCGAGCAGCGCCTGCCACACGAGCGATCGCCCTGCGGCGGCGCGCGTGGAGGAGAAATCGCGCGCCACGCTGATCACCCCGATCGGCTCGCCGCTGATGTTCCTGACCGGCACGAGCAGCACGCCGTAGGGCACGCCGTCGACGGTGCGCGTGTAGCGCGCGGGCTCCTCGAGGGAGCCGAGATCCTCGGCGTCGACGAGTGATCGCGTGAGCGCCCAGTTCGTCGAGTACCACTTGAGGTAGCTGCCCACGCGGTTGTCGTCGTCGAGCATGGTCGGATCCACGCGCGTGGAGATCTCGCGGAGCGGCTCTTCGAGCACGAAGAAGGAGGCGTCGAGCTCGAACGACTCGTCGAGGTCGTCGAGCATGGGACCGAGACCGAGACCCACCTCGACGCTTCCGGCGTGCGCTCCATCCGGCGCCGCGATGGGCACGACGGCGATGAGGGAGGCACCCGAGCGGCTCAGCTCGACACCGTGACGGGGCGCGCGATCGGCGTTCACCGCGACGACGCTGGGGCGGTAGGACGACAGATCCTCCGACGGTCGGTCGGGCGAGTGAACGCGCACGAGCAGCGTGGCGGGCGGGACGTCGAACTGCATCACTTCCAGTCCGAACTGGTCGTGCTGTCGCTGGAACGATCCGCGCGTCGCGGCGACCAGACCCTCACGATCCTGGGCAGCGAGCAGTCGTCGAACGTCGGGCTGCTCCGCGATCCACGCGGCCCGCGTCGTCGCGCTCGCTTCGGCGTTGCGGAGCTTCGACTCGACGGTGGCCTGCATGAGATCGAGCTGGCTCTCTTCGACGGCGGTCGCCATGCCGCTGAAGAGCTGCGTGGAGATCGCGGTGGTCGTCGCGATCGTGAGCGTCGCGACCCCGATCAGGATCGCGCTCGCGTGGTTTCGAACGTTCATCTGGACTCCTCGGCCGCGCCGAAACGATCGCCCCGCTCTCACGAGGTCGTACGCGCAGGCCGGCGCGATTCTGCCCGAGCCGAGAGGCCCTGAGTCAGCCGATCCTCGCGTTCGCGCGAACGCTCCGGCGCGGCTAGGACTCGGCGCCCGTGAACGTCGCGCTGCCCATCGACCCACGCCTGCCCGAGATCGTCGGACACGTCCGCGACCGCGGCGCGCTCGTGCTCGTCGCGGAGCCGGGCGCGGGCAAGACGACACGCGCGCCGCGTGCGTTGCTCGAGACGGAGCTGTCGAGCCAGGGCGAGATCCTCGTGCTCGAGCCGCGAAGGCTCGCGACACGTCTGGCGGCCGCGCGCGTGGCCGAAGAGCTCGGCGAGCCTCTGGGCAAGCGCGTCGGCTACACGATCCGCTTCGACGACGTGGGCGGAAAAGACACGCGCCTCCGCTTCGTCACCGAGGCCGTGCTCACGCGTCGCCTGGTGCGCGATCCCGAGCTGCGCGGCGTGTCGTGCGTGGTGCTCGACGAGCTGCACGAGCGCTCGCTCCACGCCGACCTCGCGCTCGCGTTCGTGAAACGTCTGCGCGCGAGCACGCGCCCCGATCTGCGCGTGCTCGCGATGAGCGCGACCATCGACGCCGCTCGTTTCGCGAGCTTCCTCGGCTGCGAGGTGGTCACCGTCTCGGGCCGTCCGTTCGACGTGACGATCGAGCACCTCGAGCAGCGAGACGATCGCCCGATCGAAGACCAAGTGCGTGCGTCCGTGCGTCGGCTCGTGCTCCCGAACGCCCAGGGCCAAGGAGCCCCGCCGATCGATGGCCACGTGCTCGTGTTCCTCCCGGGTGCCGCGGAGATCCGTCGCTGCGCGAGCGCGCTCGAGGAGACGGCGCGCTCGCAGGATCTCGAGGTGCTGCCGCTGCACGGCGACCTTCCGCCCGAAGAACAAGATCGCGCCGTGCGTGCAGGCAAGAAGCGCAAGGTGATCCTCGCGACGAACGTCGCCGAGACCTCGCTCACAATCGATGGCGTGGTCGCTGTGATCGACTCGGGCCTCGAGCGTGCGGCGAGCTTCTCGCCGTGGTCGGGCGTGGGTGAGCTCGTGACGTCGCCGATCTGTCAGGCGTCGGCGACGCAGCGCGCCGGCCGCGCAGGCCGCACGCGCGCAGGCCGCGCGATCCGCCTCTACACCAAGCACGACTTCGACCAGCGTCCCGCGTTCCTCAAGCCCGAGATCCAGCGCGTGGACTTCTGCGAGCCGCGCCTCTTCCTCGCGCGCCTCGGCGTGAACGACGCGCGCACGTTCCCCTTCTTCGAGGCGCCGAGCGGTCCTTCGATCGATCGTGCCGAGCGCACGCTCTCGCTCCTCGGCGCGATCGACGCGCGCGGCGCGGTCACCGCGATGGGTCGCGATCTCGCGGAGCTGCCGGTGCATCCACGCCTCGGCCGCGTGGCGATCGAGGCTGCGCGCACGGGCCATCGTGATCGCGGCGCGAGCCTCGCGGCGCTGCTCGGCGAGAAGGAGATCCGCCTCTCGCTGCGCACGCGCTTTCACGATCGAGGTGGGGGCGATCGCAGCGGTGGCCACCACGCGAGCGGTGATTCCGACGCGCTCGCGCGGCTCGAGGCGTTCGAGGGCGTGAAGCACAGCGGCGGTCTGAATGCGGGCCGCGTGCGCTCTCACGATCTCGACGTGGGCGCGACGCTCGCCGCCGCGCGCACCGCCGAGCAGCTCGGCCGCGCGCTCTCGCGCATGAAGATCGAGGTGGATCCGACACGCGCCGTCTTCGACGAAGACGAGGCGATGCTGCGCGCCCTCTTGACCGGCTACCCCGATCGCGTGGGCAAGCGTCGCCGCGCGGGCAGCGCGGACGTCGTGCTCGCAGGGGGCGGCTCGGTGCGCCTCGCGGAGAGCAGCGTGGTGCGCGAGCCCGAGTGGATGGTCGTGGTCGAGGCCGACGAGCGACGTGGGGCGATCGAGTGCCGCGTCGCGTCGCAGATCGAGCCCGAGTGGCTGCTCGATCTCTTCGCCGATCGCGTGAAGGACGTGAGCGAGATCCGCTTCGATCGCGACAAGGAGCGCCTCGAGAAGATCTCGGCGCTCGAGTACGAGGGCCTACTCCTCGACGAGTCCAAGAGCGACGCGGCCGGACAGCCCGGCGCGGCCGAGGTGCTCGCGAAGGCCGCAATCGCCGCGGGCCTGGGGCGCTTCGTCGACGTGCACGCGCTCGATCAGTGGAAGCTGCGCGTCGCGCTCGCGCGCAAGGTCGATGCGTCGATCCCCGCGCTCGATGATCAGCGTGTGCTCGCGACGCTCGCCGAGGCGGCCGAAGGACGGCGCAGCCTCAAGGAGCTCGAGGGCGCCGATCCGCTCGCGCTGCTCACGGCCTCGCTCGGTCACGACGTGCTGAGCAAGCTCGATCGCCTCGCGCCCACGCACGTGAAGCTACCGGGCCGCGCGAAGGCCGAGGTCACGTACGAGCACGATCGGCCGCCGTGGATCGAGAGCCGCATGCAGGACTTCTTCGGTCTCGCCGATGGCCCGAGCGCGGGCGGCGCGCCGATCGTCTTGCACCTGCTCGCGCCGAACAAACGCGCGGTGCAGGTCACCACCGATCTCGCGGGCTTCTGGCAGCGCCACTACCCCGCGATCAAGAAGCAGCTCAGCCGAGAGTATCCGCGTCACTACTGGCCCGACGACCCACGCAACGCCGAGCCCCCGCCGCCGCGCCCTCCTCGTCGCACCTGAGCGTGCGGACGTGCGCAGGCTCAGCCGTTGGTGGGGAATCCGGGTGGCGCGAAGGTGACGCCCACGGTGCCATCGTCGTAGAGGTACACGCCCGTCACCGCGAACCACTCGCCGTGGAACTGGATGTGATCTCCGCGGACCGGCACTCGCCCTGCCGTGATCGTGTCGAGCTGCGAGAGGTCGTCGCCGAGCAGCTTCACGTTGAACCAGTGGTGGTCGTTCATCCGGCGAGGCTCGGGTGCGAGCCCGGGTGATGTCAACGTGAGCGAAGCTCGCTTCGCCCGCGCGGGCTCCCCGTTCCGTGAGGGCGCGCTCTCGGCACTGATCCACCGGCTCGATCGCGTGTCACCCTCGCGCCATGACGCGCACGCACGAGCTCGACAATCCGCTGCTCCAGGCTTGGGACACGCCTCACGGCCTGCCGCCGTTCGATCGGATCCGCGCCGAGCACTTCGTGCCCGCGCTCGAGCAGGCGATGGCGGAGCACCGCGCGGAGATCGATGCGATCGCGTCGAACGCCGAGCCGCCGAGCTTCGAAAATACGATCGCGGCCTTCGACGCGTCGGGCCGTCTCTTCAAGCGCATCTCGCTCGTGTACGAGAACCTCACCGCGAGCGAGACGTCGCCCGATCTCCAGGAGTCCGAGCGCATCCTCGCCCCTCGCATCGCGTCGCACCTCGCGGGCCTCTACACGCACGATGCGCTCTTCGCGCGTGTCGACGCGGTGAGCCGGTCGCGCGTGGATCTCGTGCCCGAGGCCCGACGACTCCTCGAGCGCGTGCACCTCGACTTCGAGCTCGCGGGCGCACGCCTCACGGGGGAGAAGAAGGCGCGCTACGTCGCGATCGTGGAGGAGCTCGCGACCCTCACCACGAGCTTCGAGCAGAACGTGCTGGCGGACGAGGCGAGCTGGTCGTTGCCCCTGTCGGACATCGACTGCGAGGGCTTGCCGAGCTTCCTGATCGACGCGATGACGAGCGCGGCGGCGCAGCGCAACCTGCCTTCCGGCACGCGCGCGGTGGTTCTCTCTCGCTCGGTCGTGATGCCGTTCCTCACGCTCTCGCCGCGGCGTGATCTGCGCGAGCAGGTGTGGCGCGCGTGGACGACGCGCGGCGAGCACGAGGGCGCGCACGACAACCGACCGATCGCGAAGACGATCCTCGCGCTCCGCGCCGAGCAGGCGTCGCTGCGCGACTACCCGAGCTACGCGGACGCGGCGCTCGTCGATCGCATGGCCAAGACGCCCGAGGCCGTCTTCGATCTGCTCGCGAAGGTGTGGGAGCCCGCCAAGACCGCGGCCTCGCGTGATCGCACGCTTCTCCTCGAGGTCGCGAAGGACGACGGCCTCACGGCGCTCGCACCGTGGGACTGGCGCTACTACGCGGAGAAGGTGCGACGCGCGAAGTTCGACATGGACGACGCGGAGCTCAAGCCGTTCTTCGCGCTCGACGACATGATCGCCGCGATGTTCGACTGCGCGACGAGGCTCTTCGGCGTGACGTTCGAGCGGAAGGAGGGCGTGCCGCTCTATCACCCCGACGTGCGCCTCTACGAGATGAAGCGCGGCGATCGTGTGATCGGCATCTTCCTCAGCGACAACTACGCGCGGCCCACCAAGCGCGGTGGCGCGTGGATGCACAGCTACCGCAAGCAGTCGTCGCTCGGCGGCGGAACGATCCCGATCGTCGTGAACAACAACAACTTCGCGAAGGCGCCCGCGGGCGCTCAGACGCTCTTGTCGTTCGACGACGTGCGCACGCTCTTCCACGAGTTCGGCCACGGCCTCCACGGCCTGCTCTCGAACGCGCACTACGAGACGCTCTCGGGCACCGAGGTGCTGCAGGACTACGTCGAGCTCCCGTCGCAGATCTTCGAGCACTGGGCGCAGGATCGCGGCGTCCTCGCCAAGCACGCGCGTCACGTCGAGACGCGCACGCCGATCCCCGAGGCGCTCCTCGACAAGCTCGAGCGCGCGCGCCGCTTCGATCAGGCGTTCGCGACGATCCAGTACGTCGGGAGCGCGCTGCTCGACATGGCCCTTCATCGCGCGGCCGACCGCGAAGGCGTGGATCTCACGCGCTTCGAGGCGAGCGAGCGGGCACGTCTCGGCGTGCCCGAGGACATCGGCCTCATGCATCGCCTCCCGCACTTTCGGCATCTCTTCTCGAGCGCGGCGTACGCGGCCGGCTACTACGTCTACATGTGGGCCGAGGTGCTCGACGCCGATGGCTTCGAGGCCTTCCGCGAGGCGGGCGACCCGTTCCACGGGGAGACGGCGGAGCGCCTGCACCGCTACGTCTACTCCGCGGGCAACACGATCGAGCCGAGCGAGGGCTACCGCGCGTTCCGAGGCCGCGACGCGAACGTGAACGCGATGCTCAAGAAGCGTGGTCTTCTCGAAGTCGTGCCTTGAACACTGCACGTTCACTCCTCGTCGTGATCGCGATGATGGTCAGCGCCTGTGCGTCGACGGCCAGATGGCTGCCACTCACACTCGATGACATCGACGGAAGCGTCGCGAGCGCGGGTGACGTCGATGCTGCCGTGGCGTATGACGGCTCTTGGGGGATGCGTTGCAGTCGCGACCGCCTTTCGATCCGAGTACGCGGGCCTGCCGGCTCGGGAGCCTCGCTGCTGAGTCGACTCGTCGCCGCGCGTGTCGACGGGTCGAAGTGGGGTTGCATCGGCGGCGTCTGTACGACTCGAGTCGATTGCGCCTCCATCGGCTGCGCGATGGATCAATCGCTCTGCGGCCCCGATCGAGGAGCCCTGTCCGAAGGTCCCCGACCGCGCGGCGAAGGTCGACTGCTGCTTCAGACGGCCGCCGATGTCCCGCTGCGTATCCGGCACGTGGAAGTCGAGTGTCGATGACGCGCGTGACGGGCTCGCCGTTCGACTTCGATGCGTTCTTTCGCGCGAAGCCCGTGATCCTGGCGCCGATGGAGGACGTGACCGATGACGTCTTCCGCGCGATCTGTCGCAAGCGCGGCGCCGAGCTGTGCGTGACCGAGTTCGTGAACGCCGACGGGCTCGTCGCGGGATCGAGCGAGGCGACGAAGAAGATCACGCTCGCGCCCGGGGACACGCCGACGGCGATCCAGATCTACGGCGCCGATCCCGAGCGCCTCGCGGAGGCTGCGGAGATCGCTGCACGCGCAGAGCCCGCGTTCCTCGACATCAACTGTGGCTGCTGGGTGCCCAAGGTCGCGCGCACCGGTGCGGGCGCTGGCTGGCTCGGCGAGCCCGACGCGATGATCGCGATGGCGAAGCTCGTGGTCTCGCGTGTGTCCTTGCCGGTGACAGTGAAGACGCGCATCGGCACCGGCCGCGAGGGGACCGACGGAATGCCGATCGTCGAGCTCACGCGTCGGCTCGAGGACGCGGGCGTGCGCGCGATCACCATCCACTGCCGCGTCGCGAAGAAGGGCCACGACGGAAGGGCCGACTGGTCGTGGGCGAGGCGTGCGCGTCACGCGGTGCAGATCCCCGTGATCGTGAACGGCGACGTGCGATCGGCCGACGACGCGCAGCGCGCGCTCCACGAGACGCGCTGTGCAGGCGTGATGATCGGCCGCCGCGCGATCGAGCATCCGTGGGTGTTCCGCGAGTGTAGGAAGCAGCTCGACGAGGGCGTGATCCACCCGCGACCGACGCACGAAGAGCGAGTGGAGCTCGCCAAGGAACACCTCTCGGCGCTGCGCGATGCGCGCGGAGAGCGCGCCGCGGTGCGCGCGATGCGAGGCCTCTATGCGGGGTATCTGTCGGGCGTGCCCGATGCGACGACGGTGCTGAGGCGACTTCCGGCGATCACGGAGATCGCAGGCGTGCTCGACGTCCTCCATGGGATCCTCGGTTGAGCGGCGCGGCGGGGGACGAGCCCCCGCCCTACCCGACGAGATTCTCGGTGGAAGACGAGGTGTGACCTACGGCAGCACCGCTGACCCATCCCCAGCCCCTCCCGAGAGTCGGGAGGGGTGCCCATTCGACTTTCGAGATCTCGAATGGGGAAGAGAGAAGGGTGACGACGAGGCTTGCGGAGACTCCAAACCGATCGGTCTTGCGACCGTCATCGGCCCCAAAGTAGTCCCCGCTGCATTCGTCACCCTTCTCTCGATCTTCCTGCGTGTCCATCAGAGCGTGATCGCGTCGATCACGCCGACCCAGTGCGTGCGGTCCAGCGAGCCCTTCGCGAACGCCTCGATCACGTCGAACACAGCGTCCGAGAAGCCACCGATGTTGAGGATGTCCTCGCGATCGATCGCCTGCGTGCTCGTGTTCGGCGCGAGGTCGACGCAGACCAGCTTCGCGCGTGGGTTCTTCGCGCGAATCAGGTTCCACTGGACCATGGTCTCCGTGGGCTTCGCACCTGCGCGCGAGTCCACCCACGACTCGTTGTCCGAGAGCAAGATCACGAGATCCGGCGAGACGCCGTCTCGGACGAGCTTCGCGAGCGCCGAGGACACGTTCGTGCCGCCGCCACCCACCGAAGCGAGCACGCGCGCGTTCGTCATCACCGAGTCGCGGCGCTCGACCGCGACCGCGCGAGGCTCCGTGTCGAAGCACATCACCTCGGCATTCGCGTTCTTGCGAAGCACCGTCGCCGCGACGAGCGCCGCGACGTCCACGCAGCGCGCGGCCGTCGTCGCGCCCTTGCGGTGACCGGTGACGGGCGCCTGCATGGAGCCCGAGACGTCCACGAGCACGCGGATCGATGCGCCCTCGAACGTCGGGACGTTCGCGGTCGCGTGCTCCATCGCGTCGTGCAGCGCATCGACGATCTTCGGCGGAAGGCCCGTCGATCGCGTCGCGAGGTACGCCACGAGCAGCTGGTAGGGGAACACGCGCGCACGACGGATCGTCTCGCGATCCGCCAGACGCGTCGCGACGAGCTCGGTCATGCCGGGCACGTCGAACACGCCGTGACGGTGGAACGTGTTGAGGTTCATGCGCGTCGCCTGCCACGGCGCGTGCTTCGCGATCTCCGCCCACGCGCCCGCGTCGAGCGTGAGCGACGTGAGCAGCTGGAACGGAACGTCGGGCGGCGCGCCGCTCGGCGTGCGCTTGAAGTCCTCGAACGCACGAACCAGCGGCGGCAGCGCGTCCACCTCGTGCGCCTTGTCGATCAGGTAGCCGTAGAGCGCACGGCGCGAGGGCGTCGACGGCGTCGGGTGAACCATGCGGATCACGTCGGCCATCGACGGCGACTCACCCACGCACGCGCGGAAGATCGCGTCCTCCGACTGCGCCGCGAGCCAGCCGAGGATCTGCTTCTTCGGACGCGTGCCCAGCGACTTTCGGCCGACCTGGCCCGAGCGCATCACCTGCACGAACGTTCGCAGCATCTTCGCGTTGTCGATCACGCGATCGAAGACCTTCGCGAAGAGCGCAGGATCGCGCACCGAGAGCACCGCGAGCAGCACAGCGGGCGTGTCCTTCATGAAGCCCGAGCGACGCGCGTGCACCGCGAGCTTCGCGAGGAAGTCGGGCGACACGGTCATCGCGCGACGCACGAGCTCCTCGAGCTGCGTGTCGGCCGACGCGTAGAACGTCGTGTTCAGGCAGCCCGTCATCGCGAGCTGTGCGAGCGCCTGGCGCGTACGCGCGTCCGCCCGCCTCGTTGACGGTGTCGGTCTTGGGCGTGAAGAGGCCGCGGAACGAAGAGAAGAGAGAGGTGTTCGCCATGACTGCACCCGATGTCGCTTCACGCGACGTGGAGATCACGGCGCTTCAACGACCCCAACAAGAGAGAGGCGACGAGGGATCGACAGAGGGTGTGGTGCCCGTCGGCATTCGCCTCGAACGTGAAAGTGTGGCGACGAGAGTGGCGGAGACGTGCTTGCTCTACCGACTGAGCTACCGCCTCGACTCACCCGTGAAGGCTTGCCGCGACGTCCGGGATTCGAACCCGGGACCAAGGGAGTTGGAGTCCTGTAGTCCCCGCTGCATTCGCCACGCGACGAACGATGCAAGAGTACGATTCTCCTGACGCGCGGGTGTCGGAGGCTGCATCGCCTCAAGATCCGCGCGGGTTGTACCGACCTTCCCTACGCTTCCTCGAGAGGTGCAGCCGTGATCGACATCCCCGCCCTCTTCGAGCACGTCCCGATCCCCTCCTACGTGTTCCGCATGGTCGGCGACGAGTTCTTGCTCGTCGGTGCGAATGCGCGCGCCCGCGCGAGGAATCCGATGTTGGTGTCGCTCGTCGGCCGACCGATGGCGCAGCTCTACCACGATCTGCCGACGGCTCTCGAGGCCGCCCGTTCCTGCATGGCCGACGGGGCCCCGGTGGTTCGGGAGATCCGGCTGCGTACCCTCGATCGTCTGGAGGCCAACGAGCTCGTGCGCTTGGTCTTCACCAGGGTGGCGACGGATCTTCTCCTGCTCCACCTCGAGTCTCTCGCGGCTCCAAGCCTGACCGAGGCTGCGCTCCGCGAGAGCGAGGAGCGCTACCGCGGCCTGGTGGCTTCGCTGCCCGACGCCGTGACCCTCCGAGGTCTCGATGGGCGCATCCTGGCCTCGAACGACGCAGCGGCCGCCATGTGCGGGCGAAAGGACGTCGCCGACATGCTCGGTCGGATCGACGTGTTTGCGGAGGGCATCAGCCTCTCCACTGCCTCGGGCACGCCTGTCGGCTCGGAGGACTGGCCGGGCCGCCGCGTGCTCTTGACTGGCGAGCCCGAGCCCAGCGCCACGTACATCCTCACGCGGCCCGACGGCACCCAGCGCTGGTACCGCGTCGCTGCGCAGCCCGTCCGCTCCAGCGACGGGCACGTGGCCGGATCCGTCACCACGTACGCGGAGGACACGGAGCGCTTCCTCGCCGAGCGCGCGGTGTCCGATACCGCGTCCCGCCTCTCGATGGCCCTCGATGCCGCACGGATGGGGACGTGGGAGTGGGAGCCTGGCAGCGATCGTGGTCACTGGTCGGCGGGCATGAACGAGTACTTCAAGCTCCCGAGCATGGAGTCCGGGATCCAGGCCTTCATGTCACGCGTTCATCCCGACGATCGCGGGCACTTCTCCGCGCTCGCGGAGCAGGTCCTGGGCGGTGCGGGCGAGGAGACGTTCGAGCACGAGTGGAGGGTGGTCGGGGACGACGGCGTGACGCGCTGGGCTCGCACCCGAGGACGCCTCCAGCGTCGCGAGGGGGGAGTGCGTCTGTCGGGGACGATCCTCGACATCACCGAGCGGCGCGCGCTCGAAGAGGAGCTCACGCGTGCGCACCGCCTGGAGAGCATCGGGCGCCTGGCAGGTGGGCTGGCGCACGACTTCAACAACCTCCTCGCTGCGATGCTCGGCTCGCTCGAGCTGCTCGAGGACGTGGTGCCGAGCCACGGCAAGGAGGACCTCGAGACTGTGCGCCACGGCGCCCAGCGTGCGCGCGAGCTGACGGCTCAGCTCCTGGCCTTCGCCCGCAAGCAGCCCATCGCGCTGGCGGTCTTCGATCTGTCCGCGCTGGTGAAGAACCTCGAGCACCTCCTCTGCCGTCTCGTCGGGCCGAGGATCGACCTCACCATCGAGGCCGCGCCCGGAGCCTGGGTCCACGCGGACGCGGCGCAGCTCGAGCAAGTGCTCGTGAACCTCGTGGCCAACGCCCGCGATGCGATGCCCGCGGGAGGTCCGCTCACGGTGAAGGTCTTCTCGTCGACCGAAGGTGCGGCCACACGCTCGCTGCCCCAGGTGGAGCTGTTCGTGGAGGATCGCGGCAGCGGGATGGACGAGCACACCCGCGCGCACGCGTTCGACCCCTTCTTCACCACCAAGACCGCGGGGACCGGCCTCGGGCTCGCGAGCAGCTACGGCATCGTGCAGCAGCATGGTGGGGACATCGAGATCGAGAGCCGCGAGCCGCGAGGGACGCGCTTTCGGGTGCGCCTTCCGCGGTCCAGCGCTCCGACACCCCAGACGCAGTCCGTGCGGCCGCCCGCGAGCCCTTCGGCGGGCACGATTCTGGTCGTCGACGACGAGCCGATCGTTCGCAAGACCGCGGTGCGGCTGCTGGCCCGGCTGGGCTACGAGACGCTCGTGGCCGCGGACGGAGACGAGGCGTTGGCGATCGTGTCGGCCCACGCCGGACGGATCGATGCGGTGCTCTGCGACCTCGCCATGCCCACCCGAAGTGGCCACGAGGTGGTCGCGGATCTGCGACGCATTCGGCCCGATCTCCGGGTGCTCTTCGTGTCGGGCTACTCGGACACCGAGCTGCAGCGAACACCAGGCACCGACTTCTTGCCGAAGCCTCACACCCGCGCCGAGCTGGGGGCGCGCCTGCGCGCGCTGATCGACGGCTGAGGGAATCGCTCAGAGCGCGGCGAGCATCGCGACGAGCTCGCTCGCGCTCGCGGGACGCGCTTGCGGATCGCGCGACAGCGCGTGTGCGACCAGGCGCTCGTGACCGGGCTCGCTGTCGCGTCGGCTGATCGCAGCGAGCGTCGGCACCACGCCTCGGCTCTTGGCGATCAACACGTCAGCTGCGCTCCCGACGAACGGGCTCGCGCCCGCGAGGGCCTCGAAGATGACCACACCGAGCGCGTACACGTCGGCCGCCGCGGTCCACTGTCGCTTGAGCGACTCGGGCGGCACGTACGCAGGCGAGCCCACGATCGCGCGCTTGTCCGTGAGCCGCGGCACGTCGGGATCGGTGACGAGCGCGAGACCGAAGTCCGCGAGCTTGGCGCCCGCGTGATCATGCGGCGAGAGCAGGATGTTCGCGGGCTTGACGTCGCGGTGCACCATGCCGGCGGCGTGGAGCGCATCGAGGGCCGACGCGATCGGCGCGAGCACCGTCGCGAGCTCGCGCGTGTCGATCGGCGCGCGATCCAGGCGATCGCGCAGCGTCGTTCCATCCAGCAGCTCCATCACGAACCACGGCTCGCTGTCCGAGAGCCATCCGTGATCGTGCAGCGCGACGATCGACGGATGCGAGATGCGTCGCATCACCTCGATCTCTCGCTCGAAGCGCAGCACGCGCTGCGCGTCGCGCGCTTGCCGCGCCAGCGCCTTGAACGCCACGAGCGCGCTCGTCCGCAGATCATCGGCCGCGTAGACGACGCCCATGCCGCCGCGTCCGACGACCGCGCGGGGAACGTAGCGCTCTGCGATCGTCCGCCCGATCAGGCTGCTCGGAAGGCTCACGATCCCGAGGGTACGACGAACGCGGCGTGGTACTCCTTGCGTCCGCATGCTCTGGCTCGTTCGCTCGGCGATGGTCGCCTTCTATCCGCGCACCGAGGCGCTGCCTGGGATCGCCGACACCGGCATCGATCCGTTCCTCCGCCAGTTCCGGAGCGAGACGACGTTCATGATGTGGCTCGGCGTGGTGCTGGCCGCGCTGCTCTTCCACTTCACGCCGCTGTTCACGGTGTTCGTGCCGCTGCCTGCGTTCTTCTTGCCTGCCTCTCTGCGCGACAAGCACGCGCGCAAGATCGGCAACACCAACCTCTACTTGGTGAAGCAGGCGATGCTGATCCTCAAGCTCCCCGCGGGGCTCTGTTGGGGTCGTGATCCCGAGGTGCGCAAGCGGTTCGCGATGGCCGCATACGCGCCCGATCCCGACGTGTGGAGGACCTCGTGACGATGTCGTCGGGAACGGGGACGCACGTCTCGTTTCGCGAGCGCACCGAGACGCCGTTCGAGGGCGAGGTGGACTACGTGGTGGTGGGCTCGGGCGCGGGCGGCGCGGCGGCCGCGAGCGTGCTCGTTCGTGCGGGCGCGAGCGTCGCGCTGATCGAGGCGGGCGCGTGGCGCGAGCCCGAGCAGTATCCGTCGAGCGCGTATGGCGGCATGCGCGATCTGATGGACGACTGGGGCGCGCAGATCGCGATGGGCCGCGCGCTCTGGCCGATCGTGCAAGCGCGCACGATGGGCGGCACCACGGTGATCAACTCGGCGATCTGCGTGCGCACTCCGGCCGACGTGTTCGATCGCTGGGAGAAGGAATTCGGCATCGGCCGCACGGGCGGCAAGGGCCGCCTCGCCGATCGTGTGTGGAAGCACCAAGACGATCTCGAGCGCGAGCTCAGTGTCGAAGAGGTGCCGCCCGACGCGCGTGGTCGATCGAACGTGCTCGCGATGAAGGGCGCGGCGGCCATCGGCTACGACAGCCACTACATGAAGCGGTACGTGAAGGGCTGCGTCGGCAGCGGCCAGTGCCTTCAGGGCTGTCGCAAGCTGAAGAAGCAGTCGACGAACGTCGTGTGGGTGCCCGAGGTCCTCGAGCGCGGCGGGCTCGTGCTCTCCTCGGCGCCGGTGTCGAAGGTGCTCTTCGAGGGGCGTCGCGCGATCGGTGTGGAGGGTCGCTTCGATCATCCGCGCACGCACCGCGCAGGCAGCGTGTTCCGCGTGAAGGCCAAGAAGGCCGTGATCGTCGCGGCGTCCGTCACGCACTCGGCCGTGCTGCTCCAGAAGAGCGGCGTGAAGAGCAAGTCGCTCGGGCGCTTCTTCCGCGCGCACCCCGGCACCGGCGTGTTCGGCTGCTACGACGAGCCGGTCGATCAGAACACGGGCGCGACGCAGGGCTGGGCCTCGACGGCGTTCCGCAACGAGCCGGGCTTGAAGCTCGAGACGCTGCACATCCCGCTCGAGCTGGTCGCGAGCCGCTTCGCGGGCGGCGGGATGGAGCTGATGGATCGGCTCTCACGCTACCGGCACATCGCGATGTGGTGTCACTCGGTGCGCGCGGAGTCGGTGGGCACCGTGCGCGCGGGCTTCCTCGGCAAGCCGATGGTGCGCTACGGCCTCGATGCGGCCGACATGCTCAAGTTCCGCGAGGGCATGTACCTGCTCGCCAAGACGCACGTCGCGGCGGGCGCCAAGAGCGTGCTGCCTGGGATCTCGGGTCTGCCCTTCGAGATGAAGGCGGACGAGATCGAGAGGATCAGGACCGGCCCCACCGATCCGCGCGCCTACATCGCGATCCTCAGTCACCTGTTCGGCGGCGCGGTGATGGGCGCGAGCCCCGACACGTCGGTCACCGATGGAAGCGGCCGTGTGCACGGCTACGAAGGTCTCGTCGTGGCAGATGCCTCGGTCATCCCGAGCGTGCTCGGCGTGAACCCGCAGCACACGATCATGGCCCTGGCGCGCTGCTTCGCCGAAGACCTGCTCGCCAGCTGAGGCCAGCGGGAACCAGACCGGGGTCACCCGGGGGGAACCAGACCGGCGTCACGGCAAGGCGGTCCGATGCCAGACTGCAGACCCGGGGTCACTGCAAGGGGGTCGAAGACCGCGGAATCATTGGGGTTCTGGCGGGCAATTGACGCGACCCCGTTTTCTCGGGGTTTTCTCGACGCCGCTGAGCGAGGCCCGGAATTCCCAGCGAAAACCGCATCGCGTCAAAGCCCCTCTTTTTTGGGAACGATCTCGGCTAGTTGAACCCCCTTGCAGTGACCCGCTGGGGGGCGACCCGACCCGCCGCGGGGCGACCCGTCGACGCCGCTGAGCGAGGCCCGGAATTCCCAGCGAAAACCGCATCGCGTCAAAGCCCCTCTTCTTTGGGAACGATCTCGGGTAGTTGAACCCCCTTGCAGTGACCCGCCGCAGGGCGACCCAGTTGAACCCCCTTGCAGTGACCCGCCGCAGGGCGACCCGACCCGCCGCGGGGCGGTCAGGGGCGGACCCGCAGGGGGGTCAGGGGCGCTGGCAGGTGCCGCCTCGGCAGACGGTGCTGCCGCAGCAGTCGACGGTCTGACGACACGACGCGCCCATCGCTCGGCACGCGCAGCGACCCGACACGCACTCGATGCCAGGGCAGCAGTCGTTGCCCGTGCGACACGACGAGCTCGGTAGGCCGCAGCAGCTCCCGCCGTTGCACACCAGTGAGCCGCAGCACATGCGCGTCGCGCTGCAGCTGTCTTGCGCTGCGCTGCAGGCGCCCGCGTCGTTGCCCGGCATCGGTCCCGCGTCGCCGCTCATCGGGCCTGCGTCCTCGAGGGGGCCCGCGTCGGGCATGCCCGCATCCGGCATCGGGCACATGCCCACGCGGCCGTAGTAGTCGCCCTCGCACGCTGCGCGATCGGCGTGCGTCGCACCACCTCCGACGCATGGCTCACTGCCCACCGCATGGATCGATCGCGCGCTGCTGTTGCACCAGCCGCAGCCGTCCAGCATCTGACAGGCCTCGCACGTCATCGCCGTCGCGCACGAGCCCGTCACGTCGTTGCACTGATCGGATCGGGTCGCGACACGATCACCGCTCGAGCACGCGGCCGCGTCCGCAGGCCAGCCCACGCAGACGTTGCGTGATCCACACCACGCACAGCTCGCATCCATCGCGCATGCGCCGCAGTCTGCGTGCATCGCGCACGCGCCCATCGGGGCCGCGCACTGCTCGGGTGAGGTCGCGCTCGTGCCGCACGCGCTGCCATCGGCTGCGCCCGTGCGCGTCGCGTTCGCTGCGACGCATCGGCCGTCGCACGACATGCACCCCGACGTGACCGAGCAACGGTTGCAGTCCGCGATCGCCGCGCAGCGATCGACGACGCGTGGATCGGCGGGCGGTCCCGCATCGACGCCGCTGTCGGGCCGGGGTCCGCCATCGCTCGGCGGGCCCGCGTCGCGCGAGCCCGCGTCGATCATCCCGGCGTCGGGCATCTCGCACCCGCCCGCGCTGCGATCGATGTCCGCCAGGTAGCCACCGCCGCTCACCTCGTTCTGCATGAACCCCGCGCTCAGGCGCATGTAGCCCCCGTCGCCCCAGCCCGTGCCCCACGAGTTGAGCGCGAGGTACTCGCCCGTCGCGTCGTCGTACCCGACGATCGTGTACGCGTGGTAGCCGTCGTACTGCTGCTGCGTTCCGTCTGCGTTCATCGGGCCGCACGGCAGCATCGGCGCGGGGATCGTGCCGGTGCCGTTGCTCCAGCCCTGACCGAAACAGACGCCGCTCCACACCGAGACGGTGCGGCCCGACGCGAGCGCACGACGGATGTTGTCCACCTTGTTCGCGTCGTCCGCGATCATCGTGTGGCCCGTCGCGCGGTAGCGGCCGCTGCGCATGAGCTCCGCGTTGGACGGACGCGTCGAGGTCATGCCGCGACCGCCGTTCGTGTACGGCCACTCCGACTCGGGCACGAGCGCCGTCGTCGTGACGGCTGCGAGGCCATCGGCCACCTGCCAGCCCGGACCGCAGTCGCCGATCGTGCCGCCGTGACCGTTCGACCAGAGGTGCGCCATCGACACGCGTGGCGGCGGACATCCTTCGGCGCAGTAGAGCGCGTCGAGCGCGGCGCCCGCGGAGTGACCGACGCACCAGCCGCACTCGCCCTGGTTGCGCACCTGCAAGCAGCCATCGAGGTACTGCTCGCGCAGGTTCACGCGCGAGGGCAGCGGACCGGGCGCCGTCGGATCGCCGAGCGCCTCGACGACGAGCCCGTCCGAGCGGGTCGCGAGATCGCGCTGCATCGCGGGACCCTGCGGCTCGGTCATGAGGCACACGCGATCGCCGGTGGAGATCGTGTAGAGCCGACACTCGCCGACGGGGCGCGGATCGATCGAAGGCCCGGGCTCGCGGCTCGTGCAGGCCGACGACGAGAGGACGAAGATCGTCGCGAGCGCGACGAGAGGAGAGAGCGTCTTGCGCGTCATCACGGGCGCGCAGCACTCCACGTTTCGTACCAGTCACCCGTCGGCACGAAGTGAGACGCAGGCGTCTCGCATCGAGAACGCGCGATCACGATCGCCGAGGACGACGAGCCCCACCTCTCGCGTGTCAGCGTGACGCGCTGTGCGCGCATGCCTCGTCGGTGCCCGTGCTACGTCTGCGCGCCATGCCGCTGACGGGCACTCAATACGCGAACCTCGTCGCGGGCTACGTGGTGAAGAACTTCGGCCACCGCGGGCTGACGGTCTACCGCGAGGTGGCCTTCGGCAAGACGATCATCGGCAAGAACCGCCGCATCGACATCGTCTTGATCGAAGAGTCGACGCGCATCGCGATGGCGATCGAGTGCAAGTACCAGGACTCGCTCGGCACCGCCGACGAGAAGATCCCGTACGCGCTCGAGGACGTCGCGAAGATCGGCATGCCCGTGTGCCTCACGTACGCAGGCGAGGGGTTCAGCGAGGGCATCCGACACATGCTCGCGGCCTCGCCGATCTCTGCGTACTGCCTGCCCGACGAGACCTTCACCGCCTCCGATGCCACGCGCGAGCTCGACGCTGCGCTCGCGCGCACCTTCAAGTGGTGGGACCTCGTCGTGCGCGGAAAGACCCCCTACCGACTCTGATCCTCCTCGCTCGGCCCACCGAGGCGGCACGCGCCGTGCGATGTGCCACGTCGGAAGAGTCGTTGGCGCAACGTGCGCCAGAGGAGGATGGCAATGCGGGGTCTTGGTCTCTTGTCTTTCTTGGTCGTGCCGTCGGTGGTGGTGGGGATCGCGTCGAGCGTCCGTGCGGAGTCTGCGGTGTTCCCCCTGGACGCGAGCACGTGCGGACTTCCGCTCGAGGTCATGCCCGTCGCGGGAGAGATCCCTGCGAACCTCCCGCGCATCGTCGTCATCGGTACGGGTTATCCGCGCCTCGTGAGCCACACGACGGGTGCAGACGTCGCGGGCACCGCGATCCTCGCGGGCCCGCCGGGCATGCTGATCCAGCTGACGGAGCCGCTCGTCGTCGGCGAGACGTACGACGTCGTGCGCGACGACTGTCCTGCCGGCTCGCCGCCCGCCGCGACGTACACCGCCGTCGAAGCGCGTCCACTGCCGACGACGCTGGGCACGCTCGCGGTCGGTGAGCTGCGCTCCTACTACACGGTGCCGGGCCGTCGTGAGCGCTACTACTTCACCGAGGTCACGCTCACGCCCGACGCCTCGATGGAGCCGTGGCTCGATGCCTACGACTGGTGGGCCGAGACCGACGCGCACATGGCGGCGCAGCGCTCGCTCCGCACGGACCTGACGGTGCAGTTCGATGTGCCGTGCGTCGCAGGTGGCACCGCGACGCTCGATCTCGTGGGCCACGCCGCCGTGATCCCGGGGCCCGCCGATCTCAGCACGCCCGAGCTCGCGGCGAGCTTCACCTGCGACGACGACGTGATCGTGGACGCCACGACCGGTCGTCCCCTCACGCCCGAAGAGATCGCAGCGCTCGAGGCGCTCGCGAACACCGACGCGCCCGTGGATCTCTCCGACGCAGGCGTCGCCGCCACCGACGCGAGCGGGCCGAGCATCGACGGCGGCAGCGCGATGATGCCGACCGACCCCGACACCAACGGCAACTGCAGCGCGTCGCCTTCACGCGGTGGCTCGCCGCTGTGGCTGGCGCTGTCGATGATCGGTTGCGTGATCACGCGGCGTCGCGTCCTGCGAGAGCGCCGCTGACCCACGCCCGGCCCTCTCCCGCGGACGGGAGGGGTGCCTGCGTGTCGAAGCCGTCGTGTCAGACGCGCGTCAGCTCGAGCGCGTAGGGTGCGGCGGCGTCGAACGCGAGCGCGACGGTGCCCTCACGTCCGCTGCGGATCGCCTCGAAGAGAGGAAGCGCGTGCGCCGCAGGGTTCAGGTGATGGCCCGGCGACAGCAGTCGATCGAACGCACGCTCGGGCAACGGCATCGCTTGCTCGAGCTGCGTCACCTTCGCGATGCGGGCGAGCGGTGTGCTCCCCGGATCGGCCGAGATCACCAGGCCCACCGAGAGGCCGTCGCGTCGCTCGAGCCGGCCTCCGTTCTCCACGTGGGACAGCGGCGCGGGGATCGCGTCGTCGGCGCACGACACCACCGCATCGCCGCCTCGCTCGTTCACCAGCGCGATCGCCTCGAGCATGCCGGCCTCGAAGCTGCGCGCGCCCGCGGCGAGCGCCGTCGAGAAGCTGGTGTTGCCCTGACCGATCGAGCCCAGGCCACTGCCCGCGTTGTGCACGCTGTTCTTGAAGCGCATCGGCGAGAGCTGTCCGTCGCCTCGGAAGATCACGTCGAGCAAGAGCACCATCGTCTCGATCTCGCCGTAGCTCGACGTGTAGATCGTCGCGACCGTCTTGGGATCGCGGCCCGCCGCGGTCACGGCCTGCGCGGCGGCCTCGCCGAACATGCGCGTGAGGCGGCTCGATCCACGCAAGAGACGCGAGGGCACCCACGTGCACGGCGCGTCCTCGACGCTCGCGTCGTGTGCGCCCGAGACGAACGCGTCGAGGCTCGCCCAGCCCGGCGCCCACAGCGAGAGGCCCGTCACGTAGAGCGGCCTCACGCGCGGCCTCCGTCGCCGACCTCGGCGTGCGCTCGTACCCAGTCCGGGCTCGCGATCGCGAGGCACACGTTCGATCCCCCGAACGCGAACGCGTTGCACAGCGCGACCCCGACCGTGCCTTCGCTTCGACCCTCGGCGAGCACGTTCACACGCACCGCCGGATCGTTGGGCTCGGCGCCGAGCGAGCGCGGGATCTTGTTCGTCCGCACCGCGTGCGCCGCGAACACAGCGCTCGTCGCGCCCGCTGCGCCGAGCTGATGGCCCGTGTAGCCCTTGGTCGAGATCACCGGCACGCGCGGCCCGAGCACGGACTCGATCGCCATCGACTCGGCCACGTCGTTCTGCGGCGTCGCGGTGCCGTGCGCGATCAAGAGGCCCACGTCGGCCGCGGTGATCCCGCCTGCCTCGAGCGCGCGCTGCATGGCTTCCTTCGCGCCGCGACCCGAGGGCTCGGGGGAGGACATGTTGTACGCGTCCGACGACTCGCCCACGCCGAGCAGGTACGCGAGCGCCTCGGCGTGCGTCCGCGCGTCCTCGCGCTCGAGCAGCATGAAGCCCGCGCCCTCGCCGATGTTGATGCCCGCGCGATCGCGCGCGAACGGCTTGCAGTGGGTGTCCGAGAGGATCCCCAGCCCGCGGAAGCCGTGCAGCGTCATCTTGCAGAGGCTGTCGATCCCGCCGACCAACGCCGCGTCGATGAGGCCGAGCTGCATGAGACGCAGCGCCGACGCGTGCACCTTGCCGCTCGAGCTGCACGCCGTGCTGACCACATGGGTGGGACCTTCGAGGCCGGTGACGCGACGGATCAGCTCACCCAGGGCATTGAAGTCGTGCTGCGTGCGGAGGTCGTAGCCGGAGGGCACACGTCCGCCGTCCGGTCCGCCGGTCTCGGCCCAGGAGCGGAACGCGTCCTCGGTCGCGTCGAGGCCGCCGGTGCTGGTGCCGATCAGCACCGCGATGCGGCGCTTGCCCCAGCGCGCGATCGCCCGATCGAGGGTAGGCCGGACCTCGGCCAGGGCCATCATCCCGATGCGCGCGAGGCGGGTGTCGTACGCATGATCCCCCTCCGACAAGGGGCTCAGCGCGCCGGGCACTGCACCGACGACGGTGGGGAAGGGCAGGCTCAGCGTCAGGCCGTCGAGCTCGGCCGGGGCGCGCAGACCGGTGCGGCCCTCGTCGAGCGCGGCGAGGGTCTCGACCGTCGTTCGACCCATCGATCCGACGAGCGACATCGCGGTGATCGGCAAGCGCGGCACGCGCCGTTGGTAGCACGGGATCCGGCGGGTCCCGCGACATCGATGTCAGATTGCGCGATCCAGCCGATGCCGCCTAAGGTTGTACCTCTCTTGAACGAGAGTCGGTGGCCGTGATAGCTACGCGCCCCGGTCTCGTTCGTGGTCGTTTCGTGGCTCGTGTCAAACGGAGGCGCTCGGTATGAATCTCAACAAGTTGGCTTTCAGCGGTGTGGTGGTGGGCTCGATCGCTGCGATGGGCTGCGGCAGTACGCCCAGCACCACGGACTCCGGAACGCCGCAGAACGACGCGTTCATGCAGACGATGGAGCCGGTCTCCGTCACCTACGTCGTCTCCGAGATCGCGGCACCCTCGGCGCCCGACGGCAACGAGGCCCCCGGCTTCAACCTCGACGAGAAGGTCTCGGACGGCACCGGCACGGCGACGTGTGAGGACCTGGTCGAGGACTTCGTCTCGCCGACCGGCGAGACCGGCGTCGACAACCAGTTCACGGGCCAGCTCGCCGGCCTCCTCGGCTCGCTCGCGGACGTCGACATCCAGATGACGATCGACCAGCAGATCGCCGAGGGCGGCCTCCTCCTCGCGCTCACGGTCAACGACGTCAACAGCTTCGAGAACGACAGCTCGGTCACGCTCGACCTCGCGCTCGTGAAGCCCGCCAGCTGCACCGAAGACAGCTGTCCCCCCGCGGGCGGCGTCGTGACGGCCGACCAGGCGTGGGCGACCCGCACCGTGATCAGCACGGGCCTCGCGGCCGCGATCGTGGACGGCGAGCTCCGCGGCACCGTTCCCCAGCTCGCGCTCTCGTTCGACGTGGGCGGCAGCCCCATCTCGCTCACCATTCGTGACGCGACCATCGGCGGCGACGTGACCGCCGAGGGCATGACGAACGCCGCGATCGGTGGCGTGCTCCGCATCGACGACATCGTCACCACGCTCCGCAGCGTGCCCGACCTCGCGATGTACGCCGACCAGGCGGCGATGCTCCTCCCGACGTACGCCGACGTGGAGCCCACGACGGCGGACCCGACGCTCTGCGCGTCGATCTCGATCGGCCTCGGCCTCGAGGGTCAGGTCGGCACGCTCGACTGAGCGAGCCCGCGCGGCCCACGCCGCGCGCTCGAACGACGAAGGCCGCGCTCCACCCCGGAGCGCGGCTTTTCGTTTTCGCGCCCCCGAGCGACGATGCCCCATGGTTCGTCGTGCGCTGGCGAGCTCCAGCGTGCTTCTCGCTGTGCTCGCGAATGTCGGCTGCGGTCCGGCCGCTGCCACCGACGCGGGTGTCTTCGTGATCACCGAGGATCCTCCCGTCTCGGGCATCTCTCTCGCGTACGTGATCCGCGCGATCACGATCCCAGACGGAACGAGCGAGGTCACACCAGGCTTCGACCTGGACGGCCGAGTCTCGGACGGAACGAGCACGGCCACCTGTGAAGACCGACACGCCGACTCGGTGAACGGCATGGGTCAGCTCGGCGTGGACAGGTCGGGCCTCACCGACGGGCAGCTCGGCGGTCGTCTCGTGGTCGCCGAGCTCATCGAAGCGGCCGAGGCCGACGATCGCGAGGCGATCCGCGACATCCTCGCGGAGCACGCGGACCTCCAGCCGAGCGATGCCGACGTGCTCGCGTGCACGTCGATCTCGGCCGGCATCGGGTTCACTGCGGTCCTCGGGACAGTGGATTGATCACCGCCGGCATCGCGCTCCTCGATGCCGTGCTCCGACACGACTCCCACGACGACGGCCGATCGCTCCCGTGACGCACTGGGCGGGGGACACGGCCGATCGAGGCGGGGGCGGGCGCGGAGCGGTTGCGTCTACCCCGACGAGAGGACAACTCCGGCCCCGTGAGCTCGCCTTCGCAGCGTCCGCCGAGCCCTCCGCCGTCGCGGGGGATGATGGTGCGCGTCATCGTGGGCGCGGCGGCCGCGGGGGCGGCGTCGGGCGCGATCGTGAGCTTGATCCTCACAGCGCTCGATCAGCGCGAGCCGCTCGTGCACGTGTGGGTGATGGTGGCCTCCGTGGTCGCAGGGCTCGTGTCGCTGTGGGTGGTGACGGCGGTGCTCGGTCGACGCCTCACGAGGCTCGTGCGCCTCTTCGAGCGACGTCGCGGGCAGCGCGTGGAGCGCGCAGAGGACGAAGACCTCGGTCGGGTGCTCGCGGCCGTCGACCGACTGCTCGCGCAAGCGGAGATGGGCAGCGAGGGCGGGGGCTCGAGCGAAGGCGACGCGGACCAGACCGCTCCGATGGGATCGACCCTCCGCGAAGAGACCGGCAGCATCCGCACGGTGCGCGGCGCGAGCGAGAGCCAGCGCGAGCTCGATCTCGCCAAGACGCTCTCGCAGCGCACCACCGAGCTCGAGCAGCGCCTGCGTGAGCGCGCGCTCCTCTTCGAGCTCCTGCGCGACAGCGTGACGACGTTGAACCTCGAGGCCGTGCTCGATCGGCTGACGACGCGCCTCGGCCCCGCGCTCGAGCTGCGTGAGCTCGCGATCCTGCTCAAGGACGAGAGCGGACGCTTCGGCGTGCGCGCGTGCTGGGGCTTTCCCGATCCCGCGTCGGTGCTCGGTCGATCGCTCGAGCCGGGCGAGGGCGTCACGAGCAACGCGATCGACAGCGGCAAGCCGATCGTCATCGACGACGTCGCGCGCGCGCCCGACTACCTCGCGTTCTGGGACGAGGTGCCGCGCACGGGCTCGTTCATGAGCGTGCCGATCCGCGTGCGCGAGGAGGTGATCGGCGCGATCGCGCTCACGCGCCCGCCGAGCGATCCGCTCACCGAGCTCGAGGGACGGTTCCTCTCGGCGCTCGCCGATCAGGTCGCGCTCTCGATCCACAACGCGCAGCTCTTCCGCAGGCTCGAGGAGCTCTCGAGCATCGACGAGCTCACGAAGCTCCCGAACCGCCGCTACTTGAACGAGCGCTTGGAGCGCGAGATGGCCGACGCGCGCCGCTACGGCCATCCGCTCTCGCTCTTGATGATCGACATCGATCACTTCAAGAAGCTCAACGACCGCGCGGGGCATCCGATCGGCGACGCGGCGCTGGTGATGGTGGCCGAGCGCCTGCGCGCGATGCTGCGCGAGGTCGACACGATCGCGCGCTGGGGCGGCGAGGAGTTCGTCGTCTTGCTCTCGCACGCCTCCGAGGCCGACGCGCTCGAGGTGGCGGAGAAGCTGCGCAAGGCCATCGCCGAGATCGACACGTCGTGGTCTCACGAGCAGCCGTTCGGGCACCTCTCGCTGAGCATCGGCGTGGCCGAGCTCAAGGAAGGCGAAGACGGCGCGGCCCTGGTGCAGCGCGCAGATCGCGCGGTCTACGTGGCCAAGCGCGAGGGACGCGATCGTGTGTCGTTGCCTCCGCGACCTTCGACACCGGACGCCTCGAGCTGAGAGAGCGAGAAAGAATCCCCGCTTCGGAAGCGGGCCGCGGCGGAGGGGGGTCCGATGCTCAAACATCCTCGGCCTTCGGCCTGCGGAACTCGCCCTGGACCCCCCACCACCGCGTCCCTCGAGGCCGTGAATCGATTGTTTCTCGCTCCCTGAGGGCTCGATAGGCCAGCCTCGATGGGGGCGTGCCTCAGCGCTGTGGGCGTCCTTGCGCGTCGTGGGTCTCGGTGCTCGAAACGCCGAGCTTCGCGAGGGCCCAGTTGCCTGCGACGAACACCGCGACCATTGCGCTCAGTGCGATGGGGATGTCGACGATGGGTTGCACGCTCGGGTGGTCGACCCACCACGCGCTCGCCCCGGCAGGCAGGACCGCGAGGACGAATCGCTCGAGGAGGACCAGCGCGTAGAGCAAGCCGACCGCCAGCCCGATCGCGGCCACACGCACCGCGAGACGCGTGAGAAAGAGGCGGAGGTGCTTCATGCGCTGGGCGTGGCCGACGAGGTGAGTACGAGATGCCTTCGTTCTTCGCTTACGCGCGCCTCACGCGGAGCCCGACCGACGTGGCGATCGTGCTCTCTCTCTCGCTCTCCTGATCACCGAGCCCAGAAGCGCGAGGCCCAGCGCAGTCATCCACGCGCGTGTGCTCGCGCGCCCAGGCGAGCCGACGCGGCACGCGCATCCGCTCCCCTGAAACGCGCTGGGACCAGCGGCGTCGATGTCGGTGGCGCCCACATCGGCAGCTTGCGCGCCCCCGTCGATGCGAACACCGATGTCGACACGGAGGTCCGCGTCCTCCGGCACCGCGGCGTCGGGCGCTGGCGACGTAGCGTCGGGCGCTGGCGACGCGGCGTCGAGGCCGCCGTCTGGGCCTGCGTCGGGAAGGGAGCCCTCGGGAACGCACGTGTGCGCGGCGCCGCAGAAGAATCCTTCCTCGCAGTCCCCATCGCCGAGGCAACAGAGCGGATCGCTCGGCGAGCGCACGCACTCACGCGTCGCCTCGTCGCACGTCACGGGTGAGCACGCATCGAGCGCGACGCAGGGTGAGACCGCGGCGACGGGCACGCAGCGGCCTTCCTCGCACGTACCGGGGCCCGGACCGTTGCAGAAGAGCTCGTCATCGCGACACGCGAAGCCCTCGACGCGCGCGTCCGGCAAGCACCACTCGCGGCAGCACGATGTCACGCCGCTTGGATCGATCGGGATCGCTGTCGAGTCACACGCCTCGCCCTCGCCGAGCGTTCCATCACCGCACGTGATGCTCGTCACCCACACGTGCGAGAGGCCGACGTCTTCTTGCGGGCTCGACATGCCGGTCGAACCGGTGGGCGCCTCGAACTGAACCGCGAGGCAGAAGTCGGCATCGGCGGCGATCGTCGTCGCTTCATCGTGGAGGAGGTTCGTGAAGCCCACCCAGCCGGCCGATCGGTTCGAGGTGCTGATGGAGCCGAACGCGAAGTCGACGCTGCAGGTGGGCAGCACGGCCCCTTCGAAGCGGCGCGTGCGAGCGTCCACGTTCCGCTCGTACCCGGAGAAGCCCCAGTGCAGGCCCGCGATCGGCGCACCCGTCGCGTTGTGGAGCCTCCACACGAGGGTGATCGTCTCGGTCGGCGCGCCTGCGACACCCAGCAGCCGCTCGCCCGAGCCCGTGTCGAAGGAGTAGATCCCCCGCTCACCGCCCATCGTGGCCGCGCCGCGCGCGCACGCACCGGTCGTGCACGTGGCACCGAATGCGACGGTCCCCGTCGGAATCCGGATCACGGACCACTCGTCCGAGTCGAGCTGACCGGCCGAAGGGCTCGGCGCGAAGCCCGCTCCGCGGAAGTCGTCGAAACGTTGTTCTTGGAACGTCCCCGTGAACACGCGCTGCGCCTGCACCGGCTCCGCGGCGCACAACCCCGCGACCACCAGCGCGACCCCGAGAGCTCCACGCGAGAGGCAAGACATCCCACGACGGTCGCACGAAAGGGTGCTCGTCGTCAGGATGGACGGCAGCGCGCGTGCACCCCGAGGGTGGCACCAGGGTGTCCGCCGTCTCCCTGGATGCCAGTGAGGATGCCAGTGAGGATGCCAGTGTGTGGGTCGAGGGTGCCAATCGCGCAGTCCTCGTCGCGACACCCACCCTCGATCCACTACGCTCGGCGGATGCCCAGGTCCACGTTGCGTTACGGGTTCGAGGCGGCGGTCGTCGGCTGGGCCGGAGGCTTCCGCGGGGGCAACGGCTTCTTCGCAATCCTCGACGAGGCCGGGGCGATCGTCCACGTCGTGGATGGCACCCAGCCCGCCAGCGGCGGTGTGCGGATCGTCGGGCCCGAGGTCGCCGAGGCCCTGCGGGTGGCGCACGTGCGCTGGATCTGGTTCGAGCCGTTCGATGTGCCCGAGTGGATGGCGATCGAGTGGCAGGGAGTGTCCGCCGAGGCGCTCGAGCGGGTGATCGGCCGGCCCTTCGGCGACGCCGACCGAGGCCGGCTCTACGGCGCTGCGGGCGAGCCGATCGCCGCGATCCCGACGAGCTGGCACGTGATGATGTGAGGGCCGTGCCGTGGCGCGTGCTTGACCCGACGCGTACGGAACGGAACCCTGCGTCGCGTGCAGCGCGGTGATCGCATCGGTCGCTACGAGCTCGGCGAGCTGCTCGGCGAAGGCGGGCAAGGCCGCGTGTTCCGCGCCGTGCGCGACGACGGGCTCGCTGTGGCGATCAAGGTGCTCGCCGCCGAGCTCGCGGGCTCGGAGCTCGCGCGCGCGCGCTTCGCGCGAGAGCAGCTCGCGACCGAGCGCGTCGAGCACGACAACGCCGTGCGCGTGCTCGACGCGGGCGCGCTTCCGAGCGGGCGCGGCTACCTCGTGACCGAGCTGCTCGAGGGTAGCTCGCTCGCCGCCGAGCTGGCCGCGTCCGGACCACCTCCGATCGCGCGCGCCCAGACGATCGTGCGCGCCTGTGCGGCCACGCTGGCTCACGCGCATGGCCTCGGCGTGATCCACCGCGACGTGAAGCCGAGCAACGTGTTCCTCCTCGCCGATGGGCGCGTGAAGCTGCTCGACTTCGGGCTCGCGCGCGTGGCGGGACAACGCTCGCTCACGGGGCCGGGCGCGATGCTCGGAACACCCACCTACGTCGCCCCCGAGCAGACGTACACGAAGGCGGGACCTCCGGCGGACGTGTACGCGCTCGGCTGCGTGCTGTTCGAGCTGCTCGCCGGAAGACCCCCGTTTCTGGGCGGCGCGGTCGCCGTGATCCGCGCGCACCTGCGTGAGCCGCCGCCCACGCTCGCCACGCTCGCGCCTCAGCCGATCCCGCCGGCGCTCGCAGCGCTGGTGACCCAGATGCTCGCGAAGGATCCTCTCGCGCGTCCCACGGCCGCCGCGGTGGCCGAGCACCTCTGATCGCGGGGGATGCTTCAGCCCGGTCGACGCACGAGCTTGGGCGTGCGGCCCATGCGGAGGGTGTCCATGCGCGAGAGCAAGCTGGTGCGCTGCACGCCGAGCTCGCGCGCAGCGTAGGCGACGACATCTCGGTGCTTGGCGAGCGCCTCCGTGATCAGCGTGCGCTCGAGCGCCTCGAGCTCGGCGCGCCGCGCCAGCAGCGCCTGCCAGCCCTCGGCCAGGCGCGCGCGATCGACC
>JAFLCL010000057.1 GCA_017303575.1 Deltaproteobacteria bacterium
GCGCGCGGCCGCGACGTGGTCGCGTCGCGCGTGACGGTCACGCAGCGGCCCGAGTGACGCGTCTCGAGCCGCGAGCGACGAACGCACCTCGGGTGTGAAGCGCGCCACACGCGCGCGTTCGAGCGCAGCGCATAACGAATCTCGTGAGCACGGCGACGATGACCCCGCCGAGCGAAGGAGATGAGCGATGAGCCCCTCGAACCGCAACCGCACCCTGAGCTTCGTGACGTTCGCCGCGCTCGTCGCGCTCACCGGATGCAGCTCCGAGTCGAGCGCGTCGGCGGAGCGCGCGACGGCGGCGCCCATCGAGGGAGCGAACTTCGAGATCGCAGGCGCTGACGTGCCCCTCTCGCCCGCAGTGCTTGCGCCAGGGCTGCCGGTGAGCCTGGATGCCTCTGCGACGACCGTCTCGGCGCAGCGCGTGAGCCCGATCGTCGTGGGCGCGCCGGCCACGCTCTCGCAGCGGGCGGTCTCGCGCGAGAGCGTGGGACAGTACACCTCGCCCGCGCGCCTCGCGCTCCACGCCGCCGTGTCGCAGCCGCTGAGCATCGGGGCGACACCCACGCTCGTCGTGGGCACCGACGCCTGCGAGACGGACGCTGACTGCGTGCCCGATGGCTGTCATGCGACCTCGTGCGTCGCGGCGGCGGAGATGGCGCCCGGCGAGCTCGAGTGCACCGCCGACTTCCGCTACGGCACGACCGACGGCGGCGGCTGCCTCTGCCACGTCGGCCACTGCGCCGCGCACCTCTCCGCCTGGCCCCAGGGGATCTGAGAGAGCGGGAAAGGAGAAGAGCCATGCGTCATTCCAGTCACACCCCGAGCTTCCGTGCCCCGTTCCGTCGCAGCTCGATCGTCGGCCTCGCGCTCGCGCTGTCGACCACGGCAGCGAGCGGCTGCCTCGAGCGCGGTCTGCGTCCCGTCAATCCGTGCACGCGCTCGAGCGTCAGCCAGCGCGTTCAGGTGGCCAACGTCGATCAGGTGGATCTGCTGTTCATGATCGACGACTCGGGCTCGATGAAAGAAAAGCAGGAGAACCTCGCCGCCCAGATCCCGCGCCTCGTCCGAATCCTCTCCGAGGGAGATCGAGACCAGGACGGCACAGAGGACTTCCAGCCCGCCCGCTCGCTCCACATCGGCGTCGTCACGAGCAACATGGGCGCCGGGCGACGACGCGATGGATCCGCGATCGACAACTGCGAGGGGCTCGGCGACGACGGAATCCTGCGGAGCGCCACCGGCGACGCGAGCTCGTGCGCGCCCGCGACGTATCCGAGCGGCGTGTTCGCCTTCGAGGCCGGAGGTGCGGAGCGCGCAGACGACTTCGCGGCGCGCGTCGGCTGCATCGCCGAGGTCGGTACCGGTGGCTGCGGGTTCGAGCAGCAGCTCGAGTCGCCGCTCAAGGCGCTCTCTCCCGCGTCGGCGCAGGCGTGGACGCTCGCGGGCTACACGCCGCCTCGGTTCGTCGGTCCCGACTACGCGCCCGGCGTGACGTCAGGGCACGGCCTCGAGCACGACTTCCTGCGCCCAGGGTCTGCCCTCGCTGTCGTCATCGTCACGGACGAGGAGGACTGCTCGGTCACCGACGGTCGCCTCCACGGCATGTACGACGGAGTGGCCGCCTCGGGGAACCGGCTCTGCTTCGATCATCGCGATCCCGCGGAGGGCCTGCTCACGCCGATCGACCGATACGTCGATGGCTTCCTCGGACTGCGACGTGACCCTTCTCTCCTGATCTTCTCCGCCATCGTCGGGATCCCCACGACGGACGAGGCGAGCGGGTACGTCCGTGACGGCGACTACGCGAGTCTGCTCGCGCTCGACGCGATGACGCCGGAGCTCCGCGACGACGGGACCGTCGAGCACTCGTGTGAAGCCATGGACTCGGCGGGACGAAGCCTCGGTCGAGCCGCACCGCCCGTGCGCATCGTCCAGACCGCGGCTGCGCTCGACGCTGCAGGCGCAGGCGTGTCTCTGTCCTCGATCTGCTCGGACGACTTCGGCCCCGCGATCGACGGGATCATCGAGAAGATCGCCGACGCGCTCCGAGGCGCTTGTCTGCCCCGCGCGCTGAACGCGGACGCGGACGGACGCGTGGAGTGTGAGGTGCTCGAGCTCTTGCCGGCCGAGGGGACCCCCGGCGCGACGACCGACTGCATGGAGCTCGAGGGGCGCAGCTTCGACAGCCTCGTGATCGACGACGTGGGCGCGCCGCGACAGCTCTGCCGCGTCACGCAGGTCGAGCGGGCAAGCGCCCTGAGCAACTCGGCGCCCGGCTGGTACTACGACGATGCTTCGACCGAGGTGACCGACGCGTGTGGTGCGGGTGGCGCACGCATCGCGTTCACGACCGTCGCTCCGCCCGCGACGGGCTCGGAGGTTCGCCTCGAGTGCCTGCAGGTCATCGCGCTCGGCGTGGAGGCGGGCCCGGACGTGATCTGCGACGACGACGCTGCGTCCTGTCGCCTCGGGATGTTCTGCTCGGTCGAGGCGGATCGATGCGACACTGGCACGAGCCTTCCCGGCGGCGAAGGCGCCGCGCTGCGATGTGATCCCGTCGAGCGACTCTGCGCCGTCCCTTGCACCACGGATGCGGCGTGCTCGGAGGCCGGCCTGCTCGGATACGTGTGCGACGTGCGCACGAACGAGGAAGCGGCGGGCGCGAGCGCGGCGATGTCGATCGCCCCTGCGCTCCTCGGCAACGTCCGCGGCGTGTGCATCAACCCGACCTGCAACTGACCCACGTGGGTCGAGGGACCGCTGGGGCCGCTGCCCCCTCGAGCTCGCCGTCGCTCGATCGCACCCCGGGTGTGAAGAGGACCACACGCGCGCGATCGGGCGCAGCGCATAACGAATCTCGTGAGCACGGCGATGATGACCCCGCCGAGCGAAGGAGATGAGCGATGAGCCCCTCGAACCGCAACCGCACCCTGAGCTTCGTGACCTTCGCCGCGCTGGTGGCGCTCACAGGATGCAGCAGCGAGGCGAGCTCGTTCGGGCAGCGCGCGACGGCCGCGCCCATCGACGGAGCCCACGTGGAGATCGCGGGTGTCGATGCGACGACCCTGCCGGTCTCGCTCGCGGTCGACGCGACGTCGTTGCCGATGGGCTTCCAGCCTGGTGCGCTGCGCCTCGGGGCGACACCCGTGCTCGTGGTGGGTACCGACGCCTGCGAGACGGACGCTGACTGCGTGCCCGATGGCTGTCACGCGACCTCGTGCGTCGCGGCGGCGGAGATGGCGCCGGGCGAGCTCGAGTGCACCGCCCAACTCCGCTACGGCACGACCGACGGCGGCGGCTGCCTCTGCCACGTCGGCCACTGCGCTGCGCGCCTCTCGACGCCGCCCGAGGGCATCTGAGCCCGTGACGAGCTGCGACGTGCGCTGACGCCAACGCGTGGCGGGGCTCAGCTGCTCTCGGCGATCGCGAGGAGCGAGAGCAGGAGCAGCGGTGCATCGAGGAGCGCCGCGAGGCCCTGGTTGCCGACCACGTCGCGCACCACACGGAACGCATCGAAGCGCGCGAGCACCGCCCCCGCTCCGTTGCGCCCGAAGAAGTCGATGCGGAGGCCGATCACGTGGCGCACGAGCTGATCGAGGAGGCTGCGATCGAGCGCAGCGCGGAGGTACGTGAGGCCGTGGGCGCGAAGGACGTGCAGCGTCGCGGTGGCCAGGCCGAAGGTCAGCTCCGAACTTTCGCGTGATCACGCTCGCCACCGGTACACGAACGCGTCTCGCGTCGAACCGTGATCGCCGCAGCCCCGCGTTGCCCGGTTGTCTCGGCGCTTCTGTATAGTGCCCCTCATGGGCCTCTTCCGAGAGCAAGCGCTCGCTGCGTATGCGAACCCCGATGCGCGGGGCGGTCTCCTGCGCGCTGCGCCACCCTCGGGTCTCGCCCTCGTGCTCGTCATCGTCGGTGCGCTCGGGTGCGGCGTGCCGGTCGCCGCCGCGACGCCCGTGAGCACGAACATCGAGGGACGCGGCGTGGTCGCGCTCGAGCACGGTGCTCTCGTCCTCCGTGCTGCGAGCGACGGGACCGTCACCGCGGTGAACGCGCGCCGCGAGGCGGAGCTCTTCGGCGCAGCGCTCGCCTCCCCGCACGACCTGGAGATCCTCGTGCGCGTGACACTTCCGCGGGCGCCGGCCCTGACGAACGGACCGACGTTCGTCGGCGAGATCCCACTCGGCGCCCGCAGCGCGCTGTCCGTTCTGGTGCCCGCGCTGTCCGGCGACACTGGGTCGGGGGGCTGACGTGGCGAGCACGGAGCTCACGCAGCTGCTCGCGAGGAGCTGGATCTTCTCGGACCTGAGCAAGCGGGAGATCGAGGCGCTCACCGCCATCGCGCAGATGCGCGTGGCACGACCGAAGCAGACCGTCGTGAAGAAGGGGGAGGAAGCGGGGCCCCTCTTCGCCGTGCTGCGCGGGCGGCTGAAGGTCGTCACGCCCGGCGTCGAGCGGGACGCAGCGTTTCGCATCCTCGGCCCGGGCGATCTCTTCGGTGAGGTCGCCGCGTTCGACGACGGTGAGCGCTCGGCCACGGTGACGGCGCTCGAGATCTGTCAGCTGGCGGTGATCCAGCGCGACACGTTCCGTGCGTTCCTCGAACAGCATCCCTCCGTGAGCCGCAAGCTGCTCAGCGTCTTCGCGCGTCGCGTGCGGGAGCTCAGCGCCCGTGTCGAGGATCGCGCCTTCCTCGAAGCCCCCGCGCGTCTCGCGAAGTGCCTCCTCGGGCTCGCCGAGCGCTACGGAAAGGCGCAGCCCGAGGGCGTGGTGTGTGAGCTCAAGCTCTCTCAGAGCGAGCTCGGCGAGCTCGTCGATGCCACGCGCGAGAGCGTCAACAAGCAGCTTCGGACCTGGAAGTCCGACGGCGTTCTCTCCCACGAGGCCGAGCGCATCGTCTTCCACGACGTCGAGGCCCTGCGGCGTCTCGCGCAGGCATGACGACGTCGAGCTCGTCCTCCTGCACGCACAGGCGCGCGCGCTGAAGGAGGTAGTCCAGAGCCCGCTCGCGCGACGTCTTGTCGATGCCGTTCCCACTCTCACGGCGCACGAGCGCGACCCTGGCACCTCGTACGACTGCTTCGGCGACGAGGCCCCCGACACGGACATGGTCTCGTCGGTCACGATCGCGCGTCGCACACGCTGACGATCAACCCCCGTCGTCCGCGCCCGCGTCGGGCTGTGTGCCGGCGTCCTCGAGCGTGTCCGCGTCCCTCGGATCGGTGGGCGAGCTCGCGTCACTCCCGGCGACCCCCGCGTCGCATGTCGTTCCGAATGGGCACGGGCGCGAGAGCAGCTCGGAGCCGAGCGCGAAGCCGACGCCGCAGCGCGCGCAGAGCGTGAGCGCGTACGACGCATCGTAGAAATAGTGCGCTCGCCCTGGGTCGAGCAGGAGGGCGCCGCCCACGACCGAGGTCGCATCGAAGGTGCCCTCCTCTCCCGACGGCCCTTGCCACGGGATCGAGGTCGTCCACGCGATCGATCGCTGGGGGAGCACGCTCAGCCAGAAGCCAGCCTCGGAGGGGCGCCGGTACACCAGCACGAGCTCCTCTGCGCGCGCGGCGAGGGCGACGGCGCCGTACCCGAACGGGTCTTCCGCCTCGCCCGGAATCGTCACGACCCGACCCCGCCCCTCGCTCGTCCAACGGTCGTCGATCAGTTGCCAACGCTCGATCGCGAGCCTGCCACTCGAGTGGATGCCAGCGACGCTGAGCACGCCGCCCGAGAGCGCCGTGGTCGTGTTCTGGGGCCGGCGTCCATCGGGGGTGTCGTCGACACGCTCTTCGCTCCAGCCCGTGCAGTCGGGGCGTGCACGCAGTGTGTGCAGGCGCGCGAGGATGGACGTCGCGCCGAGGGGCGCGTCGTGTCCGGACACCACCGCGCGGATCTCCCCCGCGCCCTCGAGCTCCATCGCCACGCGGCCGGGCTCCGAGCCACCGCGGAGCACGCTGCGCTCGCCCGTGTCGATCAAGCGAGCACCTTCCAGTCGATACGCCGCGAGCTCGGTCTCCCTCTCCCGCCTCGGCTGGATGCCGAGCACGCACACGCCGTCCGGTGTGCGCACGACGCCGCCGATCGAGGTCGCGCCACTCGCGATGGGCACCGGCGCGCCGCAGGGGTCGTGGCGTGGTCGCCCGATCGCGAGGTTGTCGATCTGGACCACCCGGTCCGGAAACCTCGGCGAAGGCGTGAGGTCGAGCACGAGGAAGAGGGTCTCGTCCTCGATCAGCGGCACCATCGTCTCGGAGGAGGTGATGACCAGGCGCATGCCTGCGCCATCGAGCGCCTCGAGCGTCGCGACATGGCTCCCCGAAGCGCCGCGCTCCAACCGGAGCGACATCGTGTGCCAGCGCGGAAGGTCGCCGATCCCTCGGGGCAATGGCGCCTCGTCGAGGCGCCCGCCGTTGATCTGCACGGAGGTGGAGTACACACGCTCTGCGAGGGTCGCCGTGGCGAGCGCGCCGAAGCCGTCCCACCCACGGCTCGCGTCCACGGCGCTCGCGGGCACGAGGCTGGCGATCACCTGATCGTCCTCGCGGAGGAGAACGTCGAAGCGAAGGGTCAGCCCCGTGAGCGCTCCCGTCAGCGGCGCGAGGAGGAACATCCGGCCCCCCGCGCTCCGCGCAGTCAGCAAGCGGCGACCTCCCGGCTCGAGCACGCTCGGCTCGAACCTCAGTGGGCCGCTGAGGCCGATCGCCTCGATGCCGGTGGCGGTCGAGTCGAGGTTCGTTCCCGCCGAGGAGGCGCACCGCGTGAGCGCGGGCGGCATCAGATGAAAACAGCCCGGATCACGGGAGTCGAAGAGCGCGTCCCCGTCGTCGTCGAGGCCATTGGTGCAGTCGGTCGTCGCCGTCTCGGAACAGACACCCAGAGCACGGCAGACGTCCGACTCGCAGTCCATGGCACCGTCGAGATCGTCGTCGTCGTCGTTGGTGCACGCGTCCGCGGTGTCCTCACGATCGACGGGGGGGTAGTCGTTGGTCAGCGCGCACCCCTCGAGCAGCGCGCAGGCGCCGACCGCACCGAGCACCACGACGGCCGTCGCCAGGGCCCATCGGCCGCAGCGCACGCGCATCACCGCGCCAACGTCCCACGAATCACGATCGAAGAAGCGCATCACGGAGGGTGATGTGAGCATCCGCCTACGGGTGTGAAGCGGTTCACACGTGGCGAGCGGTCGTCGCCGACGGCTCGGGCAATCTTGCGACGAACCGAGGGGGGCTGTCGTGATCTCGATTCGGGAGACACCGAGTGGTCGAGTGATCTGCCCGCGACGAATGTGATCTACGTGCGCGAAGGTGCCAGTGGCGCAAATGGCACTCTCGCACCTCCACCGCCGACGCGCCTCGAACGCCGATGCTCGTCGTCGCGGCCAGGACGTCGAGATTCGTGACACGGGCGGCTCGTACGCATTCGGCGTCTTCGCCTCGTCGACACCCCCTCGGCGCTCCGACCACCACGCGCCTCACGTCGAAGCGATCGCGCCGGGCGTGTGAAGCGCTTCACAGCGGCCCACGCCGCGCCACCGCATCCTCATCGAAGTCCACCCACGAGGAAACGAACATGAACGCCCCCATCACCACGATCCCCGAGAACATCCAGAAGCTCATCACCGCGGCGCAGGCGCCGGGCCCGCTGAAGGACCCGCTCCTCGCGCAGCGCGCGTCGCTGGATCTCCCCGGCCTCGTCGCCCTCGCGAAGAAGCACGGCGTCGACGTGGGCGCCGCCGAGCTCGAGGCGTTCGCCGCGTCGCAGCCCGTTCCTACCGAGCTCTCCGATGAGGCGCTCGCCAGCGTCACCGGCGGGATCGGTGGCATCTTCGGCCGACACCTCAGCCCCATCACCGGGGGCGAGTACGGCGGGGGCACCAACAGCACTGGCACGGGCTGCGTCACTTGTTGCTGAACGTGCGCCGAGCCACGACGATGCGTGCGTGTCGACTGCAATGAACGTGCTCTACGTGCGCGAGGGTGCCAGTGGAGGAAATGGCACTCTCGCCATGCCGTTCGCGACCTTGCCCGAGGCAGTCGCCGCCGCGACTGCTGGCACGACGATCGCGATCGGGCCCGGTCGCTACGACACGGGACGAGGGCCCGAGCTCGGGCCCGGTGTCTGGGACACCCTCGTGACGATCCGCGCGGCGGGTGTGCGCATCCGAGGCACGTCGGCGGCGCTCACCACGCTGTTGCTATGGAGTGGCGGCAATGGCGCCCCCGGTGGCGGCGGTTGAGCGTGCTCACCGATGCGTGCGGAGCAGAGCCCACGGAATGGACCTCAAGCTCTGAGGGTCACCTCCGACGCGCCTCGTGGTGCGCGGCGCCGTGAACGTCGGCGTGGCGTCAGCCCGGGAGCACGGTGGACTCGCTCACGCGAAGGCGTGGATCGCCGAGCAGCTCGATGGTCACGACGCCCCCGACGCGCACGTTCGTCCCCGGACGGACCGAGATCTCCTCACCCTTGGCGATCACGCGGCCGTCCACTTCGGTGAGCGCGTCGGAGACCGAGCGGAGGATGAAGCCGTCGGCTCGGCGATGGAGCTCGAAGTGCCAGCGGCTCACGCGGTTGGCCGCGGCGGGATCTGGCAGGAGGATGACGACGTCGTTGGCGGCCATGCCGTCTTGCTCCGCGAGCCGACCGAAGCGGATCACGTCGCGGTCGGGCAACGGCTCTTGGGGGCTACCAGCGATGCGGAAGCTGATCGGGAAGCGCTCGCGATCCACCCAGTCGACGGCGAACAGCTCCGCCGGGCGCTCGATGCCCTTGAGCGCGACGGCGCCCAGGCGGCGGCACTTCAGCCGTTGCTGGACGTCCGTCAGCGCACCGAAGGCCTCGCGTGTCAGGCGGATCTCCGTGCGCTCGGCCGAGCCTGCGACGCGCGAGCAGTAGTTGACGGCGTCACCCGAGACCGCCGTTCCGTCCGTCAACACCGGGCCGAAGTGGATGCCGATCCGCACGCCCCAGCGCTCGTCGCTCGCGCGCGAATCGTTGTCGAGGGCGATGCTCTCCTGGAGCGCGACGGCGGCCTGCAGTGCGGCCGTCGCTGCGGGGAAGCAGAGGAAGGCGCCGTCGCCCGCCATGTCGACGACCCGACCGCCGCGCTCGGCGATGGCGGCCCGCACCAGATCGGCGTGCCGCTGCTGGAGCTTGCGACCGGCCTCGTCTCCGAAGCGGGCGAAGTACGGCGTCGAGCCGACGATGTCGGAGAAAGCAAGCGCGAGCTTTCGCTCGAACCGTCGGATCAACGCCTTCGACATGGCGTCCTGGAGGCGGATCATCTCGGTCAGCGAGAGCGTCTCGGGCAGCTCGTCGTACGGCATCGCCATCGTGCGCCGATGCTAGCGCGAGGGCTCCGCGTTTCGAAGCCCGAAGGTCGCCAGGTCGCGACACCCGCTTGCGGACCTCTGGTAGCATCGCCGCGATGTCTTCGGCGGCCAACACCGACATGGGGCCCCCCCCACCGAGCGACGTCTCGGGCGAGTCTCGCGAGCGGGCAGCGCTGGACGCGCGGTTGGGCCTGTACGTGGCGGATCGGTACAAGATCCTGCGAACGCTCGGCGCAGGTGGGATGGGCGGCGTGTACGAAGCCGTCCACGAAGGCATCGGTCGCAAGGTCGCGATCAAGTGCCTGCATGCGGAGTACGCCCACGATCGGAATTTGATCGAGCGGTTCCGACGCGAAGCGCGGGCCGCGACGGCGATCGGCAACGAGCACATCGTGGACGTGACGGATGTCGGCGAGCTACCCGACGGCGCGCCGTTCCTCGTCATGGAATTCCTCGTCGGCCAGACGCTGGGGCAGATGCTGAGCGAGCAGGGCCCGCTACGGGTTCCGCGCGCCGTGCACATCGGTCGTCAGGTGTGCAATGCGCTCGAGGCGGCACACGAGAAGGGGATCATCCACCGCGATCTCAAGCCGGACAACATCTTCCTCATCAAGCGCAGTGGCGATCCAGACTTCGTGAAGGTCCTCGACTTCGGCATCTCGAAGACGCACGCGGCCGACAACGGCGTCTCGGAGCTGACGCGCACGGGCATGGCGATCGGCACGCCGTCGTACATGTCGCCCGAGCAGGCGCAGGGCCTGCGTGACATCGACGGCCGCACGGATGTGTGGGCGATGGGCGTCATCCTCTACGAGCTGCTCTCGCGCACGCGTCCGTTCGTCGCGGACACGTACCCGCGCCTGCTCATGCACATCGTCGGGGGTACGCCGCACCGACTCTCGCATTGGCGAAGGGACATCCCCGAAGAGCTCGATGCGCTCGTGATGCGCTGCCTCGAGAAGGATCCGGCGCAGCGCGTCTCGTCGATGGCGGAGCTCAGGGAAGAGCTCGCGAAGTTCGAGAAGGCAGACAGCGTCCCCGAGCTCGCGGTCGCCGATCCGAGCGGCGCTCCCGCCGCCGAAGCCTCCAGCGAGCGCAAGGCGGCCAAGCGCGTGAGCGCGCCGCCGGAGACCCCGCGCCCGCCAGCAGCCAGCCCCGACGAGACCTCTCGGTCGTCTGCGGAAGCGGGGCCTTCTCTCCCGGACGGTCCCGTCGCGGGCACGGGCTCACGAACGATGTGGATCGTGGGCGGGCTCGCGACCGTCGTGCTCCTCGCGGTGGGTGCGGCGTGGAGCGCGAGCGGTGGCGACCCGGCGGCGACGTCGGCACCGCCCACCACCGTCGCGACGCCTCCCGAGACCGCGACGCCTCCCGAGACGACGACGGCCGGAGGCCCCGCAGTCGAGCCGCCCCCGACCACAGCGATCGTCGCGCCGCCCGCGCGCGAGGTGCACCACCGCATCGAGAGCCGCCCCAGTGGGGCGACGGTGCTGCGCGGGGAGACCGAGCTCGGAACGACCCCGCTCGAGGTGAGCTTCGGGGAGGGTGAGTCGGTCGAGCTCACGCTGCGCCTCGCGGGTCGTCGCCCCGCCACGCGGGTGGTGGAGGCGACCGACCCCGAGCTCATCACGATCACGCTCGAGCCGCGCCGCGGAGGCGCCGCGCTGCCTCAGCTCGCCGATCACTGAAGACCGACACCATCGTGCGCTAGCCCTGGGCCGTCGAGATCAGATGCCGGGCTCGGCGCGGACGAGCGTGATGGAGAGGAACGTGGTGCGGGCCTCGCGCACGTCCACGTCCTGCGACCACTCACGGAAGCCCTCGGCGCTGACGGTCACGCGGTGCGTGCCCACGGTGACGCCAGCCACGCGCGCGGGCGTCTCGGAGACGACCACGCCATCGATCGACACACGCGCCGCAACCGCGCCGGTGCTCACGAGCAGGCGCCCTCGCGGTGTCGGGATCGGGCTGAGCGTGAGCACACGCGTGGCCTCGGCATCGGCCAGCACGGTCACCGTCGCGCTGGCCGGCAGGAACCCCTCGGCTGCGCCGACGATCGTGTAGGAGCCCACGGGCAACGGCGTCACGACGCCGCTCGAGAGCGTCAGCTCGGTGCCCTCGCGCTGCGCCACGATCGTCGCCGACGGCGGGCTCACGTCCACCCGCACGCGTCCGACGTGGCGCGGAAGCTCCGCTCGCACCTGACGGCTCTGACCGACGCTCGCCTCTACCGTCATGCTCGCCCCTTCGTGATCGGCTCGCACGAGCTCGATCTGATGCGCACCGGGCGGGAGCGCGAGCGTCGTGGGTGTGGTCCCGTACGCGCCGAGATCGCGGCGATCGACGTAGATCGTGGCGCCCGGCGGATCCGACTCGACGCGGACCAGGGCGAGGGTGCCCGCGAGGGAGTCGCGCTGCGCGACGGCCTCGGCGCGTAGGGCGGCATCGAGGTCCCCCCGCGCGAGGAGCTGCTCGAAAGACGTGAACGCGAGCGCATCACGATGCGCGAGGCGAGCGCAGACCGCGACGTTGTAGAGGCCACGCGGGCTCGGCGCCGCGCGCTGCGCGCGAAGGAACGACTCGAGGGCGCGCTCGTAGCGCCTCTGCGCGAACGCTCGGCGACCGACCCGATCGAAGAAGCGTGACTCCGCGGCGTCGTCTGCGCGCGCGGGCACGCCATGGCCCACGCCCAGCGCCGCGAAGCCGACGATCAAGATCGCGAGCAGCCGACTCACGCGGCCGAGAGTCCTCCCGTTGCGCGGAGAGAATCAAGCGTCGCTTGCCTTCGAACATGCACCACGAGAGCATCGGGACGCGTGCGCACACGACCCTTCGGCCTCGCGCTGCTCCTGCTCGGCCTCGGCCTCATCACGCCGGTGTACGTGCGCGCCGACGACGCCGAGGAATCGCGCTTCCACGACGCCCTCGCGCGCGAGCACTACACGGCGCACCGCTTCGAGGACGCGCTGCGGGAGTTCTTCGAGGCGGCGCGCCTGGCGCCGAGCCCGCGCATCACCTTCAACATCGCGGTCTGCTTCGACCTGATGCACGAAGAGAACGACGCATACCTCTTCTTCCGCGAGTACGTCGGCACCGATGATCAGGATCCAGAGCGCCGCCGCTTCGCGACCGAAGCGCTCGCGCGCCTCGGCGCAACGGTGGCGCGCGTGGCAGTCACCAGCGATCCGGACGGCAGCACGATCTACGTGGACCAGCGCGATCACGGCTCGTACGGCACGACGCCCCGCGTGCTCGCCCTCGCGCCGGGGCCGCACACGATCACGCTCGAGCGAGAGGGCTTTCGCCCGGTCACCGTGTCGGTCGAGGCGCGTCGTGGCGAGGAGATCGCCACGGCGGGGAGCCTGACGCAGATCGTCGGCACGCTCGCGCTCGCCCCCTCTGGCGTCGAGGCCACCGTCGTGGTGCGGGCGGCCGGAGGCGCCGATGTCGCGCAGGGGAGCACACCGTTCGAGACGACCCTGCCGCCTGGCCTCTACGAGGTCGAGCTTCGATCCGAGGGATTTCGTCCCTTCACGTCGATCGTTCGCCTCGAGGCCGACGGTCGCGCCGTGCTCGACCCGACCCTCGAGCCGCTCCCGCCGCCGACGGGCGACCTGACGATCACGGCCAACGCAGCGGGCGCGGTGATCGTCATCGACGGCGAGCCTGCTGGCTTCGCCCCGACTCTCCTCACCGAGCTGGCGGTCGGTGAGCACACCGTGCGGCTCGAGCACCCCGGCCTCGCTCCCTTCGAGGGCACCACGACGATCGCACCCGACGGCCGCGGCTGGCTCACGGTCACGCTCGAAGAGCCCGCGCGCACCACGCGGTCGGAGGCCACGTGGATCGTGGGCGGTGTGGGCGTCGGTGGCCTCGTGCTCGGTGCAGTCCTCGGAGGGCTCGCGATCGAGAACCACGACTCGTTCGAGCGCACGCAGGCAGACCCGATGGGCGTGGGCCTCGCCCGCATTCGCGAGCAGGGCATCGCCCTCAACACAGCCACGGACGTTCTCCTCGGCGTCGGCGCAGTGTGTGTGGTGACGGCCACCGTGCTCTACTTCGTCACCGAGTCCTCGGACTCTCGCGAGTCTCGCGGCACGTTCAGTGAGGGCGATCGCTGATGGGCTCGGCTCGACGGACGTGAGCTCCACGAACCGACACCTCGCCCTCTCGGTGCTCGCCTCGACGCTCGTCGCGCATGCGGGGCTCGCGCGCGCCGACAGCACCGTGTTGCTCGAGGGTGAGGTGCCGACCGAGGGCGACTACTTCGTGCTGTCCTTCGAGGTGCCCGAAGGAACGAGCGAGATCGAGATCCGTCACGACGATCTCTCCGACACCAACATCCTCGACTGGGGCCTCTTCTCGCCCGAGGGCTTCCGCGGCTACGGCGGCGGCAACACCGAGCCCGCGATCACGAGCACGACCGCGGCCTCGCGCAGCTACCTCCCGGGCCCGATCACCGCGGGCACCTGGCAGGTGTACGTCGGCAAGGCGCGCGTGACGGAGCTGCCCGCGCGCTACCGCGTCGAGGTGCTCCTGCGCGACGTCGCGACGCTCGCGCCGCAGCCCGAGCGATCGCCGTATACACCCACGCCCGCGATCGTGTCCGAGGCGCGCTGGTATGCAGGCGACTTCCACGTGCACTCGCGCGAGAGCGGCGATGCTTCGCCCTCGCTCGACGAGGTGCTGACGTTCGCCGAGAGCCGCGGCCTCGAGTTCGTGATGCTCAGCGAGCACAACACCACGAGCCAGCTCGAGTTGTATGCGGACGTGCAAGCGCGCCATCCCACGGTGCTCTTGATCCCCGGCATCGAGGTGACCACGTACCAGGGCCACGCGATGTCGATGGGTGGAACGCGGTGGATCGATCACCGCCTGGGCTACGAGGGACGAACGATCGATCAGGTCGTGCGCGACGTGCACGAGGACGATGCGCTCTTCTCGATCAACCATCCGGCGCTCGACATCGGCGATCTCTGCATCGGCTGCGGCTGGATGGCGATGGCTGGGCCCGAGGGCATCGACGCGATGGAGATCCAGACCGGCGCGTACTCCGTCACGGGCTCGCTCTTCTTCCGCTCGGCCACCTCGATGTGGGACGACCTCGTGACCGCGGGCCATCACGTCGTGGCCGTCGGGGGATCCGATGATCACCGCGGCGGCACCGGCACCGATCGCTTCGACAGCCCGATCGGCAGCCCGACGACGATGGTGTTCGCGCGCGAGCTCAGCAGCGCCGCGATCCTCGAAGGTGTGCGGCTCGGGCGCACGGTCGTGAAGCTCGAAGGTCCCGACGATCCGATGCTCGAGCTCGAGGCGAGCGATCTCGCGGGCGACACGGACACGATCGTCGCCGACCGCACGTCGATCGTCGTGCGCGTGACGGGCGCGAGCGAAGGCGGCGCGCTGCGCATCGTGCGCGATGGCGTGATGGGGCGACCGATCGAGGTCGTCGGCACGACGTTCGAGCACGAAGAGATCGTCATCGCGGGCGCGAACGAGAGCGCGATCCGCGCTCAGCTCGTCCTCGGTGGTCAGCCGCGCGTCGTGACGAGCCACGTGTTCGTACGGCCGCTGACGGAGGGCGGCCCGGACGCGGGCCTCACGCCCGACGCGGGTGGCGACGACGCAGGCACCGAGGCCGATGCGGCGGTGGGCCAGGACGCAGGCACGACCGCACCCTCGTCCGGGTGCGCGTGTCGCATCCGGCGGGACGATCGATCGACGGGTGCGTGGCTCGCGCTGTCGGCGGTGCTCGTGGCGCTCGCGCGTCGTCGAAGCCGTCGATAGCGTTCTCTCGCAACACGGCGCGTTCGTGCGTTCCGCGCGGAGGAGAACGCACGCGCGGCGATCAGCGCGCGGCGATCAGAAGAGGCCCGAGTGGCCCACGCACATCAGGAGAAATCCGAGAGAGGTGAGGAGAATGGCGAGCCCCACGGGTGAGCCCCATCCACTCCAGCCCATCGCCAGCATTGCGAGCTTGGTGTCCTTCTCTTCACGGTCGTGCATGTCGTCTCCTTCGAGAGGGGAGGCCGAGGCGTCCCAGTCGATGCGGTGCTCGTGCAGCCACGCGAGCCCAGCGGCGTCCTTCGCGGTCCTGGCCAACACGAACGGCAGCAGGCGATCGCGAACGAGCACGCCGATGGGCCCGGGGGCCTTGCGGCTCTCGTAGCGCGCTGCGTGGGCGATGATGCGCTCGGCGCGCGGGCGACGGAGCGTCTCGAAGCGCGCGAACGCCTGCTCGATCGAAGGGCAGTCGCGCACGCAGCGCGCGAGCTCGACGGCGTCTTCGGCGGCCAGCGATGCGCCCTGCCCCGAGGACGGCGAGGCCGCGTGCGCTGCATCGCCCACCAGCACCACCCGCCCCTTCGTCCAGCGATGCGCCGTGGGTAGTGCGTGCTGGTTCGTGGCCACGAGCGCGCCGCGTGCGCCGCGGATGAGGGGCACCATCGGTCCCACGTCGTCCGCGAACATCTGCACCAGCTCCTCCCGCAGCACGGCATCGGGCCGGGCCAGCTCCGCGCGGCTCAGGGCCGCTTCACGCGGCGGATTCGCGAACCACCACACGTCACCCGGCACGCCGTTCCGAGACGGCGCGACGGTGAAGCCGAAGAAGCCGCGCTTGCCGAACACCATGCGGTAGGTGCCCTCGGGCAAGCGCAGATCGGCGCCCGGCGTGAAGCCGCCCACGTTGCCGAGGCCGTTGTAGTGCGGCGGCTTCGCGTCCGGATCGATCACGCGACGCACCGCGCTGAAGATGCCATCGGCGCCCACCAACAAGTCGCCCGACGCTTGGGTGCCGTCGGAGAAGTGCGCGGTCACCTCGTCGCCCTCCTCGATGCGCACCAAGCAGCGCCGATGCACGAAGGCCACGCCCGCTGCGCGGGCCGCGTCCACCAGCACCGCGTGCAGCGCGGCCCGGGTGAGGGTGTGGGTCGGCGGGTCCGCGCCCGGAACGCCGAGGGGGACACGACCGAGCACCGCGCCGCTCCCGCTCGCGAGCTCGACGGCCTCCGACGGGAAGCCAGCCGCCCTCACGGCGGCTTCGACGCCGAGGATGCGCATCGCTGCGAGGCCATTGCCCGCGACGGTGAGCCACGCCCCCTCGAGGGAGGCAGCGCCCGCTTCGCGCTCGTCGAAGATCGTGACCTCGAGCCCGATCTTCCGGAGCGCGAGGCCCACCATCGGTCCCGCGAGCCCGCCGCCGATGACCAGGGCTCGCCGTTTATTTCGTTCCATCGAAAGAACTAATGCGGGGCCAGACCGACACAGTCAAGACAATTCGTTCGGTCGAACGAAACATCTTAGACTCGTTCGGTCATGCCCCGCCGCACCCGACGTCAGGTACTCGACGAGCTCGCGCTCGCAGGGCGCGCCCACAGCACGGGCGTCGTCCTCTTTCACGCCGCGCTCGCGGCCAAGCAGGGCCTCGGGCCCACCGAGACCAAGGCCCTCGATCTCTTGGAGCGCCTGGGCCCCATGACGGCCGGTGAGTTCGGTACACGCACGGGCCTCGCGCCCGCGTCGATCACCGGGCTCATCGATCGCCTCGAGCAGAAGGGCTTCGCCAAGCGCGTGAAGGATCCCGCGGACGGTCGGCGCGTCCTCGTCGAGTACGACCCCGCGAGCTCGAAGCGTTTTGCGCCCCATTTCATGGGCTTCATGAAGGACCTCGAGGCGCTCTACGAGGGCTACACCCTCGAGGAGCTGGAGGTGGTACGACGCTTCCTCGTCGAGGTCGCCGAGATCCAGACCGAGGCCGCGGTGAAGCTCAACGAGCTGCCCTGATCTCCCGAGCGATTCCGAGCCGATCGTCGCCGACCGCACGTCGATCGTGGCGCGCGTCACGCGCGAGCGAAGGCGGGCCGCTCCGCATCTGCCGTGGTCCCGACGCGCTGAGCTTCGTGGCAATGTCGCTCGAAAGGATGACCCGTACGCGCGAACCCGGATCGGGCGCACGCCGCACGCGTGTCGGGGCGAGCTGCGCGCTGCTCTCGCTCCTCGCGTCGTGCGGAGAGGATGCGCGCGTCGCGTCTCCCTCGACCGAGGCCGTCACGCCCACGCCCGGCCCCGAAGAGACCGAGCTGCTCGTGTTCGCCGCGACCTCCCTGCGTGACGCGTTCCGCACGATGGAGACGCGCTTCGAGGCCACGCACCCCGGCGTCGACGTGACGCTCCAGCTCGCGGGGACTCAGGAGCTGCGCGCGCAGATCGAGGCGGGTGCGCCCGCCGACGTGCTCGCGAGCGCCGACGTGGTGTCGATGGAGGCGCTCCACACGGCAGGTCGCGTCGAGGAGACGACGATCTTCGCGCGCAACGAGCCCGTGCTCGTGGTGTCGCGCGAGGCGCGCGAGCGCGTCACGACGTTCGCGGATCTCCCGCGCGCCGAGCGCATCGTGCTCGGGGGCCCCGAGGTGCCGATCGGTCGCTACGCGCTGACGATCCTCGACAACGCCGACCGCGCGCTCGCGCCGAGCTTCCGCGCGCGTGTGGAGGCGCACGTCGTGTCGCGTGAGCCCAACGTGTCTCAGGTGCTGGCGAAGGTCGCGATGGGCGAGGCAGAGGCGGGCATCGTCTACCGCACCGACGTGCGTGGTGCGGATCCAGAGCTCGGCGTGATCTCGATCCCGACCGAGATCTCGGTGATCGCGGCGTACCCCATCGCGACGGTCGAGGGCGCCCCTCACCCGCGCCTCGCGAGCGCGTGGATCGAGCTCGTGCTGGGCACCGAGGGCCGCACGGTCCTCGCCGACGCGGGCTTCCTCGCCGCCGAAGCGCCATGAACGAACGTCCCACGTCGGATCGCGTGGTGGCGCCCGATCGCGCGAGCCTCGCGATCGGTTCGCTCCTGGCGTTCCTGCTTTTGGCGCCTCTCTTCGGCCTGGTCGTCAGCGCGCGGCCGAGCGATCTCTGGGCCGCGCTCGCGAGCCCGTCGGTGTGGAGCGCGCTCGAGATCAGCCTCGTGACCACCTGCCTCACCGCGCTGCTCACGCTGGTGCTCGGGACGCCGCTGGCGTGGTCGCTCGCGCGGAGCGAGTACCGCGCCGCGCCTGCGATCGAGCTCGTGCTGCGGCTCCCGATCGTGCTCCCGCCCTCCGTCGCAGGCGTCGCGTTGCTGCTCGCGTTCGGTCGTCGGGGCCCGTTCGCGGGTTGGCTCTACCCCGAGGGCACCACGCTCGCGTTCACCGGCCTCGCCGTCGTGCTCGCGCAGACGTTCGTCGCCGCACCGCTCTACGTGCAGGGCGCGGTCGCCGCGTTTCGGCGCATCGACGCGCGCGTGCTCCTCGTGGCGCGCTCGCTCGGCGCCTCGCCCACGCGCCTCCTCCTGCGCGTGGCGATGCCGATGCTCGCCCCCGCACTGATCGCAGCGATCGCGATGTGTTGGGCGCGCGCGCTCGGCGAGTTCGGCGCGACGCTGCTCTTCGCCGGCAACATGGAGGGGCGCACTCAGACGCTTCCGCTCGCGATCTACACCGCCTTCGAGTCCGATCTCGCCGTCGCGCGCGCGACCTCGATCGTGCTGGTGCTCGTCGCGCTCGTGGTGCTCGTCGTGGTCCGCGTGCTCGAGCGACGCAGCGAGGCCCACGCGTGAGCGGATCGGAGCGAGCGATCCTCTCGGCGAGCGTGCGGGGCCGAGTCGGCACTCTGGATCTCGACGTGGCCTTCGAGACGTCGTCGCGAGCGCTCGCGATCGTCGGACCGAACGGCGCGGGCAAGTCCTCGCTGCTCGCGATGCTGCTCGGCGCGCGCGGATGCAAAGGACGCGTTGCGATCGGGACACGTGTGCTCCGCGACTCCGAGTCGGATCGCGACGCGCCGATCGAGGACCGACGTCTCGGCTTCGTGCCGCAGGACGGTGCCCTCTTTCCACACCTCGACGTGCGCGGGAACCTCGGGCTGGCGACGGAGCTGGCGCGCGTGCCGGCGGGCGAGGCGTCCGCTCGGATCGATCGGTTGCTCGAGGAGCTCGAGCTGGGCGCGCTGCGCTCACGCTCTGTGCAAAGACTCTCGGGTGGGGAGCGTCAGCGCCTCGCGCTCGCGCGGGCGCTCGTGATCGATCCGGTGGCGCTGCTGCTCGACGAGCCCCTTTCGTCGCTGGACGCGCTGGGGCGTCGCGACGTGCTCGGTTTCCTCGTGCGGGTGCTCGAGCGCCACCCCGTGCCCGCCGTCGTGGTCACTCACGATGCGGACGACGTGCGGAGGCTCGACGCCGATGTGCTCGTGCTCGAAGCGGGGCGGGTCACGCAGCGCGGCTCCCTCGACGATCTGGCCCGCTCTCCCGCGACGCCGTTCGTCGAGGCGTTCGTGGCGCGTACCCTCGGGCGATGAGCGCCGACGAGGTCGTCTTCTCGATCCTGAACTACTCCGTTCTTCCCGCGTGGCTGGGCCTCGCGCTCGCGCCGCGCTCGAGATTCACCGAGCTCGTCGTGCACTCCGGCGCGATGTGCGCGCTGCTCGCGATCCCGTACGCGATCCTCTTGTTCGGGGACTCACCGGGCCCGCAGGGCGCGCACTTCTTCTCGCTCGAGGGGGTGACGCGGATCTTCACCACGCCCCACACGATCATCGCGTGCTGGACGCACTACTTGGTGTTCGATCTCTTCGTGGGCGCGTGGGAGGCGCGTGACTGCCGACGCCTCGGGCTCGCGCACGTCTGGGTCGTCCCCTCACTCTTTCTCACGTTGATGTTCGGCCCAGTGGGCCTGTTCTCGTGGCTCGTGATTCGGGGCTTCGCCAAACGGCGGATCGGTCTCGACGAGAACGACAGCCATCCGCGCCCCGGATCCCACGACTGAACGCTTGTGTCGGGTGTGCCAATTGGGTGACTATCCGCGGCGGTTGGCAGAGCGAGACATGTTGTAGGGAGGATCGATGAAAGCGACTTCAACTTGGTTGGGGCTCGTCGCGACGCTGCTATGCGTCGGCGCGATGCCCAGTGCGGTTAGCGCGCAGTACACAATCACCGACGTGGCAGCGACCTACGTGGCCAGCGGTGGCGCGACCCTCACCACGGATAGCGTCGACGACGGCGAGGCCCTCGTCACACTCCCGTTCCCATTCCAGTACTACGGCGTCAGCGTTACGGCGATGACCGTCGGCGTGAACGGGGCGGTGATCTTCCACCCGACGGCGACCTCCACGACGCAGATCGCTTTCTCCAACGGAACACTGCTCACCGGCATGCTCGCTCCGTTCTGGGACGATTTTCATCTCGGCACGACCGCTGGGCCGTTCGGCTCGATCGTGACGCAGACGGCTGGAGCTGTCGGTTCACGCACATTCACGGTGGAGTGGCGGGAAGTTCGTGCGTACCCCCAGCGAGCGACGGCGGGCAACCACGTCTCGTTTCAGATCGTCCTGTTCGAGGGCTCGAACATCATTCATGTCAACTACGGCCCCATCGTCGGAACAGTGACCCTCGACAGTGATGCACCGGCCGGTGGAACGATCGGGGCGCGCAGCACGACGGGCTCGACCACGGACACGTTCGTCACCCCGGCTTGCTCACCGAACTGCAACTTGGCGGTTCTGACGGCTCGTTCTGGTCGCCGCACGGTCCTGACGCCGCCCGCTGCGGTGTGTGGCGACTCGATCACCAACGGGACCGAGGCGTGTGACCAGGGCGCCGCGAACGGCACGTCGGGCTCGTGTTGTACCGCGAGCTGCACGCTCGTCGCGGCGACCACGACCTGTCGCGCTTCCGCCGGCTCGTGCGACGTCGCCGAGGCGTGCGATGGAACGTCGGGCGCGTGTCCGGCCGATGGATTCCTCTCCAGCGCGACGGTGTGTCGTGCGGTCGGCGGCGACTGCGACGTGGCTGAGTCTTGCACGGGCTCGAGCGCGGCATGTCCCATCGACACCTTCCAGGTCTCCACGCTCTGCCGTGCGGCGGCGGGTGTGTGTGACTCAGCCGAGTACTGCAGCGGCGCGGCTGCGATCTGTCCGACCGACTCGGTCCTCACGATCGGAACGGTCTGTCGCGCGGCGGTTGGCGCGTGCGACGTGGCGGAGGCCTGCAATGGCTTCGCGACCTGCCCCGCCGATGGCACGCGTCCGGACGGAACTGCCTGCGCCGATGGCGTGAGCTGCAACGGCGACGAGACCTGTCGCGCGGGCGTCTGCAGCGCGGGCACCTCGCTCACCTGTGACGACAGCAACGCGTGCACGGCCGACATGTGCGTGGACCCGGCGGGCTGTGAGGCCACGCCGATCGCGGGCTGCTGCAACCTCGACGCGGACTGCAGCGACGACGGCGACGTCTGCACCGCGGAGCGCTGCAGCGGCGCGGGTGGCTCGTGCGCGAGCCTGCCCATCACCGGCTGCTGCACGGCGGACTCGGATTGCTCGGGCGGAAGCACGTGCTCGCCGACGAGCTGCAACCTCCGCACGAACCGCTGCGAGACCACGGCCGTCCCCGGCTGCTGCGACGACGACGCGGACTGCGGCGACAGCGACGCGTGCACGACCGATCGCTGCAACACCACGACCGGCGTCTGCACGAACACCGACATCGCCGACTGCTGCGCCAGCGCGGGTGACTGCAGCGACGGCGACAGCTGCACCACCGACACCTGCGTGTCGAACCGGTGCACGACGACCCCGATCACGGGTTGCTGCGAGAACGACGGCGACTGCAGCGAGGGCGACGGCGACCTCTGCACCGAGCCGAGCTGCAACCTCACGACCGGCATCTGCGCGGAGACCGCCACCGACTGCGACGACGCAGACGCGTGCACGGTCGACGCGTGTGAGGCGGACGGCAGCTGCTCGCACACCGCCCTCGACTGCGACGACGCGGACGAGTGCACGGCCGATGCGTGTGGCGCGGACGGCCTCTGCGTCAACGACCCCATCGCAGGCTGCGGCACGAGCGACGCGGGCATGATGATGGGCGAGGACGCCGGCATGGTGGTCGAGGACGACGCCGGCATGACGGTCGAGGTCGATGCGGCCATGCCGCCCGGCGTCGACGGTGGTCCGCGCGCGGACGCGGCGACGCCGCGCACCGACGGTGGTGGAGTCGATGCGGGCTCGGTCTCGCCTGATGCCGCAATCGATCCGATGACCGAGCCGACGGGCTGCGCCTGCAGCGTGCCCGGTCGCAGCGAGCGCAGTAGTGCGCCGCTCGCGTTCGGCATCCTCGCCATGATCGCTGGCGTGCTCGCGCGTCGTCGTCGCTGACGACGTGCCCCGCTCACGCGGGGTGACGAGCCCACGTGCGAAGGCCCCGAGAGCTACGGCTCCCGGGGCCTTCGTCTTTGGGTGATCCACCCAGCGCTCCGCCAGGCGACAACAGCCCAGCCATCAACCCAGCGCGGGCGCGAGCACTCGGTCGAGGGTGACCTCGCCGCGCACAGCCTTGCCCTTGCCCTCGAAGACCACCAGGCCCTTGCCCAGGCCCTCGGTCATCTCGCGGTAGAGACCGGCGACGTTCGCCGAGATCCCGTACTGCGTGAGCGTCGGCACCATCGCGTCGATCGGCAGGACGAGCGGCTTCACCTCACGGCCGAGCGTCTTGCTCGCGAACGCAGCCGCGTCCGCGAACGAATACTCCTTCGGACCGGAGAGCTCGATCCACGCGTGCTCCTGCGGAGGCGCGAGCAGCGCCTCGGCCGCGATCACGCCGATGTCGTGCGTCGCGATCATCGGGAACGGGTAGGTCTCGCCCCCGCCGAACACCGGGAGGACACCATCGCCCTTCATCGCGCCGACGTTCGCGAGGATGTTCTCCATGAAGTACGCGGCGCGCACGAACGTGAAGGTGGTGCCCTTCACCTTCGGCAGGTTCGTCTCTGCGTAGTGCGTGATGACGATCGGGCCCGTGCCCGAAGGCTGCTGCGCTGCGACCGAGCTCAGCACGACGGCGTGAGGCACGGGGCTCTTCGCGAGCGCCGCGACGTAGGCGTCGACGATCGTCCGTCCGCGCGCCACGAGGTCCGTGCTGGCCATGTCGGGCGGCACGAGAAGGTACACACCCTTCGCGCCCGAGAGCGCCTTGGCGACGCTGTCCGCGTTCTCCACGTCCGCGGTGACGACCTCGGCGCCACGCGCCGCGAGCTCGCTCACCTTCGACGCGTCGCGCGCGACCACGCGCACCTTCTCACCTCGATCGAGCAGCGTGCTCGCGACGACCTTGCCGGTGTTCCCGTTCGCTCCGAAGACGACGTACATGGCTCTTCTCCTCCTCGACGCGCCGCCTCGGTGCGTCCACGAGAGGGAACGTGCCCGATCGCGCATCATGCGTCCCATGCATGCTCGTCATCGTGGTGATGCACGGAACGCATCGCGACGGTAGCCTCCCGCGATGGCGCCGCTCGACCTCGATCTCCTCCGCGTCTTCGATCACCTCCACCGCGAGCGACACCTCACGCGCGCAGCGCGCTTGCTCGGGCTGAGCCAACCGGCCGTGAGCCGGGCGCTCACCCGCTTGCGCGACGCGCTCGGGGATCCGCTCTTCGTGCGCGCACCACGGGGCATCGTCCCCACGCCGCGCGCCGATCAGCTGGCGCCCGAGGTGCGCGAGATCCTGCGTCGCACGACGGCGCTGACGCGGCCCGAGGCGCTCGATCCGACGACGCTCGAGCGCACGTTCGTGCTCGCCAGCGTCGACCTGCTCGAGGCCGATCTCCTGCCTCGCTTGAGCGCGCTGCTCTCGAAGGAAGCTCCGCACGTGTCGCTGACCAGTCGACCGATCGGCAGCGATCCGAGCGACGCGTTGGCCACGGGTCGTGTCGATCTCGTGATCGGCGTGCGCTCGAACATCCCGCCGGACGCGATGTCGACACACCTCTTCGAGGACGACTTCGTGTGCGTGGTGCGCGCGGGACACCCGACGGTGAAGAAGAAGCTGTCGCTCGAGCAGTACACCTCGCTCTCGCACGTGCTCATCTCGCCCGCGGGAACGCCAGGCAGCGTCGTCGACGAGGCGCTCGCTCGGAAGGGGCTGTCACGACGCATCGCGGTGCGCACGCACACCTTCCTCGCGGCCCCACGCGTCGTGGCCTCGACGGATCTCATCCTCACGGGACCGCGTCGTGTGCTCACCGCGATGGCCCGCGTGGACGGTCTCCAGCTCTTGCAGCCACCCATCGCCCTCCGCTCGTTCGCGGTGCTCATGGCGTGGCACGCGCGCATGCAGCACGACCCGATGCATGCGTGGCTGCGCGCGTTGGTGAAGCGCGCCGCGATCGCGTCCCGCGGCGCTCGCTGACGGGAGTGAGAGCGCCTGCGCCGCGGCGCCGAGCGCCCGTGGCGAAACGCCGCGATGGCCCGAAGAGACACCTGTCGGGGTGCTCCGACGCTCGTGTCGCGCGCGCCGGACAGCCCGTGAGGTCAGTTGTGACGCCGACACGGCGTCGACGACACCGAGCGAGACGCGAGGGCACACGCCAGCGGACGGCACGATTACCGCAACGGGGGACGCAACACACACAACATCCTCGAGGAGGCCCCATGAAGAAGCTCGTCGTCCCGTTCGCCTGCGCTCTCGCGCTCGCGGCGCTCGGCTGCGGCAGCTCGTTCCGCGTCGCGCACCGCACGACGATCGATCCGAGCACGCACACACACCGCACCTACGCGATCGTCGACAACCCCGTGAACCACGGCGAGCTCGACGACCTCGTCGAGACCTCGATGCACCACGTGATGGCCTCGCGCGGCTACGCGCGCGCCGAGACGCCCGAGACGGCCGACATGCTCGTGACGTACGGCGTGCTCCTCACCGATCCCCGCAACGACCCGAGCACTGCGATGGCGAGCTCGGACTTGAGCACGAACCCCGACGCGCCCGTGCGCACCAAGACGCTGGTCGTGATGCTCCACGACGCGAGCACGCGCGCGGTGATCTGGATGGGCGTCTCGACGACGAGCGCCGTCGACTCGGAGCTGCGCTCGCACGCCGAAGAGATCCTCGTCGATCTCCGCGATCGCATCCCGCAGGCGCCCAGCGCCGGCTGATCGAGCGCGCGCCGATCAGCGAACGATCGCGTCGAAGCAGAAGTGATGTCGGCCCGGTGCGCCTCCCTCGATCTCGAGGCGGACCGGGCCGCTCCCCGTGAGCGGGTACGACGCTGTCTCCCAGTGGCGCCCGTTGGGGATCTCGAGCGTGCCCAGATCGGTGTCACCGCCGAAGGCGTGGACGGTGATCGGCTCGCCGTCGCCGCGCTGCCATGCGTCGTCCGACACGCCTGCGCCGAGCTCGAGCGTGCCGGTGCTCGGTGCGTGAGGCAGCTCGATCGCGAGCACACCGTGCGAGGGCGGGCCTGACGAGATGCAGGAGCGGAACCACCCATCGACGCAGGCAGGCTCGGCCGCGAGCGTGACGCCTGCCTCGACGCAGTGAGGCGCGCCGCCGGTGCAGGGCTCGAGGGGCGCACCGGCCGACGCGCGGTACGAGAGCGAGACGTCCTCGAGGTGATGCGCGACGTGGTAGCCGCGGAGCGCGCGCGCCGCGAGCAGCGCGAAGCCGAGCACGGGAAGGGCGAGCACGAGGTGAGCCCAGTGCGTCTCGAGGAACACGCGCGGAGCCTCGGGCACACGCGCCCAACGATCCGCGATCGCGAGCGTCGTGCGTGAGCGGGCGGCCTTCATGCGTGCAGGCCATCGATCTTCGAACGCGTACGCGAGCACGATCGCCAGGCCGAGCAGCGTGCCGAGCCAGCCGATCACGCCGCGCGCACCGAGGCCCGCGTAGCGGAGCTCGACGCGCTGCGTGCCCTCGGGAAGGGAGAGCCGCATCAGGCGCAGGTGCGGGCTGTCGGGGACACGCTCGAGCGCGATCGGGATCTCGTCGCCATCCGCGTACGCGTGCCACGGCGGCGCGAAGGCGCGGCGTACGACGACTTCGCGCGCGCCGTTCGGCGTGAAGACCACGCGCTCGTCCTCGAGGTTCGTGACGCTCGGATGCACCTCGCCTGCGAGATCCGAGACTGTCTCCCCCGACCAGTCGTGCAGCTCGTAGATCCGCGCTTGATCGAGCGTCGTGATCAGCGTCGTCTGACCCCGCAGCGGCTGCGGCAGATCGGCGAAGCCGACGACGTAGCGGACGTTGATCGCGCGCAGGGCATCGGGGTGCGTGCCGTCCGAGGTGTTGCGGAAGGCCTCGCCCACGAGCACGCCCGTGATGTGACCGGGCACGTGCGTGTACGCAGGTCCCGCTTGTCCGAGGTGCGTGCCCTCGTGGAACCAGAACACCCGGTAGAAGCCAGCGTCCCGATCCTCGTTCGTGCGTCGCTCGCGCACCCAGTGCCACGCGGCCTGCCAGCTCGACCACTCGCCGAGCGTGCTCGTCGAGGTGTACTCGCGCTCGATCACCAGCGTCTCGAACGCCTCCGGCGCGCGCACGAGGAAGGGCGTGAGCGCTGCGAGCGAGAGCGCGAGGCCGACCTTGCCGCGTGGGGTCTGAAGCGCGCGCTCGGAGCTGCGCCATGCGCGCATCGCGAGATCACCGAGCACCACGCCCGCGAGCGCGAACGCGATGGGCTTGCTGATCGTCATCATGCGCGGGAACACGATGCGCCCGAGCGACGGCATGATGCGCAGCATGTCGGGGCCGAGCAGCCAGCCCGGTGACGCGATGATCATCGCGACGAGCGCGGCGGCCGCGAGCGAGCGACGTCGCGGCTCGCCGGTGAAGAGACCGTAGAGCAGACCGATCGCGGTGAGGACGCTCGTGAAGTGCCCGCCGCGGAGGATGCCTTCGCCCGTGAAGAACCGGTGCCCGATGTCGGGCGTGCCTGCGTAGAGCTGACCGTGGTCGTCGAGCCACGCGGTGAACCCGAACATCGGGAAGAGCCACCAGAGCGAGAGCAGGCCCGCGATGCCGAGGACGGGGATCAGCTTGCGGAGGTCGGCGCGCAGATCGGTCTCGGTGCTCGTCATGCGCACGAGCACGAGCGCGGGGATCACGCTGCCGATCGCGAGGAGCGTGGCTTGGTGCGAGAAGAGCGCGACGCCGAGCCACAGCATCGCCCACGTCGCGTGCTTGCGCGGACCGCCATCGAGGAACTCGAGCAGCTCGGCGATGCCCACGAAGAAGGCCGCGATCGCGAGCGACATCGGCCACACGCCGTACTGCACCTCGTAGAACCAGCCGCCTTCGCTGTGGTCGCCGAAGTCGGCGAGGTAGATCACGCCGGCGGCGAGCGCGCCGAGCGTGCCGGCCCGCAGCACGTGCGCGAGCCGGTAGACGGACAGCGCGACGAGCACGCGGAACACGACGATCGAGATCGCGTACGTCTGCGTCCACGCCAGGTGCTGCGTGAACACGCGCACGACGAGGATCAGCAGCGTGCCGGTCGCCGTGTACACGGTGTTGAGCGGGACGCCGTTCTCGACGAGGTCGGTCCAGCGACGCAGCGTGGGAAACGCTTCCCACGTGAGGATCGCCTTGTTGAGGTGGCTGCCGTGGTCCCAGCTGATCGGCGGCGAGAGGTCGTTCGAGAGGCCGGGCCAGAGCTGTGCGACCGCGATCGCGACGAGCACGAGCAACGACACCAGATGCCAGGCGCGATCGCGACCGTTCGAGGGAGGGGCCATCGAAGCGGCGCGACCGTACCAGCGAGGGCGCGACGCGTCACGGCGCGCGGCCGTGCTATCGGGCGCGCATGAGCACGCTCGAACGCCTGCGGAGCGAGACCGATCTCGAGGGCGAGACCTTCACCGGCCTCGACGCTCAAGGCCTCGATCTCGGGGGCAAGGAGCTCTACCGGTGCACGTTCCGTGGCGCGAAGCTGATCGAGACGCGCTGGCGTCGCACGCGCCTCGAGGACTGCGTCTTCGAGGACTGCGACCTCACGCGCATGGATCCGGCAGGCCTCGCGCTCTCGGGGGTGGTGCTCCGTCGCTCGAAGCTGCTCGGCGTGGACTTCACCGATCTCGCGTCCAACCCCGACGTGCGCTTCGAGGAGTGCAACCTCGAGTACGCCGTCTTTCGTCGCACGAACCTCCGCAAGCTGACGATCCGCGACTGCAACCTGCGCGCGTCGAGCTTCGTCGAGTGCGATCTCGTCGAAGCGGATCTGTCGGGCTGCGACCTCGCGGGCGCGAGCTTCGAGGGCTCGAGCCTCGGCAAGGCGAACCTCGGCACCGCGCAGGGCGCGTTCGTCGATCCCGCGCGCAACAAGATCAAGGGCCTGCGCATCTCCGTGGAGACGGCGGTGCTCCTGGCCGAGTCCCTCGGCATGAAGGTCGCGGGCTACGAGGCGAAGAAGACGCGCCGCTGAGTGCGCTCGCGTTCGGTCAGTCGCTGGTTGCGCCAGGCCGCGGCGCAGAGCGACTGCCATTCACCAACGTCCATCCCATGCACGTGATCGAGCGCGAGCGGTCCATCCCCCGTGATCGGGATGGCCGCGTTCGTCGCGGGTCCATTCAGCCGCTCACGGCGGAGAATCTCGCGAGGCCTCGGTTCCAGACGAGCGCGGCGAGGCACGCGAGGATCGCGACCCAGCACCACTGCGAGGCGAGCTGCGTGAGGACCTGCTCGCGCGAGAGCGCGCCCGTCCACAGCTCGACGGGGAAGCCGAGCTGGTAGCGCCACGGGAGCCAGTACGGGACGGCGCGCACGGACGGCGGAAACAGCGCGAGCGGCACCAGGTATCCGCTCATGACGAAGTAGCCGGCGAGCCACGCGTCGACGAGCTTGAGGCTCGAGGTGGTGAAGAGGGCGATCGCGCCGATGGCCACGTTGGCGAAGAACGCGATCGACCACGCGCCCACGATCGCGACCAGGCCCAGGAGCGCCGTCGGCAGCTCGCCCACGAGGTGATGGCCCGCGGTGATCACGAGGACGAGGATCGAGACGGGGAGGGCGATCACCAGGCGCAGCGGGATCGCGGAGAGGCTCTCGATCGCGTAGGCCCAGAAGGGATGCACCGGCCGCATCAGCCGCATCGCGAGCGTGCCGTGCACGATCTCGAAGTGCATCGTGTAGCTCGCCCACACGGCGGTGAGCTGTCGGATGACGAACGCGACGAGGAAGTACGCGATGAAGCGCTCCGCGTCGTATCCGCCGACGGGTCCGGTCTCGCTCACCGCGAGCCAGAGCGGCAGCATCACGAGCGGCATCGTCGTCGTGAGCATCCAGACGAAGAGCTCCGCGCGGTACGCCATCGCCTCGTGGAAGCCGATGCGGAACATCGTCGGAAGAACACGCAGCGTCCTCACGGCGCGGGCTCTCCGGTGCCCGCAGGCGCGCTCGAGCGGGCGGCGCGCGTGCGCGCGAAGAGCTCGGCGAGCACCTCTTCGAGCGGCGCGGAGACCACCTCGAAGTCGCGGATCGGCAAGGACGCGAGCATCGCCTGCGCGCGCGACGCGAGCTCGTCTTGGGGGACCGACACCACGGCCCGCGTGGGCTCGTGGGTGACGATCGTGCCGAAGCGCTCGAGGTCTACGCGCTCCACGTTCGTCGCGAAGCGCGCGGTGATGCGCTTGTCGGGGCGCACCTTCTGGACGAGCTCCTCGACCGAGCCGTCGTAGCTGAGCGCGCCCTTGTCGATGACGAGGATGCGCGGACAGAGCGCGAGCACGTCGTCCATGTAGTGGCTCGTGAGCACGAGCGTCGCGGCGTGTCGCTCGTTGTACGTGCGCACGAACTCGCGGACGGTGGCCTGCATCGTGACGTCGAGGCCGATCGTCGGCTCGTCGAGGAAGAGCACCCGCGGGGCGTGGATCAGCGAGGCCACGAGCTCGCACTTCATGCGCTCACCGAGCGAGAGCTCGCGCGTGGGCTTCTTCACGAGGTCGCCGAGATCGAGCAGCGTCGTGAGCTCGGAGACGCGCGCCTCGAAGTCCTTCTGCGGCACCTGGTAGATCGCGCGGTTGAGCTCGAACGTGTCGACGGGCGGCAGGTCCCAGAGGAGCTGCTGCTTCTGTCCGAGCACGAGCGTGACCGACTCGAGGAAGCGGACCTCTCGCTCGCGCGGCGTGAAGCCCGACACGGTGCACGTGCCCGACGTGGGATGGAGCAGACCCGCGAGCATCTTGAGCGTCGTCGTCTTGCCCGCGCCGTTCGGACCGAGGAAGCCGACGCGCTCGCCCGCTGCGATCTCGAAGCTGATGTCGTCGACGGCGACGACCGTCTCGTAGCGGCGACGGAACAGTGCGCGGAACGCCGCCGCGAAGCCCGGCTCGCGCTTGGCCACGCGGTACTCCTTGCGGAGCTTCTCGACGACGATGTCGGGCGCGGCGCGATCGCGAGGTGGCACGGAAGACGACAAGGCGCGCGCAGCCTACGCGACGCGAGCGTCAGAGGCAGTACGAGCCGCCGACGGACGGCACGTTGCCGCACGACTGACCGCAGCGTCCGCACTCGCGACGTCGTACCGCGCCGCCTTCGCACCACACCGCCGTCGTGCCCTCGCAGCGGCCTGCGAGCGTCTCGCCGCTGCACGGATCGACGGGCGGGCTGAGCGTGCCCGCGTTCTCGACGATCCAGCTGCGACCGAGATCCGCCCGCGCGTAGTTGTCCACGCCGACGCACGATGGGTCACCGTTCGACAGCGCGCCGAGCACGTACACCTGGCCGCCCTCGCGCATCATCAAGGGACCACCCGAGTCGCCGAAGCACACGCCGCGTCGACCCATGCCGTCGATCGAGACGTACTCGCTCGAGACCTCGACGATCGGCTCTGCGGTGAAGCGTCGATCGCCCGAGCCGCCGTCGTCGCGCTGCCCGTAGCCAGCGGCCTCGGCGGTGCGACCGATGAGGCCCGTGAGCGCGCTGGGGTAGACGTCGATCGGTGTGAGACCCGGCACCGCTGTCGTCGCGTCCTCGGTGAGCTCGAGGAGCATGAGATCGAGCGAGCGGTGGGTGATCGCGCGGCGCACGCCGATCTCCTGGTCGACACGATCGGGGTTGCTGCCGACGCTGATCGAGCCGCTGCCGCCCGCGCAGTGGGCCGCGGTGAGCACCCAGCGCGGACGGATCACCAGGCCCGAGCACAGACCACCGCCGAGCTCGACGCGCGCGATCGCGAGGACCTGCCCCGGCGTGAGGTCGAGCGTCGTGTCCTCGCGCGTGCCGTAGTAGACGGCGCTCGACCGATCGTCGCCGGGGTCGCACGTCGCGGCATCCGGGCTCGGCGGGAGCCACGCGTCGGTACCGGGAGGCGCGTAGGCATCGGGCGGAGGTGCGCCGATCGCGTCGGGTCGTGCGCCACCGTCCATGAGGTGGATGGGCTCGTGCGTGACCGAGCTGATCTGGCCGGTGCATGCGCTCAGCGCGGCGATCACGACGATCGCGGCCGTGGCGCTGAAGGCACGTTCACACGTCGCGAGAGGGTGTCGCACGTGCCTGTAGTGGAGCGGGGTGATGGAAAACAGTCAATCGATCTGCGTCTCCCCTACGATCCGCGCGTGAGGAAGACGAAGCCGGCGAAGAAGACACGAGCCCCGGCCACGAAGCCGAAGACCGAGTCGGCCCCGAGCTCGAAGAGGCGGCGCACCACGGCGTCTTCGCGACGGCATCTTCCGCTCGCAGACTCACGGCTCGACTTCGTGCGCGACGAGCGCGCGATCCGCATGCGCTTCGTGAGCGGGCGCGGCCACTACGAGAGCGTCGTGCAGGCCGTACGCGAGGCAAAGGTCAGCGTGTGGATCGCGACCGCGAACCTGAAGGAGATGCTGGTCGAGGACGATCTCCAGATGCCGGGCCGTCGCAAGAGCTACCGCTCGGTGCTCGCCACCCTCGATCGTCTCGCGGCGCGCGGCGTGGAGCTGCGCATGCTCCACGCGGCCATGCCGAGCGGACCGTTCCGCGCGAGCTTCGACGATCACCCGCGGCTCGTCACCGGCGGTCTCGAGATGCGCCTCTGTCCGCGCGTGCACCTCAAGTGCGTGATCGTCGATGGCCGCACGCTCTACCTCGGCAGCGCGAACTGGACGGGCGCAGGGCTCGGCGCGAAGGGTGATCGCAACCGCAACTTCGAGCTCGGCTTCGTCACCGAGGACGAGGTGCTGCTCGACGAGGTGCAGGGCCTCTACGAGCACTTGTGGCGCGGAGCCGAGTGCGCGGGCTGCGGTCGACGCGAGCTCTGCGAGGCACCGCTCGACGGCAAGGCGTGATCGAGCGCGCGCATCACCACAGCGCTCTAGTGCCAAGCGCCGAGCAGGGCGCCCATCGCGGTGTAGGCGACGGCGTGATAGCCGGCGTCGATCGCGATGAGCGTCGGAGGCCGTCGCTCGAAGAGGAACGTCGTCGTCAGCGCGGTGGCGATCCATCCCACGCCGGTCGCGGCGCCTGCGGCGAGCCCGAAGCCCAGCGTCGCGTCGGGACCGAGGAACATCGCGAGGTTCGTGGCACCGACGAGCGCGCAGATCGCGGCGCCGCCGAACACACGGCCCAGGCCCTTGCCGAGCTCGGCGTCGTCGAGGCCGACGAGCCTCTGCCACGCGCGACCGAACAGCAGCGGCGAGTACCAGAGGCCGCCGAGGAGGAACGTGAGGAGCGCCGCGCAGAGGATCGCGGGCCAGTGGAGCTGAGAGGGATCCATGGCCGCGAAGGTCGTCTCGCACGCGCCCCGCACTGCAGAGGTTCGGACGAGCCCCGCGATCCGAAGGACGAGACCGCACGCGCAGCGGACGAAGTCGCGCCCGTTCCTGGTAGATCCGACGCATGGATCGAGCCCTCGAAGGCGACGCACCGATCGACGACTTCTGGCCGCGCGCGCTCGGCATCCCGTGCTTCGGTGTCGCGATCCCGATCGTGTTCGATCTCTACGGCTCGCTCGGCCCTTCGAGCCCGATCGCGTGGCTGGGACAAGTGCTGTTCCTCGCGCTCGCGTTCGCGCTCTGGCAAGGCAACCGACACCTCCTGTTCGTGACCGCGGATCGTTTCGACTGGCTCGAGAGGCCGTGGCTGCGCGTGGCCCGGCTCGCGCTCGGCATCGTGCTCTTCACAGCGCCGCTCACCGTCGCAGCGCTCGGCGCGTGGTCGCACCTCCGAGGTGGGCCGGCGCTCGAGACGAGCGCGTTCGTCGGCGTGGTGCTCACGAACGTGATCTGCGTCGTCTTCGTCGCGCACGTGTACGAGACCGTGCTGCTCGTGAAGCAACGCGAGGCCGATCGTGCGCGCGTCGCCGCGGCCGAGCGGGCGCGCGTGGAGAGCGAGCTGCTCGCCCTGCGGCGCCAGATCGATCCGCACTTCCTCTTCAACTGCCTCAACACGCTGGGCGCGCTCCTGGCCGAAGATCCCTCGCGCGCGCAGCGCTTCAACGCGAGCCTCGCGGCCATGCTCCGCTACCTGCTCGACACCAGCGAGCGTGAGCTCGTCAGCGCGGCGGACGAGCTCTCCTTCGTGCGTCGTTATGCCGAGCTCTGCGCGCTCCGTTTCGACGACGGCTTCCGCCTCGAGGTCGAGACGCACGAGGGATGGGAACGGCGCGCGCTTCCGCCGACGAGCGTGCAGCTCTTGGTGGAGAACGCGCTCGCGCACAACGTGGTGAGCACCAAGAGCCCGCTCGTGGTGACGGTGCGACTCGACGGCGAGGGCGTGCTCGTCTCGCACGCGCGCAAGCCTCGTGAGGGATCGCGCGGCACGGGCGTGGGGCTCGCCAACCTCGAGGAGCGTGTGCGTCTGGCGTATGGCGGTCGCCTCGAGGTCACACCCTCCGCGGAGCGCTTCGACGTGCGATTCACCTCCACGCCGAGGCTCGCATGACGAGGCTCTCGTGACGGCGCTGCGCGTGGTGGTGCTGGAGGACGAGGCGCCTGCCCGGCGTCTCCTCGTGCGCCTCCTGAGCGAGCTCGCGCCCGAGGCCCGCGTGATCGCCGAGCTCGAGTCGCTGGCCGACGCGCGTGAGGTCTTCGCGAACGAGCGGGCGCCGATCGATCTCGTGATCTCGGACATTCGTCTCGCCGATGGAAGCGCGCTCGCGTTGTTCGAGGAAGGCGTGATCGAAGCGCCGGTGATCTTCGTGACGGCGTACGACGCGTGGATCGAGGAGGCCTTCCGACACCTCAGCGTCGACTACCTCCTCAAGCCGATCGATCGCGAGGCCTTCGCGCGCGCGCTCGCGAAGCTCGATCGCATGAAGCGTCTGTTCGGCCGCGACGAGGCGCGCGAGGCCGCCGCGCTGGTGTCGCGCCGTCCGCGGGAGCGCATCCTCGTGCGCCACAAGGCCGAGCAGCGTGCGCTCGCCGTGCGCGAGATCGCGTACCTCAAGGCCGACGACAAGCTCACGCTGGCCATCGATCGCGAGGGCCGCGAGCACCTCGTGGATCGCACGCTCGGGCAGCTCGAGAAGGACCTCGAGGGCGCGGAGTTCTTTCGCCTGAACCGAGGCTTTCTCGCGCACGCGAGCGCGATCGTCTCGTTCCGGTCGGGCGGGCGGGGTCGCATCGAGGTCACGCTCGCTCCTCCGACCACGGAGGACGTGCTCGTCAGCCAGGAGAACGCCGCCGCGTTCCGCGCGTTCCTCGATCGGTGAGCGCGAGCGCGAGCTCAGCCGCAGTCGGGTGCGCTCGGCTCAACGACGCGATCGCGCTGCGACTCGGTGTGTGCGAGCCAATGATCACGGACCGCGTCGGGCACCGCGTGGCGCGCGAGGACCTCGCGCAAGAGCACCACCCGACGATCGAACTGACCGCCGAAGATGCGGCGCGGGAAGTGTGCCGCCTCGAGCGGACGGCCCTCGTACACGACGTCGTGCCCGAGCAAGCGCGCGGCGTGCTGGTGCTCGAGCTCGGCGAGGCGCTCGAGATCGACCTTGGCGAAGAAGAACCCGATCATCAGGTCTTTCGACATGCGCGTGACGAGCTCGCGCGTGATCGCGCGGATGCGATCGAGCGGCAGGAGCGTCGAGCTCGAGGGAGCGTCCACACACGCGAGCTTGGGTGGCGCGGGGCTCGGTGTCGACGGTCCGCACGGCCTGTGGATTCATGCACGCTGACCGTGCATCGTCGTGCACTTCCGCACGGGCGGGCCACGGGCACACTGAAGGCCATGCGCGACGCGATGCTCTCTCACGGTCTTCCAGCCGCGGTCCTCCGCTCGTTCGGTGCGTGCGTGCTCGGCGTCGGTGCTCTCCTCGGAGGGTGCACGGGACCAGCCTCGCACCTCGGCGACGATGCCGGTCCGGTCGCCGACGCGGCGTCCAGCGAGCGCTGCGATCCGTTTGCAGGCACGTGTCGGGCGACGCTGCGCTGCGCCGATCTGGTCGCGTGCGAGGGGCTGCGGTTGAGCGATGGCGAGGTGCGGGCCGACGAGCCCGAGTGGGACTTCGACGTGCACGCGTACCTCGGTCGCTACCTCACGCTGTCGGGCGCGCGTCCGGTGTGCCGCTTCGGCGAGATCGGCACGGGCACCAGCACGAGCAGCTTCTCGTCGCTCGCCGACATCCCCTCCGACACGTCGATGTGCTCGTGGGAGTCGGGCTCGCACCTGCTCTGCGGCGTGAACACCTCGAGCTACGAGGCCGTCTGCGTGGGCGACGGCCTCCTCGTGCGCGACGCGAGCGAGCGGCTCTACCGGCTTCGCGTGATCGAGGACGGCCGCGACGAGAGCGGCTGGTTCCTCGACCTCGAGTGGAGCGCGGTCGCGCCGTGACGCCCGCGCGTCACTCCTTGTAGCCAGGTGCGTTGCGCTCGAGACGACGAAGCAGCGACGGCCACACGAGGAACTGGCTCGCGGCGGACACGCCGTGCGCGCCAATCATCACGTTCTTCTCGAGCACGTCGGGCGCCGTGGGGTGGAGGTGCCGATCGGGGCCGAGCTGGCTCAGCGTGCGGACCTGCATCGTGCAGGCGCGCTCGAGGAAGTACATGCGCGTGAACGCGGCCGCGACGCTGTCGCCCACGGTCAGCGTGCCGTGGTTGCGGAGCAGCATGACGTTCTTCTGGCCGAGGTCCTTCTGGAGGCGCGGCTTCTCGGCGTGGTCGAACGCGACGCCCTCGTAGTCGTGGTAGGCGAGCTCGCCGATCACGAGCTGCGCGGTCTGGTTCAGCGGGAGCAGACCTTCCTTGAGCGTCGCGACAGCGGTGCCGTCCGGCGTGTGCAGGTGGAGCACGGCCTTGGCGTCCTCTCGCGCCTCGTGGATCGCGGAGTGGATCGTGAAGCCCGCAGGGTTCACGGGATAACCGACGTCGAGGACGATGTTCGCGTCCTTGTCGATCTTCACCAGGCTCGAGGCGGTGATCTCCTCGAACAGCATCCCGTAGGGGTTGATGAGGAAGTGGTGCTCGGGGCCCGGAACGCGCGCCGAGATGTGCGTGAAGACGAGATCGGTCCAGCCGAAGTCGGCCACGAGACGGTAGGCCGCGGCGAGATCGACACGGACCTGCCACTCCTCGGCGGAGACGCGCTCACGAATGCTTCCCTGGGTGCTCATGGGCCGCGATGGTAGCGCGTCATCGTCGCGCTGCGATCCGTTCGATCAATCGCGGAGGAGCGCGCGCAGGCGCGAGGCCCGGTCCGCGGCGAAGGCCCACGTGACGCCGTCGTACGCGAGCAGCGCGACGCCCTGCGTGGCCATCGCGAGGCCGTAGCCGGAGAGGAAGTCGTCGTCGGGGTCGTTGGCCTCGCCGAGGAAGAACATGAGCAGGCCCCCCGCGATGTAGAAGACATCGAGGCCGGTGTTCACCGCGATGATCATCGCCGTCTGATCCTGTGCCGCGGCGGCGTCGTCGCGCGCGCGGAGCAGCGCCTCGCCGC
>JAFLCL010000058.1 GCA_017303575.1 Deltaproteobacteria bacterium
GGTCTGGAGCAGGTCCGCCAACTCGTCGACAGCAACAGCCAGCACGGGCCGGCTGATGTGGGCGCGGTCGCGGCGCTCCATCTCCTCGACGACTTGCTGCAACTGCGCGGTGACCGCGGCGGTGTCGTCCGCCGGCGCCGGCGCTCCGTACGCGAACACGCACCCGCCTCCGAAGAGCAGCGACGACACGGCGATCGCGCCCACGGCCGCGCCGAACATCACGCTCTGTCGCGAAGCGCGCGGCGGACCCGCGTCCGCGCTCGAGGCATCGAGCGCGCTCGAACCGGCGCGGGGTGCGCCACAGAAGGGACAAGCGGTCTCACTGGCGCGCACGTGGCGCGCGCAACCGGAACACGGCGCGAGGGTCATCCCCAGAGCGTGCCCGAGGCCCCGGCCGAAGGACAACGCAGGATCTCGGGGCGTGCGACGCTCCCGCGGGTGCGACGTCGGCGAGACGAAGTCTCCGAAGACATCGAGGCGAGCGCCGACGCCGTCTTCGATCTCGTGCACGACTACACCCGACGGCTCTCGTGGGACACGCTCCTCCGCGAGGCGTACGTGGAAGGCGCGGGGCCGCCTGGCGTCGGGGTCGTGGCCGTGTGCACGGGCCGTTGGTTCCTCGGAGGCCTCTGTTTCCGCACGGAGTACGTGAGCTTTCGACGCGGCGAAGTGGCCGCGGTGAAGCTCATCAACCGTCCGCCGTTCTTCGATCAGTGGGCGGCCTCGATCCGTCACGAGGCACTCGGCGAGCGGCGCAGCCGCGTGATCTACACGCTCTCGTTCACCGCGCGTCCGCGCGCGCTCGCGTGGCTGCTCGAGCCGATCCTCTCGCTCGCGTTCCGCCTCGAGACGCGCCGTCGCCTGCGCGCGCTCCGCGCTCTCTTCGCCGCATCGCCCCGACCCTGAGCGCACGAGCGGCGAGGGAACGACGGAAGACGAAGAGCCCGGGAGGCTGGCTCACCGGGCTCGTTCATCGCCGCTCGTCTTTCAGAGCGTTCTTCCAGAGCGGGACAAGGGATTCGAACCCTCGACTTCGACCTTGGCAAGGTCGCACTCTACCACTGAGTTAGTCCCGCAGATTGTCACCCTCGGGCGCGAGGGACCGGCTAGATAGACCCAAGTCCCCGAGGTGTCAAGCATGGACGCGCGGGTGGTCGGGACCTGACACGACGAAGGCGCCGTGGTCATGCGCGAGCGCCCGTGTGCGCGGGGTGTCGGGAATCGCGAACAGGCTTTCGACGCTGGGCCTTTCCTGTATCCTCGCCGCCGACCAGAGGCTGCGCGTCGGGTCGACTCTCGGGAGCGTGCGTTGAATGCGAGCGCTCGTCTCCGAGTCGATGCTCGCCGCGGCCGGTGGTCGTGAACCTCGCACGTCCCGACCGGAGCCCCATGACGCAGATCTCTCTCCAGAAGGTCCTCGGCATCGTCCTCGCCTTGGCCTCGATCCCCGCCGCGCTGCCGCTGTTCGGCTGCGATCTCCAGCTCACGGCCGCAGGCACGACCGTGGCGGTGACGCGCCGCGCCTCGCCGGGCGCGAACTACATGCGCGATCCCGAGATCGCGGAGGCGGGCATCCCCGCGTCGCTCCAGCAGTTCGAGGGCCTCATGTACCTCCTGCCCGACGACGCGACGCTGCACGAGACGGCCGCGCGCGTGTACGCCTCCTACGGCTACGGCTTCATGGAAGAGCACATGGAGCAGGCCGAGTTCGAGGGCGCGGACGAAGAGGTCATCGAGCACTGGCGCGGGCGCAGCTCGCTCGCCTACACGCGCGCTCGCGAGATCGCGATCTCGTGGCTCGATCGTCGTCACCCCGAGGGCGGCGGCATCCTCGCCGTGCAGCGCCAGGGCCTCGAGGCCTTCACGGCGCACATCGCCCGCTTCCAGAGCGAGGAAGAGGCCCGCGTGCTCTTCTGGGCCGCGTACGGCTGGGCTCGCTACATCAGCCTCCACCGCGACGACATGAGCGCGATCGCCGACGTCGCGTACGTCTCGGTCATCGCCGACCGCGTGTTCGCGATCGCGCCGGGCTACTTCGATCACGCGCCCGTCGCCCTCCGCGCGGGCCTCATGGCGGCGGCGCCGCCCGCGCTCGGCGGACGTCCTGCTGACGCGCGCGTCGAGATCGATCGCGCGATCGAGCTCACGCAGCGTCGCAACCTGCTCTTCCTCGTGACCGAGGCCCGTCTCGTGGCGATCCCGCTCCAGGACCGCGCGCTCTACGAGTCGCTCCTCCAGGAGGTCGTCGCGTTCGACGTCGACAGCTACCCCGAGCAGCGCCTGCCGAACCTCCTCGCGCAGCGCCGCGCGCGCCGCTACCTCGAGGAGACGGACAACTTCTTCGATCCCGCGGGCACCGAGCCGGAGCCTGCCTCGGAGGAAGAGACGTCGGGCGGCGAGGCCGCGGCAGAGTGAGCGTCGGCTCATTCCCTTGGACTGAACGAGAAGGAACCGAACGATGAAGACACATCAGAAGCTTGCACTCGTGCTCTTGGCCGCGTTCGCGCTCGTCACCATGGACGCACGCGAGAGCACGGCGCAGGAAGCCACCGCGCGCACCATCTCCCTCGCCACGCTCGCGCCCCCGGGCTCGACCTGGATGCGCGTGTTCGACGCGTGGAACCGCGAGCTGCGTCGTCGCTCGGAGCGCTCGCTCCAGTTCCGCATCTACGGCGGCGGCGTGCAGGGCGACGAGGCCGAGGTCGTCCGCAAGATCCGAAGCGGACGTCTGGACGCTGCCTCGGTCACCGCCGTCGGCCTCGCGCAGATCCACCGTCCTGCGCTCGTGTTCCAGATGCCCGGCATCCTCCGCACGTACGCGCAGCTCGATCAGGCGCGCGACGCGCTCGCGCCGGACATGGACGCGGGCTTCACCGGCGCGGGCTTCCACCTCCTCGGCTGGGCCGACGTCGGTCAGTCGCGCATCTTCTCGACGCAGCAGACGATCACGCCCGCGGACTTCGCGACGCGTCATCCCTGGGTGTGGCGTGACGACAGCGTGCTCCCGACGTTCTACGAGCAGGTCCGCTCGAACCCGGTCCCGCTGCAGGTGCCCGAGGTGCTCGGCGCGATCCAGACGGGCCGCGTCGACACGGTCATCACGCCGCCGGTGCCCTGCATCGCGCTCCAGTGGTGCTCGCGCCTCACGCACATGACCGACATGCCGATGACGATCGTCCTCGGTGGCACCGTCATCGGTCAGCGTCAGTGGGACTCGCTCACGCCGGAGCAGCGCACGATGCTCGGCGAGACGGCGACGCAGTTCCACCAGCTCGCGCGCCGCAACCTTCGTCGCGACGAGGAGACCGCGCTCCGCACGGTCACCGAGCGCGGCGGCACGGTGCACCCCGTCACTGCGGCGCAGCGCCAGGAGTGGCTCACGCTCGCGGGCCGCGTCCGCTCCGCGCTCGTCGGTCGCATCGCGGATCAGGCGCTCGTCGATCGCGTCGCGGCCTTCGGTCGCTGACGCCAGCCGTCGGTGCGTCGGCATGGGCCGACGCTGAACAGGAGTCGAGGCCGTCCCGGCAACCGGGCGGCCTCGATGTTTTCCGCGTTCGCGCCGCGGAAACGTGCGTGAAACGCGAGCGGTCTTGTTACCCTGCCGACCCATGGCTGGCGCTGCTCCCTCCGCGAAACCCGCTCCGTTCCTCAAGCCGCTCGATCTCGTCGATCGAGGTCTGCTCCTCGCAGAGAGCTCGCTCTCGGTCGTCATCGTCGCGGTGATGATCGCGATGGGGGTGATCGGCGCGGTGAGCTCGGCGCTGTCGATCCAGAACGACGTCACGCGCGCCGTCGACGACGTGCTGATGAACGGCACCATCTGGGCGGCGTTCCTCGGCGCGAGCTTCGCGACGCGCGGGCGCAAGCACCTCGCGATCGATGCGATCGGACGCTTGCTCCCCGATCGTGTGCGCCGCGTGATGGTCGCTGTCGCGAGCACGCTCGGCGCGGTGGTCGCGGCAGCGCTCGCGTACGGCGTGTTCGAGGCGCTCATCGAGCAGGGCCACGCCGTCGACGAACAGGTCGCGAGCATGGTGACCTCGGGCATCGAGGGGGCGCGCGTCGATCGCACGTTCCAGTTCCAGTTCATGATCTCGGCGGGCTTCGGGCTCATCGCCGCGCGCTTGTTGCTGCACGGCTTCCACGAGCTGATGGCGGCGATCGGTGGTCACACGGCGCCCGCGACGACGCTGCCCGCGCCGGCGCCCGCGGGCGACGCGTCCAAGCCGCACGAAGAGCCCGACGGCGTGACGAGCACGCCCGAGGATCCCTCGCGCGTGTCGCCGTTCGAGCAGGCGAGCGGCACCGAGGTGATCATCGCGTGCGTCGCGCTGCTCGTGCCGCTGCCGATCGCGTTCGGCACCACGACGTTCGTGCCCGTGCTGATCGCGTCGCTCGCGTCGATCGCGACGCTCGCGATCCCGCTCTACCTCCGGCACCAGAAGACGAAGTCGCTCGACGCGACGGCGCCGATCCCGCACGAGTACGCGGAGATCAAGAGCCCCGCGGAGCCGGTGGGCGCGCTCGTGGGCGTCATCGCGGTGCTCGCCCTCGCGTGGTTCGGCATCCAGCACATCGGCGACGTGTCGATCGGCGTGGGCGTCGCGTTCTTCGCGATCATGGCGCTGATGGGCGCGCCGCTCTTCACGTTCCTCGGCGGCCTCGCGCTCTTCCTCTGGGTGCACGGCAACGACGTCGTCCCCTCGACGCCGCTCGCGTCGGCGGTGGAGGACGTGCTCGGCAACCACTTCGCGCGCATGAGCGTCCTGCCGACGATCCCGATCTTCACGCTCGCGGGCTACCTCATGAGCGAGAGCAACACGCCGCGCCGCCTGGTGCGCGTGGCGCGTGCGCTCCTCGGCTGGATGCCCGGTGGCCTCGCCGTCGTCTGCGTGCTCGCGTCCGCCGCGTTCACCGTGTTCTCGGGCGCCAGCGGCATCACCATCGTCGCGATCGGCGGCCTGCTCTTTCCCGCGCTCATCAAGGACCGCTACCCCGAGGGCTTCTCGCTCGGCCTCGTCACCAGCGGCGGCGCGCTCGGCATCACGCTCTTTCCGTGTCTGCCGCTGATCGTCTACGGCATCGTCGCGGGCCTCCAGGAGATGCCGCCCGGCGTCGAGCACCTCGAGCTCGGCAAGATGATCTACGCGGGTCTTCTTCCCGGCCTGCTCGTGGTGCTCCTCATGAGCATCTACGCGGTCGTCGTGGGCGTGACGAACAAGATCCCGCGCAGCTCGTTCGACGCGGCGGAGATGCGCGCCGCGCTGTGGGAGGCGAAGTGGGAGCTGTTCCTCCCCGTCGTCGTGCTCACCGGTCTGCGCTTCGCGGGCCCCCTCGGCGCCTCGTCGCTCACGGCGGCGTACGTGTTCATCATCGAGGTCTTCGTCTACAAGGACCTCGCGCTCTTCAAGGACATCCCGCGCATCCTGCCGGACTCGATGGTCCTGGTCGGCGCGATCTTCGTGAAGCTCTGCGCCGCGACGGTCCTCACGTTCTACTTCGTGCAGGCGCAGACGGCGGACGTCCTCTTCGAGGCGCTCACGTGCGGCCCGCCCGCGCAGGCCTACCTGGCCGAGCACTCCGACGTGATGGTGAACTGCCGCGAGGCGGTCGACGCGCTCGCGCAGCGCGGAGAGAGCGCGGGCGGCCTCATCGACTCGCCGATCACGTTCCTCCTCGCGCTGAACGTGTTCCTCCTCATCGTCGGCATGCTGATGGACATCTTCTCGGCGATCGTCGTGATCGTGCCGCTGATCATGGGCATCGCGGTGCACTTCGACATCGACCCGTACCACCTCGGCATCGTGTTCCTCATCAACCTCGAGATCGGCTACCTGATGCCGCCGATGGGCCTGAACCTCTTCATCGCGGGCTTCCGCTTCGGTCGCCCGGTGCCCGATCTCTACAAGGTCGTCCTGCCGTTCATCGGCGTGTTCGCGACCTCGCTGTTGATCATCACGTACGTGCCGTGGCTCACGACGGGCCTCATCCCCGACTACGAGCCGCTCCAGCCGCACACCGTTCACGCGCCGGGCGACGGGGAGACGAACCCCGACGGCGAGACGAGCCCGGACGGCGAGACGAGCCCAGACGGCGAGACCGGTGGCGCGGACTGTGACGTGCCGCGCGACGGCGAGACGTTCGAGGAGTTCGAGGCGCGCTGCAGCGGCGGTGGCGACACGGCCGACTGCGACGTGCCGCGCGACAACGAGTCGTTCGACGACTTCGAGGCCCGCTGCAGCGGTGGCGGCGGGGGAGGCGAGGGTACGGCGGCGCCGCCCGACACGGCCGACTGCGACGTGCCGCGCGCGGACGAGTCCTTCGACGACCTCGAGCGTCGCTGCAACGCCGCCGAGGCGCCTGCACCGACCGAGGGCGAGGCACCCACCGAGGGCGACGCCCCGACGGAGGCACCGACCGAGGGCGAGACACCGACCGAGGCGACTCCCACCGAGGCGACGTCCGAGGACGCGGGCTCGACGCCGACCTGAGCCAACAGAGAGCGAACGAGGCGCCGTTTTGCTCGGGGAGCCAGCCGGCGGGGCGAAGCCCCTCGAGGCGCGAGCCGGTGATCGCACACCGCGCGCAGCAACGTAGTTGCGAGCACGGGGAGAACCCGGGAGGAGCGCAGCGACGAAGGAGTGATGGGGGTTCGGGGGGCGGGCCCCCGGACTCGAGCGCCGGAGGCGCGGGAAACAGAGGCGTGTCTCGCGGCCCACGCGCGTTTCCGTCGGACTTCGGCAATCGTGGGCCATTCGTGCTCGGCACCGGTCCTGCGAGAGGAGCGGGGACGTTCACGGCGAACGCTTGCGTGCCCAGATCCGCTGCACAAAAGTCCACGCCCTGAACGGAAGCGAGGTATCCGTGACCGTTCTTCGAGCACCCGTCATGCCGCCGATCTCCCCCCTCCGAAGTCCCCTCGCGCTCGCCGCGATCAGCATCGTCGTGCTCTCCGCGTGTGGCACTGCCGACGTCTGGAACGGACCGACGGAGACCGCCGCCACGGCGGAGCCGGAGCCCACGACGGTCGCCACGACGACGCAAGAGCCCGCACCCGAGCCGGACCCCGCGACCGTCGACACGCGACCGCCGCCCATGCACCAGCCGGTGCCGCTCTACGAGACGGGCACGACCACGCGGCAGATCGACGCGGCCACGGCGCGCGAGAACCACTACGTGGTGCTCGACCTCGGCGAGGAGTGGACGCCGTACCTCTTCTCCGAGAGCGACTCGGCCAACGAGCTGCCGATGCCCAACGCCTACCGCGCGACCTACCTCGCGCTCGCGCGGGGCGAGCTGCCCGACGATCACCACGGCGAGCGGGCGCGCGACGACAAGTACCTCGAGCTCTTCGGCATCATGCCGACGCTCGGCCTGCTCCGCTCGCGCTTCCAGCACACGCGTGACCTCGAGTGCACTGCGGGACTCGACCTCGAGCCGCTGCGCACGTTCGAGGGCTTCATCACCTACGAGAGCCGCGAGGAAGGGCGCAACTTCGCGCGTCGCTTCCGCGTGCTCGAGAACCAGATGAACGACCTCGCGCGCGCGCAGGGCGCCGAGGACATCGCGCACATCGATGCCACGCGCATCCGCAGCGAGCGCGAGCGACGACAGCTCGGCGAGTACCAGCGCGTCGCGCCGCGTGCCTTCGCGATCCGAGCCGCACAGGCGCGCCTCGACTGCGAGGGCTACTTCGAGGGCAAGGGCGAGTACGTGACCGGTGGCCTCGACTGGCCGACCCACGAGGCGCTCGCGGAGTTCGAGCGTCGTCACCGCGTGTACGGCTGGGGCTTCCTCGGTCGCGAGACGCTCGAGATGCTGCGCCGCTCGCCCATGGAGGGTGATCAGGAGGCCGTCATCCGCGTGCTCACCGAGCGCGCGATGCACGCCGCGGGTGTGCTCGAGGACGGCAGCGTCACGGGCACCTACCGCGACACGGCGGGCGAGGAGCACGACGTGCCGAACCTCGAGGCGCAGCTCCGCGCGATCGTGATCGAGTCGTTCGGCCTCGAGACGCCGGAGTCCACGCTCGCGTTCCTCGAGAGCCTCGGAGATCTGGGCGCCGACCGCGCGCGCCTCGTCGCGATCCCGATGCCGACGCTGCCGCACTACTACACGGCGGACATGGATCTCTCGGTCGAGATCGATCGCGGCGACGTCTGGTACGAGTTCCCCTACGACGAGCGCGGCGCCGAGCGTGGCCAGCCGGTCGAGCGTCGTCCGCACCTCTCGGTGTTCACCACCTGGAACGGTCAGCGCATTCGGCTGTCGCGCTTCGGCACCACGATCGGTGGCTGGCGCAGCGAGCAGATCGAGGACCGGATCTGGTGGCGCTACAAGAATTCGCCGCCGGGCCCCGTGGTCTGGCACCAGATCGTGGCCGCGCCGGTGTGGCTGCCGCCCGAGTCGACGCCGGCGCGTGATCTGTTCCGTCGCACCGGCCGCCGTGGTCGCGAGGCGTACCGACCGAACTATCACGAGACCGGACCGAGCTACGCGTCGGCGTACGGGCTCGTGGCCGCCTACCACATCGGCTACCGCGAGCGCGAAGACGGCACGCTGCGCCTCGGCGGTGACGACGGCATCCGCACGCACGGCTCGGTCGACTATATGTCGATCATGCGGAGGCACTCGCACGGCTGTCACCGCCTCCACAACCACGTCGCGGTGCGCCTGATGTCGTTCATGCTCGCGCACCGACCCCACACCCGCGTGGGCCAGCAGGCCATCGCGTTCCGCCGTGACGTCGAGATCGACGGCAACAACTACGCGATGGAGATCAACCAGGGCGGCTACGTCTACCAGCTCGCCGAGCCGATCCACGTCGAGGTGCTCGAGGGCCGCATCCGCGGCGATCGCGCGCGGCCGATCGAGGAGCCGCTCCCGCGCTTCGACACCACGGTCGGCGCCTACATGCTCCCCGACGGAGGCGCTGTCGCGATCTCGCGCATGGGCGAGATGACGCCGATCCCCGTGCCCACCGCGACGCTCGACGCAGGCGTGCCTGCGGCGGTCGCGACGCCCTGAGCGCATGAGCGACGTCGAGCGACCCGGGAACGGCGCGCGCTTCGCCTTCGAGCTCCTCGCGAGCGAGGGGGCGCGCGCGCGCTACCGCGTCAGGGTGGTGGACGCCGCGGTCGAGGCGGAGGCCGAGGCGATCGTGACGCCCGACGCGGTGGAGCTCGGGGTCTTCGAGCCGGCGATCGACGCGTGGTCTCGCAAGAGCGCGCTCGCCTTTCTCGAGGTGGTGCAGCGCGGCTGGGACGAAGAGGCGGGTTGGCCTCGACGCCTCCAGCGGTGGCGTCAGCACGATCCGCGGCGTTGAGCCGGCAACCTCCTCGTTCGACGGAAACGAAAGAGCCCGCCGAAGCGGGCTCTCTCGCGTCTCTACGAGACTGTCGACGCTAGATCGCGTCCAGCACTACGGCGCCGCCAGCACTACGGGGCCGGCAGCGAGGACGGGAGCGCGCCCGCCGCCTCGGAGAAGCCGATCGTGTACGAGAGGCCGGTCGAGTCGTGCGAGTAGCTTCCGACGAAGACCTCGTACGTGCCGGGGGCGAACGCGCCGGCGACGCTCGGGTTGAGACCCTCGCTGTCGTCGTTGCAGAGGTACGTGCCATCGGGGCGCCGCACGACGAGCGTCGTGTCACCCGCGGGGCAGTTCGCGATGATGGTCAGGTTCGGGACCTGCGCCGTGACGTTCAGGATGTGCTGCGGGACGAGCGGGATGTTGCCGCGACACTCGGAGTTCAGCGTGTTCGCGTCCGTGATGCCGCCGGCCGAGCCAGTGGCCGTCGTCGGCTGCGGCGCGAAGCCGGGCGCGATGTTGATGGGCGCCGGGGGCGCCGAGCCGCCACCGAAGCAGCAGCCCGCGACCGCGAGCATCGCACCCGAGAGAATCAGAATTCGCATCGTTCGTTCCTCCGTGATTACCAATTCGCGGCTTCGGTCCAGGACCTCGTCCGCGCTGCCCGCGCCCTCTTACTTGGTTGGGACTGTACGTTGGTGGGTGGGCCGATCTTTCCTTCGGCGTCCCTAGGGTGCTGGCGGTTGTCGCCTATGGCTTCGAGCGCGGGATGATAGGCGGGGATCGGGGGGCGGGATCAACCCCCTCGTCGATTCGATGTCCGACCCGTCACGTCACCCGCCCGAAACGCGCGTGATCACACGTGTCGGCGCGCGATCTCGGACCATTCGCCCGACGGCTCGAGGGCGAGGTAGGTCTTCCAGTGCGATCGCGCGGCGCTTCGGTCGCCGAGCGCCTCGAGGGTCATCGCGAGGTTGAAGTGGGCGTCGGCGAACGCGGGGTCGCTCGTGATGGCCGAGGAGAAGCAGCGTCGTGCCTCGTCGTGGTCTCCGTGCTCGGAGGCGATGAAGCCCAGGTTGTAGAAGGCCTCGGGCTGCTCCGGGTCCACCGCGAGCGCACGTCGGTAGAGCGACTCGGCCTCTTCGAGCGCGCCACGGCGGAACCGCAGGTTGCCGAGGTTGGTCAGCGCATGGCCGAAGCTCGGATCGAGGTCGATCGCGCGCCGGTAGCAGGCCTCCGCGCGATCGAAGGTGGTCGGCTCCTCGTCGTACCGGGCGCCCTCGAGGTAGGCCTCGTAGGCTGCGCGGCGTCTCGCCGGATCGCGCTGATCGGGCCTCAGCACGCGCACGACTTCGTCGCGCAGATCGCGCACGTCGAAGTCGAGCACGAGCTGTCCGCTCGAGGGCTCCCACTTCGCGCGCTCCGTCTGCACGACCACGCGGTCGCCCTCGGACGAGATGCGCAGCTCTGCGAGGGGCCGGATCACGTGGGGCAACGTCGCGCGCAGCGAGTCCACCGAGCGACGCACGCGTCGGAGAGGCGTCCCCCTCTCGAGCAGCGCCTTGGCGGCGCGCACGCCGATCAGATCCTGGAAGGTGTAGAGGCGCTTGCCGTCGGTCTCGCCCGAGGGCGAGAGGAAGCCGCTCTTGTCCCAGTACCGCAGGCGGCTCTCGGGCAGCCCGAAGAGACGAGCGACCTCGGCGCGCGCGAACAGATCTCCCGTGGGATCGCGCTTGCGCGTGGGCACCGCGCCGAGCGCGCGCTCACGACCTCTGGGCGCTTCGGGGGTGTCAGCAGCCTCGTTCGTCGTGGGCTTGGCGCGGCGCGCGCGCTTGGGCGTCTCGATCGGCTCCGCGCTCGGGGCCTCGGGCGTGGGCGCGACGCGTCGCGCGCCTCGACCGAAGTCGACGTGGATGACGTTGGTGCTCTCGCTGCGCGAAGTCGCTGTCACTGTGCTCGTCATCAGGCCGAGGTGGCGGCGGAGGATAGTGCGAACGGCAGCTCGAGGTCGACGTCCAGGAGCAGGCGGAGACCGTCGAGTCGAGCGCGGGTGGAGACGATGGCGGTGCCGAACGCGTGATCGGGCATACGCCGGACCGCGTCGCTCTGCGCGAGACGCATCGCGCGCAGACGAACACGTACGGAACGCTCGGCGGCAGCGAACAGCTCCTGCGAGCGTGCGTGGTCGGTGACACCGAGGCGCGCGAGGTCGATGGTGACCAGCGTGGAGCCGAAGAAGCTCGTACCCGACACGCTCCCTTCGCTCAGCACCTCGGCCACGCGGAACAGCTCTTCTTCGGCGCGCGGGCCGAGCACGGTGCGCTCGATCCGGCCGAGCAGCGCGCCTGGGCGGATGCGCGTCGGGGGCTTGAGGAGCAAGCGAGGAAGGCTCACTGCGCGATCGTAGCGAGGCGCTCGCGGCGATCGCCAATTCGCGCCCAGGAGGCGCCGAGGGCCGACGAGCTCGGCGCGCGTCTCTCGAGCCGAGTGCTTCACGCCGCGATCACGGAGGCGGCGGGTCGTCGGGCGCGCTCGCGATGAGGCGCGCCGCGAAGATCAACACGCCGATGGCGATCACGACGAACAGCCCGAAGACCCACATGGTGCGGCCGAACGTAGCTGGCGTAAGGTGCCCGCGCATGTCCCCGCTCGTGCGTCTTCGCTCGCTCGTGGCCCGCTGGCGAACGGCGCAGGTCGAGCAGGCGCGCGCCGCGGCACGTGGCGAGCCCATCGAGGAGCGCAGGCTCGCGGCGATCCGCGCGCCGCTCGGCAGCGGCGAAGCGCGCGCGCTGCTCGACGAATGCGTGACCCTGCGCATCCTCGACGCCGACGATCACCGTGTGTTCCTCGGTCACCTCGCGGACGCGGCGCGCGAGGAGCTGTCGCACCGTCGAGCGATGCCCGCTGCGCTCCGCGCGAGCGACGAGGTCGAGGTGGAGGGCGAGCCGATCACGCTCGGTGCGATCGCAGGGGACGCGACGCGCTGGCTCGAGCGAGGTCGTCTCGAGGCCGTGGCAGCGATCGTCGCGCCGCGCGCGCGACGCTGGTCCGAGGTCCACGCGGAGGCTGACGAGATCACCACGCGGATCGAGGCGCGTGGCCCTGCGGCGCCGAAGGAAGAGATCGAACTGGAGGGCTTCCTCGCGGCCACGGACGAAGCGACGCACGAGGCGCTCGCGCGCGCGCTCCACGCGCTCGGCCTCGCGGGCGCCCGCGGGCTCGCGGCAGAGAAGACGCTGCAGGTGGTGCGTGCTCTCCGCGCGGCGCCGCTCGATGCGCTCCTGTCGCGGGATGGGCGCGCCTCACGTCTCGGCCGCGCGCTCCAGCCGGTCGGCACCGACGCGCTCGTCGCGTCTCGTCTGCGCATCGAGGAGGACACGACCTTCGCGTCGCGCGCGTGCCTCTGGCTCGTCGACCCTCCGCGTCGCGTGGTGATCGCACCTTCGCCGATCGAGCTCGGCGTGCTCTCGGAGCTCGAGCTGCTCGAGGCGTTCGGACGCGGCCTCGCGCTCACGAGCCAGTCGCCCGCGCTGCCCGACGAGCATCGCCTCTCCTCGCACACCGAGGTGCCCGATCTGCTCGGTGCGATCGTGGCGCTGTTCCTCGGCGCCCCCCCGTTCCTCGAGAAACGCTACGGCCTCGATGTGCGCCCCGCGGCGGCGCTCGCGGTGGTGTCCACGTACGCGGCGCTCGTCCGCGCCAGGCTGGACGTCGCGCGAGCGATCGTGCGCGCGCGTGCTCTCGTGACGGACAGCGACGAAGCGAACGCGCTCTCGCGTCGGTGCCTGGCGCTCGAGGCCGAGCTGCCGATCGGCTGGCTGCTCGCATCGCCCGCCTCGACGGAGACGCTCGTGCGCATCGCACGCTCGCAAGCCGTCGCGCCCGCTGCGTACCTCGCGCTGCGAGAGCGTCACGACGAAGACTTCTTCCGCAACCCCCGCACGGGCGAGACGTTCGCCGGTGCGGGCGCACGAGGATCGCGCTTGTCGCGCGTCGAGTGGCTCGCCGAGATCGGTGTCGCTGGCTCGCCCGCCGAGGCGGCGCGCGTCCTTCTGCGCGAACGCCTCGGATGAGGTCGCGCGCGCGTGCTTGCGCCGGGTTTCGGCGTGCGGTCGAATACCCGCCATGACCGCCGACGCCAGCTCGGGCCCCGTGCCGCCGACCTCTTCGACGAACCCGCTCGCACCGAGCCGGGCGCTGCGGGACGAGCTGCGCGCGCGTCGCGAGGCGTTCCTCGCGAAGATCGAGGGCGACGTCGCTGTGATCACGGCGGCGCCCGTGCACATCCGCAACAACGACGTCGAGCACCACTTCCGACAAGACTCCGACTTCTTCTATCTGACGGGCTACGACGAGCCGGACGCAGTGGCCGTGCTGAGCCGCGTGCACGACGAGCATCGCTACGTGCTCTTCGTACGCACACGCGATCCGGAGCGCGAGACGTGGGACGGGCCGCGCTCGGGTGCGGACGGCGCGAAGGCGGACTTCGACGCGGACGCCGCGTTCCCGATCGGCGAGCTGGGCGAGAAGCTGCCGGGCTACCTCGAGAACGCGCGACGTCTCCACTACGCGCTCGGGCGTGACCCCAAGATGGACGCGCGTGTGCTCGCCGCGCGCGACTTCGTGCGTCGCCGACAGCGCTTCGGGGTGATGTGGCCCAGCACGCTCGTCGATCTCGCCGAGACCGTGCATCCGATGCGCCTCACCAAGAGCGCGTACGAGGTCGAGGACATGCGCGCGGCGGCACGCGCGACGACCGAGGGTCACCTCGCGGCGATGGAGGTCGCGCGGCCCGGCGCGTACGAGCACGAGGTCGAGGCCGAGATCCTTCGCGCGTTTCGTCGGCACGGGAGCCCTCGACCCGCGTACGAGTCGATCGTGGGCTCCGGCCCCAACGCGACGATCCTCCACTACCGCAAGAACGATCGCCTCATGCAGGACGGCGAGCTGCTCTTGATCGACGCGGGCGCCGAGATCGCGGGCTATGCGGGCGACGTCACGCGCACGTTCCCCATCAACGGTCGGTTCTCCGCGCCGCAGCGTCGCGTCTACGAGGCGGTGCTCCGCGCGCAGATGCTGGCGATCGAGGCGGTGCGACCGGGCACCACGGTCGAGGCGATCCACCAGATCACGCTGCGGGCGCTGACCGAGTCCTCGATTGCGCTCGGGCTCATCGAGGGCCCGCTCGAGAAGGCGCTCGAGGAAGAGCGGTACAAGAAGGTCTACATGCACCGCACCTCGCACTGGCTCGGCATGGACGTGCACGACGTCGGCAGCTACTTCGTCTTCGAGAAGGACGAGCCTTCGGCGAAGTCGCGGAGCGCGCGGGTGCTCGAGCCGGGCATGGTGCTCACGATCGAGCCGGGCCTGTATGTCGGTGCGCGCACGGAGCTCACGGCCGAGGCGGAGATCTACCGAGGCATCGGCGTGCGCATCGAGGACGACGTGCTGGTCACTGCGAGCGGCTTCGAGGTGCTCACGTCGTCGATCCCCAAGGATCCCGACGAGGTCGAGGCCATCCTCGCGCGCCGCATGCCTCGCGCCTGATCCTCGATGTTCCGCGGAGACGCCACCAGCGAGATCGCGCGCCTCGAGCGCGGCCTGCGAGACGCGCAGGAGCGCTTCCTCCACGCGCCCGGCGGGCTGTGGCTCGCCGCGAGCGCGACGCTCGAAGCGATCACGCGGCTCGATCCGACGTTGCTCGACCAGGCGCTGCGTGATCGGGTCGAGCGGCTCGCACACGACGCACGTCGCATGAAGCAGGATGGCGACGCCCGTGCGTCACAGCACGAGCTGTCGGCCCTCGCGGAGTGGGTCGAGCTCGCGCGACATCGTGCAGCGCACGAAGAGCTGTTCGTCGGAGCGGCCGCGGCGGCACCACGCAGGTTCACCTCGCGGGGCGAGCTCGCCGAGCTGATCGACGCGGAACAGCGCGCGCTCGAGTCCCTCGCTCGCGATCCGGGACCACCGCTCTCGACGGCCACCGAGGCGCTCGTCGCGACGCTGCGGGCGCACTACCCCGAGTACGATCCGCACGCGCTGCCCGACGAGCTCGTCCTCGCGCGCGGGCGCGAGGCCCAGCGCGAGCTCCTCGGTCCCGCCGCGCCGCGCAAGGACCAGCGCACGGACACGACGACGTGGAGGGTCTCGACGTTCCCGACCTCCAACGTGCTCCTCGGCGCCGCGATGCTCACGCTCGCGCTGACGATCGGCGCGTTCGCGTACTTCGGCGCGCTCGGCCGCATGGCAGCTGTCTTCTCCGTCGGCGTCGGGCTCGTGAGCGCGGGCGCGCTCCTCGGCGCAGCCATCGTGCGTCGACGCGCGGAGATGAGCCGCCGAACCCTGCTCCTCGAGGCATGGGGCTTCCGTGCGAAGAGCTCGCGCGCGTTCGAGCAGGCGCGCGCCAAGCACGAGCACTGGACGACTGTCGCGCGCACGCTCGGACAGCTCGATGCGTTCCGTCGCTCCGAGCAGGGCGTGGCGCTCGAAGCGCGTGAGCACCGACTGCCCGCGCTCGCGCCTTGGGTCCGCACGCTCGTCGGGGGTCTCGACGACGACGCCGCGCGCCGGTTCGAGTAGCGCGATGCTCCGTTGGCTCGGGCATGCGGCTCACCGCGCGCGCCGAGCTGCTGCGCGTCATGGACGTCCTGTGCGACGCGACCGAGCGTGCGGAGCGCGCGGTCCCCGGACCGTGAGGACGGGCGCATCGGGCCGGCCATGCTCGTGGTAGGACGGCGGCACCATGGTCGCCACCACCGGTCTGGTCGGATTTCGTCCTGCTCCTTCGCTCGTCGGGCGCGTGACAGCGCCGCCCTACGACGTCATCAAGCCGGGCAGCGCGCTCTGGGCGCGGCTCGAGGCGGAGCCGCTCTCGCTCTTCCACATCACGCTGGGCAAAGAGCCGGCCGCGGCGTTCGAGCGCCTGAAGCGCGAAGGAGCGCTCGTTCCCGACGACGAGCCTGCGTACTACGTCTACGAGCAACGCTACACGGGGCCCGAGGGCGCCGAGGAGACGCGTCTCGGCGTGTTCGTCGCGGCGGAGGTCACGCCCTACGAGGCCAAGCAGATCATCCGTCACGAGAAGACCTTCGACGACAAGGTGAAGGGGCGCATCGCCCTCGCGAACGCGACGGGGCACACGTTCGGGCCGGTCTTCGCGCTCACGCGCGCGCCGCTGCTCGAGGTGCTGCGCGGCATCGTCTCGAAGCTCGCGCCGACGTACGAGCTCACGACCGACCTCGGAGGCCTGAACGACCTCCACGGCATTCGTTCGCGCATCGTCCGCGTCACGGAGGCGAGCGCCGAAGGCCAGGCCGTGAAGCGCGTGCTCGCGAGCGATCCGTTCTACATCGCCGACGGACACCACCGCTACCACGCGGCCCTGCGCAACGGGCAGACGCACACGCTGATCTACGTGACCGAGCGCGCGCGCATCCAGGCCTACAACCGCGTCGTGCGGGGCATGCGCAGCTTCGCAGAGGCCCGCGGGGCGCTCGCGCTTCGACCCACCGCTGCGTTCGCGACGCCGCCCAAACACGCGTTCTGTCTCTACACGCGCGAGGGCAGCTTCCTCGTCGATGCGAAGTCGGTGCCGACCGACGTCGTCGGGCGTCTGGACTGCTCGATCCTCGAGCGCGAGGTGTACCCGCACTTCGGCCTCGAGCACTCGATGATCGCGGACGCCGCGCACTTCGACTACTACCCCGAGTCCCAGCTCGGAGAGATGAAGGACGCTGTCGACCGCAACGAGTACGAGATCGCGATCGCGCTCCATCCCGTCACGATCGACGAGCTCGTCGCGGTGGCGGACGCAGGCCTCTCGAACCCGGACGTCGTGATGCCGGAGAAGAGCACCTTCTTCGCGCCGAAGATCCTCTCGGGGCTCTTCGTGTTCCGCCACACGCTGCGGTAACATCGCGCCCGATGTCGTCTCTCGTCTCGTCTCGCTCTTCGCTCCGCGCCGTCAGCGTCGCGGGCCTCGTGTCGTGCGTCGCGTTCTTCACCGGTCTGTCGGCCTGCGGCTCGGGCGCGCAGTGCGCGCTCGACAGCGACTGCGCGCTGGGTCTCCGTTGCAGTGCGGCGAACCAGTGCGTCCCGCGCGGCGCGGGCGACGTGGACGCGGCCGTCGTCGAAGAGAACGACGCGGGACCTCGGCGTGACGGAGGCCCCGACGCGCCCGTGGCCATCGATGCGTTCTCGGTGGACGCGCCGGTGCCGATGGATGCGCCGATGGACGACGCGAACAGCGACGCCGCGATCGACGCGTTCGACGACTGTCCGGTGATCGAGGCGAGCTACGACGTCGGCCGCACCGGCCTCACGTGCATGTCGATGGCCACCCGTGTCGCGTTCTCGCGTCTCGATGGGCTGTGTGCGTACGAGCTGAGCTCCGATCGTCGCGGCGACATCGAGGGCGTGATGACCTACAGCAGCGGGACGTTCTCGGGCGGCCTCAACTTCCCGGACGTGGGTCGCCCGTGCACGCTCGACCTCAGCGTGCCGCCGAACGTGGTGATCGTCTGCGGCAGCTGCACCATCGAGCTGTCCCCGACGCCGTCGCCCTGAGGGGCCAGAGCCCCTCGACCCAGGCAACTCAGCGGAGGCCGAGGACGTCGCGCATGTCGTAGAGGCCTGCGGGCCTCGAGACGATCCACTGCGCCGCCCGCACCGCGCCGCGCGCGAAGAGCGATCGATCCGTGGCCTTGTGCGTGAGCTCCACCCGCTCGCCGGCGCCTGCGAGCACGAGCGTGTGATCCCCGATCACGTCGCCGCCACGCAGCGCCAGCACGCCCACCTCGTCTCTGGTGCGCGAGCCCGGCTTGCCCTCACGTCCCGTCCGGATCGCCGAGCGGTCGAGCCCCTTGGCGGCGAGCACCACGTCGGCGAGGCGAAGCGCCGTGCCACTGGGCGCGTCGGCCTTCTGGTTGTGGTGCATCTCGATGATCTCGGCGTCGTAGCCGGGGCCGAGCAGGGTGGTCGCCAGCTCCGCGAGGTAGGCCAGCACCGTCACACCGACGCTCGTGTTCGCGGCCACGAGCACGGGGACCACCTTGGCTGCGCGGTCGAGTGCCGCGCGAGCGCTCGCTTCGAGCCCCGTCGTGCCCACGACGAGCGCCACGCCCCGCGCGGCCGCACGGTGAGCCATCCGCTCGGTGGCCTCGCTCCGCGTGAAGTCGATCAGCACGTGCGCCTCGAGATCGTCGCGGAACGAGGGCTCCACCGAGACGCGCAGCGGACCCACGCCCGCGAGCTCACCCACGTCGAGGCCTTGCGTGGTGCCATCCTCGCGGTCGATCGCGCCGACCAGCGTGATCCCGGGCGTGTCGTGGATCGTCCGGACGATCGCGCGACCCATACGGCCGCCCGCGCCGTGCACGATGGCGCGCGTGATCTCTCGCGGTGCGGGCTCGCTCATCGCGCCTCCGAGCTCGTGATCAGTCAACCAGCCGTCACGCCAAACCGGCGCGATCGAGCGCGCCGAACGTCTTGTCCATGCTCGCGCTCTTCGGCCACACCAGCGGCAGCCGAATCTCGGGCGCGAGGAGACCGCGCTTCGCCATCGCAGCCTTCACAGGGCCGGGGTTGGCCTCGACGAACATCGACTCGTGCACTGGCGAGAGACGAAGGTGAAGGGCGCGTGCTTCCGCGATCTTGCCCGCGTTCCAGAGCCTCACGACCTCCGACGTCTCCTTCGGCAAGAGGTTCGCGCTCACGCTGATCACGCCCTTGCCGCCCACCGAGAGGATCGGGAGCGTGAGCGTGTCGTCGCCCGAGAGCACCGTGAAGCGATCGCCGCAGGCCGCGAGGATCTGCTGGCTGCGCAGCACGTTCCCCGTGGCCTCCTTGATGCCGACGATCGACTTCACGTCCGAGAGCTTCGCGAGCGTCTCGACCGTCATGTCGACGCCGGTGCGGATCGGGATGTTGTAGAGGATCGACGGAAGCGAGCAGGCCTTCGCGATCGCGCGGAAGTGCGCCTCGAGGCCCTCCTGGGTCGGGCGGTTGTAGTAGGGGCACACGAGCAAGAGGCCGTCCGCTCCTGCCTTCTGACAGAGCTCCGCGAGGTGGATCGTGTGCCGCGTCGACACCGTGCCGGCGCCAGCGACCACGGGCACACGCTTGTTCGCCTGCTCCACCACGATGCGCACCACCTGCGCGTGCTCGTCCTCGGAGAGCGTCACGCTCTCGCCCGTGGTGCCGCAGGGAACGAGCCCGTCGACACCGCCCTCGATGCAGCGCTCGACGATCGCGCGCAGTGCGTCCTCGTCGATCGCGTCGTTCTTGAACGGAGTGACGAGGGCGGGGAGTGTTCCGATGAAGGTCATGGTCTCGGCCTCTCTCAGATCTCGCCCTTCTTGGCCTTCTCGACCCAGAGCTTCACCTCGTCCTCGATCACGTCCATGGCCTTGCCCTGGAAGATGCGGAAGAGGAACGGGACGTCCATGTCGACGTCCACCTTGTTGTCGTGGACGACCATGGTGCCGCCGAGCGACACGCCCTTGGCCTTGAAGCCGAACTCGCCCTTGGTCTCACCCGTCCACTCGAAGCGCGGGTTGTACTCGGCGAAGCGTGCCTTGTAGGCGTCCATCGCCTTGCCGATGGCCACCTTGGAGCGCGCGAGATCGAGCCCGGTCTGGATGGTGTGCTTCACGTCGTCCTCCTGAGAGACCGAGAGAGAATCTCTCGGGATCGAGTCGCAGTACGGGGTCTGGGGGGAAGGGGCCCAACACGCGGCGCGCACGCCGCGGACAGCGGAGAGACCTGGAGAGCATGTCTCGATCTCGAACCGTCGTCGGAATTCTCTGGCACTCGCTGCGGCGCGGAGCGCGTCACCGCGTGGGGGCGTCAGCTCTCGTCGTCACGGCGAGGCGGCACGGCGGCGGGGCCGGGGCCGCGCGTCTCGACGACGGTCGGACCACGACCCTCGCCGCGACCCTCGCCACGTCCGCCACCACGACGCCCGCGATCACGACGGCCGCGATCGCCACCCCCACGGTCGCTGCCGCCACGGTCGCCACCACCACCACCACCGCCACCACGCGCCGGGATGATCTGGATGCGACGGCCCATGCCCTCGCCGTTCGACTTCGTCGAGACGCCGGTGACCTTCGCGAGCGAGAGGTGCACGAGTCGACGATCGCGCGCGGGCATCGGCTCGAGCGTGACGATGCGACCCGTGTCGAGCGCGCGCTTGGCCTCGCGCTTGGCCAGGCTCACGAGCCCTTGGTCGTGACGCTCTCGGTAGTCACCCGAGTCGACGATGATGTAGCGGCGACGCTCGGGGAAGCGATTCACGACCTTGTTCGCGAGGAACTGGAGCGCGTCGAGGGTCATGCCCTTCTTGCCGATCGCGCGGCCCGCGTCCTCGCCCGACACGTCGAGCACCACGCGCGCAGCGTCCTCGCGCACCGTCACGCGCGCGTCGAGGCCCATGCGGCGCAGCACGCCCGCGAGGAACTCCATCGCCTCTTCGGCGCGGCCGTCGCCGGGGTGGCCGCCATCGCCTTCGCGCGGACCTCGATCGTCTCCGCCCTCGTCTTCGTCGTCGAAGAGCAGGGCACCTTCCATCTCGTTCTGCTTGCGATCGTCAACCACGGGGCGGCCTCCTGGGACTCGTCTTCTGCGGACGCGCCGCGCTCTCGGCGGCAGGCGCGTCGTTCGTCTCGGCGATCTTGGCGGTCGCGGCCTTCGCCGCATCCTTCTCGGCTTCCTCACGCTGCCAGCGCCACTCGTTGAAGCGCTGCTGCGCGATGCTGAGCGAGCTGTTCGTCAGCATGTAGAGGCACAAGCCCGAAGGGAGGAACAGCATGAACACGCCCATCATGATGGGCATCATCCACAGCATGATCCTCGCCTGCGCGGGATCCATCTGCGTGGGCGTCAGGCGCTGCTGGACGTGCATCAGCGCCGACAGCGCGAGCGGCAGGCTGAAGTACGGGTCGGGCGCGGAGAGGTCCTGCCACCAGAGCGCGAAGGGCTGGTGGTAGAGCTCGATGTTCGTGTTGAGCGACGTGTAGAGCGCGAAGAACACGGGCATCTGCAAGAGGATCGGGAGACAGCCGAGCATCTGCGCGGCCGGGTTGATCCCGTGCTTCTTGTAGAGCTCCATGATCGCCGCCTGACGCTTCTCCATGTCGTCGGCGTACTTCGCGTTGAGCGCGTCCATCTCCGGCTTGAGCTTGCGCATAGGCGCGAAGGCCCGGAACTGACGCGCCATCACGGGATAGAGCGCGATGCGGACGAGCAGCGTGAGCAGGATGATCGCGAGGCCCCAGTTGCCCACCAGGCCCTGGATGAACGCGAGCAGGTGCGCGAACTGCCGAGCGATCATCGCGAACGTCCCGAGGTTCACGACCTCGGGCAGCGCGTGACCGGCAGTCTCGAGCGCGGCCCAGTCCTTGGGACCGAAGAAGGCGAGCGTGCGGGTCATGTGCTCGCCGCCCGGCGCGACGTCGACGATCGGGTAGCGCAGCTGCGCCTCGAAGAGCGTGCCGTCGACCTCGTCGCCCTCGTAGCGGTCCTGCGCCCAGAGGCCGCAGCGCACCGTCTGTCCGTGGGTCGGCGCTGCGTCGTCGCCCGAGGGCGCGAACACTTGCGCGAAGTACTGGTTCTCGATGCCGACGAAGTCGATCTCGCCGCCGAAACCGTGCGGCGTGGCGAGATCACCACGTGCCTTGCGCTCGACCTCTTCGTCGTGGCGGCAGAGGCCGTAGCCGATGTACGTGGCGCGGCCGCCGATGCCGAACGGCAGCGGGCCGCGCTCGGCCGCACGCGTCACGTAGTGGAACGCGTGGTGCTCGAGACGGAACCGGCGGCTCGCGTCGCCGAGGTTCCGAACGAGCACGGTCTGCCACAGCTGGTAGGGGCCCGAGCCTGCCTCGAGGCGACGACGCACCTCGACGCCGTCGCCCGTCCAGCTCAGCACGACCGACGTCTCGCTCTCCTGCGTCAGCGTCCACACGGCGTCGGGCGGGATGTCGATGCCGGGCAGCGACACGCGCATCGGCACGAACTCTTCGAGCGACACGTCGGGCTCACCCGCGGGGTTGCGGCCCGTGGTGACGAGCTCGACCTGTCCGTCGCTGTCGTCGCGATGGAAGCGCGTGCCGAGCAGCTGGAACGACGACACGCCGCCCGAGAGGTTGTCGACGGTCGCTTCGTACCGATCGGTGCGGATCGTCGCGGTCGCACGCTGACCCTCGCGCGCGCGGCGCATGGCCACGACGTCGACGGCGCGAGCCTCGATCTGATCCGGCGTGACGCCTTCCGCGACGCGGCTGTCGGGCGGCGGGGGCGTGTGCCCGAAGAAGTACGTGTAGCCGTAGTACACGGCCATCATCGCGCCGGTGATCAGCAGGATCGTCGTGAGCGACGAGCGATTCTCCGGGGCTTGTCCCTGCGGCTCGGGCATAGATTCCTTGGAGCGGACGAACGAACGAACGGGCACCGGGCTGTCCGGCTCCTGACCGATCGAGCGGACAGGAGGCGCGGCTCAGGCGCGGCCCGCCGTACCAGAAGCCGGAGCGCCGACCGAAGCGGGCGCGAGATTGGACGAAACCTGCGAGGAATGCACGCCGTCGGCGTTCTTTTCCGCGTCGTCACTGCTCGCGGGGGTCGCAGGCGCGGACGAGGGCGTCGACGCCGTCCCCGAGAGGCCCGGCAGCACGATGCGCGACGCGGCGCCATGGCCGCCGATCCGCGCTTCGTACGGGCTCTCGTCGCCCGGACGTCGCGGCGGAGGATCGTAGCCTCCGGGGTGGAATGGCTGGCACTTGCAGATGCGGACGAACCCCATCCACCCGCCGCGCACGGCGCCGAAGCGGTCGATGCACACTGCCGTGTAGCGCGAGCAGCTGGGCTGGAGGCGGCACACCGATCCGATGATCGGCGAGAGCGTCCACCAGTAGAGGCGGATGAAGAAGAGGCTGAGCTTCCTGATCATCGCGGCGTCCCGATCATGATCGCTCCTTCGGCGCACGCCCATCGCTCGAGGGCACGCGCCCGATCATCTGCCCGTCGCTCGTGCGGGGCCGGAGCGACCAGCGCTTGGGCACCTCCGCCAGGACGTCCTCGTAGCGCAGGGCGGGCGCGCCGTCCCTCGCGATGAACACCACGTCACACCCGATCGGGAAGCGAGCCCGCTCGTTGCGGAACACCTCTCGGACCAGGCGCTTCACGCGGTTGCGCTCGACGGCATTGCCGACCTTCTTCGTCACGGTGATGCCGATGCGCGCGGGGGCGTCATCGCCCCGATCGTGCACGACGACGAGGAAGTGGCGGCTGTGGTGCTTGCGCCCGCCCTCCTGCGTGCGGCGGAAGTCCTCGCGTCGCTTCAGGCGATCGGTCGCTCGCAGCGTGCGGCGCGTATCCGTCATGGGCGCGTGGGCTCGAATCGTGCGGGACGACGAAGGACGAACGACGAAGGCCCGCGACGCGTCTGCGTGCGGGCCCAACGACGAGGTGTCGGCGGAAGACCGCCGATCAGGTCACTTCTTGTAGCAACCCGGGGCCATGCGGTGACGGCCCTTGGCGCGGCGGCGCGAGAGGACCTTGCGGCCGTTGGCCGAGGCCATGCGCGCGCGGAAGCCGTGCGTGCGGAGGCGGCGGGTGCGGTGGGGCTGGTAGGTGCGCTTCACGGGGGATCTCCAGAGGCAGCCCGAGACATGGGCCGCGGAAAGGGGGCGTGATCAAGCACGAGCCGTCGGGGACGTCAAGAGCGCGTCGCCTCGACGTCGGTCACTGGCAGTCGGTCACTGGCAGTCGGTCACTGGCAGTCGGTCACTGGCAGTCGGTTACTGGCCTCGGTCACTGGCAGGCGCTCGGGAGCGCGTCGGGGTCCGCGATGGTCGGGGCGCCATCGGCCATCGTCGCGAGGAAGCAGCGCAGCTGCGTCCGCGCCGCCTCCGTCTGCCACATCACCTCGTGACCGTCCTCGATGCCGTCCTCCAGGTGCTGCACGACGGCCGCCGTCACGGGATCGGCGCCGCTCGTGAAGCGCACGTTCTCGCTCACCGGATACGCGAGCGCCTCGCGATCGCGGAGCGGCAGCACGTCGAGGATCGACTCGTATGGATCGAGGCGAGGCTCGTCCCGATCGAGCGCCTCGCCCGCGAGATCGATGCCGAGCGAGATCGTGAGTGGGTTCGCGATCGGCGGAAGGATGTACGTGTCGACGACGCCCTGGAACACCAGCAGGTGACGGGCCGTGCCTGGCGGTGCGTCGCGCACGAGGCGCGGCGCGTACACCGCCGCGTCTGCTTCTTCTCCGGCCCACTGCAAGAGGTTGAGCACAGGATCCGGCTCGCTGAGCGAGAGGCCGGCGCGGCCGTAGTTGAGCAGGCTCTCGGCCAGCGGCCGCGTGGGGATCGGGCTCTCCTTGTGGAGGATGTTCTCGAGCCAGCTCGCGCCGGCACCCGAGAGGATCAGCGCGTCGTAGGTGGGCTCGAAGGCGGCGGCGAGCGGCGCGATGCTCGCGCCCATCGAGTGACCGAGCAGCACCACGCGCGAGGCGTCGAAGCGCGCCTCGCTCTCCTCGAGGCCGGGGCACGCCGACGCATCGATGCGCAGTCGATCGAGCGTGCGCGCGAGCAGCACGAGCTCGAGCGCGGACTGACGCAGGTTGTCGCGCAGCGCCGTGGGGTTCTGGATGTTGAAGACGAGGAACTGCTCGTCGCCCATCGTCACGTTGCGCAGGCCGCCGTGCGGCCCATCGACGGAGATGCCGGCCCATCCCACCTGCGCGAAGTCGAGCGCCGGACCGGTGCCGGGCGCGATCGCCTCGCCGTGCGCGACGGCGTGTGGACCTCGATCGACGAGCGGCCGATCGCCGCCCGCGCCGGTGCGGATGACGACGCTGATCGGAAAGCCGTTCGCCGGCATCGCGCGCCGCGGCAGTGTGACGACGAGGTTCGCCTCCTCTTCGTGATCGAGCACGAGGCGACCCTCTGCATCGAACACCCACGCGCCGCCTTCGCTGGCGTAGGGCGGCTCTCCGCCTTGGTAGACGGGCATCCCGATCGTCGTGTGGAACACGCAGTAGTCGTCGAACACCTCGTCGGGCGTGAACGGTGCGCTCGGCGTGAGGTCGCGATCCGTGGTGCTCACCGCGCGCTCGAGGACCTCGACGGGGTCCTGGGTGCGAAAGACCGTGATCGCGAGCAGGCCGCTCGGATCGATCGAGACGTCGTCGAGCGCGTCGAACGCTGCGCGGTAGGCATCGAGCCCAGCGCCCTCGAGGCCAGGTGGCGCCTCGCCTCGCGCGAGCGAATCGATCGCCGAGGGTCGACCGAGCTCGAGCCCGTCGATCGTCTCGAGGCCCTCGCGCACGACGAGCGCGTAGAGCGTGCCCGCGCGCAGCGGCATGCCCTGCACGGGCAGCGCGGTGAGCACGTTCGTGGTGCCGAACGGTCCCTGATCCTCTTGGAAGAACAAGCGGATCGGCGCGCGCTCGCCGAGGTGATCGGGGTCGGCAGCATCGACGTGGACGAGCTGCACGATCGCGTCGTCGCCGTCGACGATCCCGCTCGGCAGCGTGCTCGGATCGATCGCTTCTTCGAAGCGCACGTGAATGCCGCTCGTCGTGCCGAAGCCCGTCGCGCCGGCGAGCGCCTCGTGGATCTGGCGCACGATCGTCGTGCGTCCGGGCGCGACACCCGAGAGGCCCACGGTGCCGTCGTCGCGGCGCAGGTGCTCGCTCGGGAACGGCGCCGCGAAGATCTCGGTCGCGTCGTCGAACACCATCCACGCGGTGGGAGCGGACGCCGTCGTGGGCTCCTCGCACGACGCGATCAGCACACACGCGAGGCCCACACCGAACGACGTCGACCGCATGCAGAGCACGCTAGTCCCAGGCGGGATCGAATTCCAGCGCGCGAGAGACGTCTCAGGGAGTCACGGGGAGGCGACGTGCGCAGACGCTCGCCTCCACGCGGCTTTCGTGGATCCAGCCTGTGATGGGCGCGCTGATGTGGGCCCACGAGCCGCGCCTGGCGTCGAGGATCACTTCGGTCCCGTCGGGCAGGTCACCGACCACAGGCGCTCGCTGGGAGGGGCTCGCGCGCACGTGGACGTCCGTCTCGTCAGCGACGATGCCCGTGCACACACCCACAGGCTCCGGCGGATGCGCGCTGCCGTCCTCAGCGGTGAACGTCGCGAGCACACGTGCGATCTCGTCGCGCTCGCGGGCGGTCCCGGTGAGGCAGAGGATCTGGATGTGACCGATGCTGGGGATCTCTTCGAAGGCGCAGCCCTCCGCGTCGAGTGCGAGCGAGCGACCGAAGGCGACGATCGACTGCCCGCTCATCGGCACGTGCGCATCGAGGCGCATGGGCGAGTCGGAGAATGCCCAGATCTTCGCCGCCCGACTGGGCTCGAACGGCGGGGCAGCCGTCCACGTCGCGCGTCGATGCACGTACTCGAAGGCGCCGTCGAACGCGACGCCGCTCGAGATCGTCCAGTCGCTCGGGAGCGCGCCGCGGTAGGGGATCCAGTCGTCGGCTTCCTCGGAGAAGCCGAAGTGGACCCGATCGAGACCCGCGAACGGTCGAGTGACCGAGATCGTCGCGAGCACCAGATCGCGCAGTCGCGCCGCGGGGCCGAGACACCGCACGGCATCGGGGTCGACGCGCCATCGATCCTCGACGTGCTCGGCGCCCACCGGTTCTTCGCTCGCGCGCGCCCAGACGTAGAGATCCGTCGCGCTGCGATCGGGCTCGAAGATCACCGCCCCCACGCCTTCGTAGAGCATCCCGAGCGTCTCGAGGTGTCGGTGCGAAGACACGACGACCTCGAGGTCGCGCGCTTCGCGCCGCTCCGCGCCCTCGAGAACGACCTCGCCGCCAGGGCGGACGAGCCCCGCGCTGACGAGCGCGAGCGTGAGCGGACAGCCGTCGAGCTCGGTCTCGTACGCGTCGTAGTGCTGTCGTTCCTCCGGCCGCGAGAACACGTCACGCGGGGTGAGCTCGATCGGATCCGCCGACGTGAAGATGAATCGCCCTTCCAGGAGGGCGATCGGGCCCGCGTTCGTCGTCGTGGCGGGGGGCGTCTGCGCGGGCTCGTCGCCGAGCGCGGCGGGCGTCGTCTCGACCGCCGCGGGCGTCGTCTCGACCGCGGCGGGCGTCGTCTCGACCGCCGCGGGGGCCTGTGGCGTTGCATGACCGCATCCACCCGAGGCGAGGGTGACGAGCGCCAGCGCACCGGGTCGCAGCATGCGCGCGAGCGTACACGCGCGTCGCTCGTGTCGTGCGAACGTCGCGACGTGCGCGTGGCTCGGATTGCGACAAAGACGCGCTCATGAGCGAGCCCCACGGTCGGCCCCAGTTCTGTCAGCGCTGCGGATCACCGCTGGCGCCGCGCGAAGAAGAAGGCCGTACGCGACTCGCGTGCGCGGGCACGAGCGAGAGGGCGTCCTGCGGCTTCGTGCACTACGTCAACCCCACGCCCGTCGTCGCCGCGATCGTCCAGCAGGGCGAGCACGTGATCCTCGTGCGCAACCACGGCTGGCCCGAGACCTGGTACGCCCTCGTCACTGGCTTCCTCGAGACGAACGAGACGCCCGAAGAAGGCATCCTGCGCGAGCTCGGCGAGGAGCTCGGCATGAAGGGCGAGATCCGCGCGCTCGTCGGCAACTACGCGTTCGCCCAGAAGAACGAGGTGATCCTCGCGTACCACGTCGAGGTACCGGCCGGAGATCCCACGCTCGGCGCCGAGCTCGCGGCGTACAAGCGCGTGCCGATCGCGAAGCTCAAGCCCTGGCCCTTCGCCACGGGCGAGGCGGTGCGTGACTGGCTCGCGAAGGTCCGTCCCACGACGTGACGCGCCGCTCACGCGAGGCGTCGGTACGCCGTGCGCGCGAGCATCACGATCGCGGCGAGCAGCGCGAGCGCAGGCGAGACCGCAGCGGTCACGACCAAGAGGCCGACGAGGATCGTCCACGCGGCCGCCACGCCGCCGAGGACCGCACGACCCATCGCCGACAGCGGCTCGTCACGCCACGCCGGCTCTCGCTCGGTGAGGGTCACGTCGAGGCTGGCGTAGGTGACGCGATCGACGAGCGTGCGCTCCTCACTCTCCGCCTGCTCGATGATGGTGCGCACACGCGCGAGCTCGCTCTCTGCGGCGAGCACGTCGGCGAGGCTCGCGGTGCGGTCGGCGAGCAACGTGATCAATCGCTCCTCCGTGGCGCGTGCGCTGCGCAGCCGCGCCGAGAGGTCCGTGTGCGAGCGCGAGACGTCGAGCCGGGTCTCACGCTCGCTGCGATGAACGTCGAGGCCGTCGAGCTCGCTGCGCATGGAGGCCACCGAGTCGGTCGGTACGCGGACCCGCATCCGAGCCTGCTGCGAGCCGCTGCGCTCGCTCGACTCGATGCGGCCGCCCAGCTCCTCGGCGCGCGTGCGCAGGACGTGCAGCGCGTTCGCGACGTCGTCGACGCCGACCTCGGTCACGATCTCGATGATCTCCTCGGGCGACGATGCGTCGTCGGTCGGAGGGGCGGCGCGATCGTCCATGCCGCAACAGGCCAGCGCGCAACCGAGCGCCACGACGAAGACGAGAACGAGCACACGACGAGCCTCCATGACCACCTCGGCCATGGGAACGCGCGTCGCTCCAGCGCCTTACACCGCTGCGCCTTGCACCGCAGCCCTACACCGCAGCGCCTCGCACGGCGATGGGCCTCAGCGTCGTCGAAGGATCACGCAGCCGATCGAGTAGCCCGCGCCGAACGAGCAGAGCACGCCCGTGGCGCCTGCCTCGAGATCCGCGTGGTGCTGGTGGAACGCGATGATCGATCCCGCGCTCGAGGTGTTCGCGTACTCGTCGAGCACGACGGGCGCCTCCTCGCGGCTCGGATCGCGTCCGAGCACGCGGCGCGCGATCAGCGCGTTCATCTGCAGGTTCGCCTGGTGGAGCCAGAAGCGTCGGATGTCGCCCACGGCCACGCGTGACTCGTCGAGGTGCTCGAGGATCTGCGCGGCGACGAGCGGGCACACTTCCTTGAAGACCTTGCGGCCCTCCTGGTGGAAGAGCTTGTGGCGCGCGCCGGGCGCGGAGCCGTCCCAGCGGTCGAGGAAGCCCGAGTCGTTCCGGATGTTGTTCGAGAACGCCGTGCGCAGGCGGCTCGAGACGATCTCCCAGGTGTCGGTGCTCTTCGTGAGATCCTCGCGCTCGATCACGACAGCGGTGCAGACGTCGCCGAAGATGAAGTGGCAGTCGCGATCGCGGAAGTCGAGGTGCCCCGAGCAGATCTCGGGGTTCACCATGAGGACACGCTTCGCCGAGCCCGAGCGCACGGCATCGACGGCGTTCTGGATGCCGAACGTGGCCGAGCTGCACGCGACGTTCATGTCGTACGCGTACGCGTCGCGGATGCCGAGCGCGTGCTGCACCTCGATCGCGATCGCGGGGTAGGGCCGCTGCGTGTTCGAGCACGCCACGATGACGAGGTCGATGTCGGTCGCCTCGCACCCCGCGCGCGCGATCGCGTCACGCGCAGCAGCGACGCTCATCTCCGCCTGGATCGACAGCGCGTCCTCGGGCCGCTCGGGGAGGCTCGGCGCCATGCGATCGGGATCGAGCACGCCGGCGCGGTCCATCACGTAGCGAGAGCGGATGCCCGAGGCCTTCTCGATGAACTCGCCGCTCGAGGGCGAGAGTGGCTGCATGCTGCCCGCGGCGATGGCGTCGGCGTTGCGCACGTTCTCGCGTCGCACGTACTCGTTGAACGACGCGACCAGCTCGTCGTTCGAGATGCGATGCGGCGGCGTGAAGACACCAGTGCCGCTGAGGACTGCGCGATGCATGGGGAGGGTCCAGTTCTCTCGGCCGACCGCCGAGGCCGCGCACTGTGACCGAGGATTGGCGGCTCGCATCTCGAATCACGCGGGGCGGGCCCCGACGTTGTGCGGCGTCTTGTGCAACACTTCGCACATGGCGACCAACCTCGACATCGACGACCGACTCCTCGAGAAGGCCAAGCGCCTCGGCGGCCATCCGAGCAAGCGCGAGGCGGTCGAGAGAGCGCTGCTCGCGTACGTCGAGGGGCTCGAGCGCCTCGCGATCCTCGAGCTCGCTGGGACGCTGGACATGGAGCCCCACGGTTCGCATCGCAGCGGTCGTCGCGAGCGTCGCGCGACACGTCGTCGGGCATGACGACGCTCGTCGACACGTCGGTGTGGTCGCTCCTGCTCCGCAAGAAAGGGCCGGCGGATCACTGGGCGGTGAAGACCCTCGTGGCGCGCATCGAGGGGCGCGAGCCGATCGTCATCACGGGGCTGATCCTGCAGGAGGTGCTCGCCTACTTCCGAGACGATGCGACCGCCGAGCGCGTCGCGCGCAGGCTGGATCCGTTCCCTCTGCTGGAGCCCACCCGTCGAGAGCACGAAGGAGCGGCTGCCCTGCTGAGGCGCGCTCGCGCCGCGGGCGTCACGGCGACGCCCATCGACTGCCTGATCGCGACGCTCGCGATCTCGCGCGCGTGCGTGCTCCTCACGGACGACGGCGACTTCGCGCACCTCACCGAGCTCTCGGACCTGAAGCTCGTCGCTCGCCCCTGAAGCGGCGCGACCGCGCGGCGCTCTCGCGGCGAGAGCCAGGACTTCGAGCGACTCGTGCTCCGAGACGATCCGCGTGGTCGACCACGTGATTCGTGTCGATGCTCCGCGAGCGTCGCGCGACGTGCCGCTCCCCTCGATCCTGCAGGGCGCTTCGCGAGATCGTCGTCGCGTCCTTGCTGCGCGTGACCCGAGACCTGACCGCTCGCGCTCCTCGCGCATCGCAACGAAGCGACTCCCTTCGAGGGTTTCGGTGGAGCGCCGTCAGGGCCGAGGGGAGAGGCGAGTCAGCGCCAGCCGATGGCGTGGAGGAGGGAGTCGCCGAGGAAGATGTAGATCGCGCAGATCGCGCCCTCGCCGAGGGCGACGCCGATCAGCAGCTTGGCGATCGACATGCGGATGACGCCGGCGAGGTAACAGATGAGGTCCGTCGGAACGATCGGGAAGAACGCCCAGCCCACGACGATCGGAAAGCCGTGCCTCTCGAGCAGGCCGCGCACGCGCTCGAGCTGGCCCGCGTGGTTCTTCTTCAAGAGCTCGTCGAGGTGGAGCGCCTCGGAGAAGTAGTAGACGGCGGCCGACGACACGACGATGCCCACGAGCGTGAGCGCGAAGAGGATCCATGGCGGCAAGAACAGCGTGCCCAGCACCACGAGCGACGTGACGGGGATGAGCGTGAAGCTCCGCACACAGCCGAGCAGGAGATAGATGGCGCCGACGAGAACGAGCGAGGTGCCGCTCGCGTCGTGCAACAGATCCTCGATCGCCTCGCGACGGAAGAGGAACATCCCGATCGCGAACGCCGCACCCACGAGCCACACGCTCGTGAGGATCCATCGACGTCGCTCGTGACTCATCGCACCCAACGCATTCCGAGTGGGCTCCTTCGCTCGCGCGGCGGCGAGCACGAGTGTCGGGCATCGACCGAGCCCGCTGGTCGGGCTTGCCGCGAAGCGCGACCGCTCTCACTGCCCCGGGATTGAACCCCGGGGGAGGGTCCGGATGGACCCTCGGAACAGTCAGCTCATCCCGAAGCCCTTGAGCTTCTTGTGCAGACCTTCGCGCGTGATGCCGAGCGTCTTGGCTGTCTGGCTCTTGTTGTTGCCGTGCTCCTTGAGCGCCTCGACGAGGATCCACTTCTCGACCTGGTCCATCATCTCGCGCAGCGTGCCCTTGGTGGGGTGCACGCGATCGAGGATGTTCTCGACCTGTCGGATCTTCGGGCTCAGGTGCTCGGGCTGGACGAAGTCGCCGTCGTCGACCTGGATGACGAGGCGCTGCACCTCGTTCTCGAGCTCGCGGACGTTGCCCGGCCACTGGTAGGCCTGGAGCATCTCCATCGCTTGCTGACTGAAGCCCGTCACCGCGCGGCCGAAGTCCTGGCAGTACTTGCGGAGGAAGTGCGCGGCGAGGATCGGCACGTCCTCGCTTCGCTCGCGCAGCGGCGGCACGCGCAGCGGAAAGACCTTGAGGCGGTAGAAGAGATCCTCGCGGAAACGGCCCTCGGCCACCTCCTTCTCGAGGTCGCGGTTCGTCGCGGTGACGATGCGCGTGTCGACCTTGATCGTCTTGCTGTGACCGACGGGGCGGATCTCGCCCTCTTGCAAGACGCGCAGGAGCTTGGCCTGGAGGTTGAGCGGCATCTCGCCCACCTCGTCGAGGAAGAGCGTGCCTCCATCGGCGAGCTCGAAGAGGCCCTTCTTGTCCTCCGTCGCGCCGGTGAAGCTGCCCTTCTTGTGACCGAAGAGCTCGCTCTCGAGCAGGTTCTCCGGCATGGCCGCGCAGTTCTGCGCGACGAAGAGCTTCTCCTTGCGATCCGACCAGTAGTGCACCGAGCTCGCGATGAGCTCCTTGCCCACGCCGGTCTCGCCCTCGACGAGCACCGTCACGCGCGTGTTCACCACCTTGCGCAGCTGCTCGAAGAGGCGACGCATCGAGCCCGCCTCGCCGATGATCGAGCCCTCGCGGCGCGTCTGCTCCCGCTTCTTGAGGTACGCGTTCTCCTTGCGCTCGCGCTCTTCCGCGATGCGGAGGCGCTGGTGGATCCGCGCGTGCGAGAAGGCTTGCGAGGCCGACTGCGCGAGCAGCGCGACGACATCGAGATCGCGCTCGCGGAACACGCCCGTGCCCTCGCGGTTGTCGACCTGCAGCACCCCGACGATGTCCTCGCCCTGCCACAGCGGGACGCCGAGCGTGCTGTGGATCTGCGCGCCCATGATCGAGGCGGTCTCGCCCACGTCCTTGCGCGCGTCGGCCGCGAGCACCGCGGCGCGCTCGTGCACCACCTTGCGGAACACGCTTCGCGTGATCGCGATCGCGTCCGAGGTCCGGCCGCTGCGGACGCGCGTGCCGATGGGCACGTAGCGCGCGCTGCGGCGCGGGCCGTCGTCGTCCTCCCGGAGCGCGATCGTGAGGTGCGTGGCGCGGCTCACGAGCGCGAAGACGCGCTTGGCCACCACGTCGATGAGCTCGTCGATCTCGAGGGTGCCCGCGATCTCTTTCTGTGCGTCGTAGAGCGCGTGGAGGACCTGTGCATCGGCGCCGAGATCGGCCTCGACCTTCCCGAGCTCCGCGACGCGGCGGACCGTCACGATGCGCGCGTCGTCGACGTCTTCCTCGAGCCGCACGGCCACCCGCACGGGACGCTCGGCATCGCCCACGAGCAGCACGTCCTCGTCGCGCAGCGAGACCTCGCGGCCCGAGCTCTTGCCCACGTCGAGGATCTCGCCGCCGCGCATCACGCGCGTGCCGTTCGTGCTCTGCAGATCGCGGACGACGTAGTGATCGCCCGCGAGCACGATCTGCGCGTGGTCACCCGAGACGTGCCACTCCGGCAACGTGAGATCGTTGCCGTCCGCGCGTCCGATGCGGAGGAAGTCCGCGCGGCTCTCGAGCTTGCGACCCTTCTCCTGACCCTCGACCACTTCAACGCGTATCACAGCGGCCTCTGGCCGCGAGGGCGGGTGGCCGAGCCCCCCACCAACCCCCCGCTCGTCGCTCGTCGAAGACTCCTCCTCCTCGCTGCTCCAGGGGGAGCTTTGCTCCCCCGCCGCAAGGCGCCCCAAGAACGGAGAGAAGGCGACTCATTCACTGCTGCTCGAATCACTTCAGCTCGCGCCTCGCGTGGAGAGTCGTGCCTGGATCGCGAGCGCGAGGCTCTCGATGTGCTGCCAGATCGCGCGGCCCTCTTCCTGATCGCGGAGCTCGTCGATGCGCGTGACGGCCGCAGGGCTTCCGCCCGTCGCGGCGAAGTCGAGCGCGTAGAGCACCTCGCCGCGCGTCTCTTCGTCCGTGTGGCCGATCTGCGCGACGAGCGCCTGCACCGCGTCGGCGTTGCCGCGGCCGTAGCGCGCGACCATGTAGCAAGCCTTGCGTGCGATGAGCGGGTTCGAGTCACCGAGCTTCGTGATCCAGCACGAGAGGTCGGTGTTGCACTCGGTGATGACCGCGAAGAGCGGCTCGTACTCGCCGAAGCCATCGCGCGAGTCGCCTTCGGGCTCCGCCGTGTAGATGGCCTGGAGCGGAGCGGCCTCGGCGCCGTTGGCGAGGAGCACCGCGCCTCGGAACGCGAGCAGGCGGACGTTGATGTCCTCTTCCTCACCACGGGCCGCGCGGCCCGCCTTCTGCGTGAGGAACGGGAGCAGATCCGGATCCTGGAAGTGCTGCATCGCCACGAGGATCTGCGGACGGCTCGCGTGGCCGGGGCGGATGTCGGGGCTCAGGCGGTTGTAGACGGTGATCAGTGCCTCGCGGATGCGCGGGGTGTCCGAGGCGTCGCGGTTGATCGACACGAGCGCGAGCGCGGCCGCGACCATGTGGGACTCGTCGTGCGCGTCCTCTTCGATCGAGTCGGGGCGCTCGCCCTCGTCGATCTGGTTCACCTCGGCGATGAGCGGATCGATCGCCTCGCGGAAGCCGAGCTGGCCGAGCGCATAGCTGGCCTCGCCCGCGATGATCGAGTCCGGCGTCATCTGCGCTGCAGCCTCGGGCGCGCGCTGGCGAACCGCCGCGATGTAGGCCGTGGCGATCTGCGTGGCCTCGGCGTTGTTGCCCGCGAGCGTGTCGAGCAGGGGCTGGAGCGCGGGGCGACCCACGCGCACGAGCGCCTGCGCGCCCACGTCGTTCATGCGCATCATCGGGTTGGCGGGATCGAAGATGTAGAGCGACTTCACGAGCGCCGGCACGGCCGCGGGATCCGCGGTGAGGCCGAGCTGCTCGGCCGCGAGGCGGTTGATGAGGAAGTTCTGGTTCTCCGACTGACGCAGCATCACCTCGGAGAGCGCTGTCGTCGTGCGGTTGTCGCGCAGCGCGCCGAGCGTGCGGATGAACTCGATGCGCATGCGGTTGTCGGCGCCGCGCGCGCCGTTGACGCGGCCGAGCGCGCGCGCGAGGGCGGTGATGACCTCGCCCTTCTGCGTCTCGTCGAGCGTCAGCTCGCGGATCGTGCGGGCCGCCATGATCGCGTGCTCTTCGGAGATCTCGGGGCGCCAATCGAGCGCCGCGATCAGCGCGGGCAACGAGCGCGGATCACGCATCTCGAAGAACAGGTTGATGATCTGCCCCGAGTTCGCGACGTCGACGTTGTTGTTCTGGATGTAGCAGTCGGTCAGCTGCTGCACGGACTGGTCGGCCACGCCGCTCGGCCCCGCCGCCGTGCGATCGCCGCCCGCCTGCTCGAGCGCGCTCGTGTAGAGCCGCGTCAGGTTCGAGATCGCGTTGGGGCGACGCAGCGGATCGGTCAGCTCACCCGCTTGTCCTGCGACATCGTCGGGCTCGGCGTGGCAGCCGACGGTCAGTGCGACCATGAGGATCGCGAGCAGCGAGAAGGCGTGGACGTGGAGCTCGGTCTTCTTGAACAGGGGGCGCATGTGAGCCTCTCCAGTGGGTCGCGCGAGAGCGACCGGCAACATCCGGGTTAGGGGCATTCGAGACGTCGACCCCCCGAAAGCCGGCCGAGAATAGGAAGCGCGGATCGGACCTGTCAACGGCCGTCCACACCTCGGGCCGCTGTCTCGCCGGGCCCCTGTGCGTTCGCGCGCGTCTTTCGGCTACCCTCCGCGTCCATGCATTGGCTTCGCGCGACCGCCGTCCTCGCCTCGATCTCCGCCATGACAGCCCCTGCGAGCGCGCAGGTGAGCCTGAGCGGCGACTACATCCAGTACCTCTGGACGGGGACGACGGGCTCCATGATCTCGGGCTCCGAGAGCATGCAGTACCGCGAGAGCGCGACCGACGGTCTGAGCTGCGACGCGTTCTTCCCGGGGTCGCCCGTCGAGCAGTTCACGATCGAAGGAACCATCGGACGAACCTTCTCGGTGACGAATGAGTACTCGTTCGGCGGCATCGAGACCGACGCGGGCTACCCGATGGTGTCGGGGCGCGAGCTGCTCTGGAACGGCACCTACTCGGACGGCACTGCCTCGTTCACCGTCGAGCAGTCGATGGAGCTGGAGGTGGACGCGCGCCTGGTCCGCGTGTCGGTGACGATCACCAACACGGGCGCGTCCGACATCGTCGACCTGTACTACATGCGCGATGCCGATCCCGATCACGGCTCGGGCTGCTCGGGCGGGACCACATCCGCGACCGACAACGACGTGCGCCGTCAATTCCCCACCGACACGAGCGCGCTCGTCACGGCGGGCGCCATGGCGGGCGCGTACTACGTGATCGGCCTGGGGTCGTTCGACGATCGCGCGCGCGCCAACGCGAGCGGCTTCGGCAACACCGACGCGAGCGGGATCTGGAACGGGCCGTCGGATCCGGGCGGCGCCAGCGGCGACATCAGCATCGATCTCGCGTTCCTCGAGCCGCGCCTCGCGGCCGGTGACTCGACGACGTTCGAATTCTTCTACGTGTGGGGCCGCACCGCCGAAGAGGTCGAGGAGAGATTCGACACCGGTGGGGGCGGCGTCGCAGGGCCTTGCGACGCGCTGCCCGATCTCGCGGCGTGCACGACGGCGCGCGGCGTCGCGGGCACGTGTCGTCTGGGACTCTGCTGCACCGGCTGCTGGGACGGAACGCGCTGCGTCGGCGGTCGCGGC
>JAFLCL010000059.1 GCA_017303575.1 Deltaproteobacteria bacterium
CCCACGCCGGACGCGTTCTTCGCGCCGTCGATGGTGAGGCCGGTCGCGCCGCTCGCGACCGCGCGCGTGACCTCGCGTCGTCCCACGCTCCGCTGGTCCGCGCCCACCGGTGTGACCGGCGAGGTGCAGGCTTGCCGCGACCGCGCGCTCACGATCGACTGCGAGCGCGGGAGCGGAAGCGACGGTACGTGGGCACCCGACGCCGATCTCGCGCAGGGACGTTGGCACTGGCGCATCGCTGCCACCATCGACGGGACACGTCACGAGTCACGCGTGTGGTCGTTCGTGGTGCCCGCGGTGAGCGCGAGCGTCTCGAGCACGTGGGGTGGCTCGCTCGACTTCGACGGTGATGGCGACGACGAGCTCGTGCTGGGATTGCCGGACTCCGACGCTGTGCACGTGTACGCGTCGGGCGTGTCTGGCCTCGAGACCTCGCCCATCACCACACGTACCGGCGGTCGCTCGTCGCAGTTCGGTCTGCTCGTGGTGCCCGCGGGTGACGTCAACGGAGATGGCTATGCCGATCTCCTCGTGACCGAGCTGATCGACGGCGCGACGCCGGAGCGAGTCCACGTCTTCCACGGGAGCCCGACGGGCCTCGAGGCGACGCCGGCCCTCTCGCTCGTGGGTCCGGGAGGTCGCGGCGCCAGCTTCGGACGCGCAGTGGCGGGCGCGGGAGATCTCGACGGCGATGGCTACGGCGACGTGATCGTGTCCGAGAGCGGAGGTCGTTCGACGGATCTGCGCGGACGAGTCCATGCCTACCTCGGCGGCGCGACAGGCCTCGCGAGCACTCCCGCTGCGTCGTGGGACGGCACCGTCGCCCGCGAGGGCCTGGGCCGGTGGCTCGGCTCGGGCGACCTGGATGGCGATGGTCTGGGCGACGTGCTCGTCACCAGCGGTGACGTCGACACGGCGGTGCGCGGGAGGCTCTACGTCATCCGCAGCAACACCGCGCTCGCGTCGCGCACGCTGTCTCCGCTCTCCGCGCCTGCCGACACGCGGGATGCACAACGCGTCACCACGGCCGACGTGAACGGCGATGGCTACGCCGACGCGATCGCATCGTTCCTCGAGGGCGGCACAGTCGATCGTCGCGTCTACACGTACCTCGGCAGTGCCACGGGACCGTCCGGCCCGAGCTCGTCGTTCCTGCGTTCCCCCGTCCCGCTCAACAGCGACTTCGGCGTGGCGTTCGTCGGGATGAGGGACCTCGACGGCGATGGCTTCGACGAGGTGGCCGTCTCTGCGCCGAGGGCGCCCTTCAGGGAGGTGCCGCCCTCGGGCGGGCCGGGGCACGTCTATCTCTACCGCGGCACGTCGAGCGGCGTGAGCGACCCGGGCCGGGAGCGTGTCGTGGGGCCGGACGGCGATGACACGGGCTTTGGCTATGCGCTCGCGGGCGGCGGCGATCTCGACGGCGACGGAACGCCCGATCTCGCGATCCACGCGCCGCTCGTCGGCCACCTCCACGTCTCACGAGCGTTCCCGACGCTGGAGGCGCTCGACACGGAGACGAGCACCGTGCGCGAGCGGACCGTGCTCTCGCTCGCGTACTGAGGCGCTCGCGTACTAGGCGCTCGCGTACTGAGGCGCTCGCGTATCGAGCCGCAGTGAGTCGCCGTCACGAGATCGCGGGCGGCGCCTCGTCGATCGTGAGGCTCACGCCGAACGCGCGGCCGGGGCCTCCGCGTGCGCCGTCGCGGTGCTGCGACCGGATGACGCGCACGTCGTCGAGCAGCGTGACCTCGAGCGAGGCGTGGAAGTCGGCGAGATCGGGGTACGCGTCGAGCAGCGTGTGCTCGAGGTGCTGGCCCGTCGCGAAGTGACGCGCCTCGTCCGTGAGCAGCGCGTCGAAGACGGCCTGGGCCGCCGCGTCGGTCGTGGCGCGGCGGTAGGCGCGCATCATCGCGAGCGACTCGCCCTCGCCGATCACCAGCTCCCGCACGATGATCTCGAGCGCGCGCTCGCGCGGCGGTCGCGGCGCGCCCTTCCAGCCGAGGTCGTCGAGCTCGATGCGCACGCCCTCGAGCGATCCGAATTCGCCAGCGAAGCGCGCACACAGGCGCGCGTGACGAAGCTCGTCGCCGATCAGCCGGTGCACGGCCGCGAGGACCTCGAAGGGCGCCTCGATCTCGAGCAGATCACCGAGCAGCGCCGTGAAGCGCGTGGCCGAGCGGTACTCGTCGATCACGCGGAACGCCCAGCCCCAGCGCGCGGCCTCGCGATCGGCGTCGCTGCACGCGGCGAGATCGGGGGCGCACGTCGTCAGCGGATCGTCGGACTGCGCCTCGAGCTCGCGCACGAAGCGATCGAGCGTCGCGACGCGGGGCTTCGCGAGCAGCGGGATCATCGGCTCTGGCTGCCTTCGCGCTCACGCTGGCGGTTCGCTTCGTACACGCGGCAGCGCTCGTCGGGAAAACAGCCGGCGCGTGAGCCCGGGCGACAGTGCTCGCGCCAGCGCTGCTCCTCGCAGTAGCGGCGCGTCTCTTCGTCGTCCGCCGGCGGATCGGCGGTCGGCGGGTCGGCCGAGGCAGTGGCGGGCGCGAAGAGGATCGCGGCGAAGACGAGGGCTCGTGCAGGAGAGTGAGAGCGTGCGCGGGTGGTCATGCGCCCAGGCTACGAGACCGGGCGCGACCGCGACGTAAGGGTTCCGTCAATCGCCTTCGTTCACTCGGTGGTGCAGCGGGGGCCGCCACCGGCGACGGGCGTGCACGTCATCTCGAACGCGTCGCGCTCGACGCCCATGTCGTCGGCGCAGAGGCCGCGGATGCGGTCGGTGCCGTCCACGTCGCGTGTGATCTCGAACTGCATCGCCTGGATGAAGTTGTGCGAGGCCACGCGCAGCGCAGCGTCCTCGGGGTGATCGTCGACGTAGTCGTTCAGCGCGTCGGGGCTGATGCGGAAGCCGCCGCCGCCCGTGGTCACGTACGCCACGTCGAACGCGTCCGCGCCCTCGCCGTACGGAACTCGGAAGCGCTCGTACGCGTGCATGTGGCCCGAGAGCACGAGCGGGATGCGGTGCTCGCGCACGATCGGCTCGAGCGTCGCGCGCTGATCGTCGCGGATGCCGTAGTCACCCACCGAATAGAAGGGTCGGTGCAGGTAGAGCACGGTGAAGCGGTAGCCGGGCTCGGCCTCGACGCGATCGAGCGTCGCCTCGATCCAGTCGTTCTGCGGCGATCCCAGCGCGAGATCGTGCTCGCTCGACACGGAGAGGAAGTGAACACCACCGCTCTCGTAGTGGTACCAGAACGTCTGATCGTCTTCGTCGCCCGGCGTCGCGAACAGGCGCTCGTAGATGTCCTCGCGCTCGAAGTCGATCTCCTCTTCGTGGTTGCCGAAGCAGGGAAGGAACGCGTTCGCGCGGAGCAGCGGCTGCATCGCCGAGAACCAGAACTGCTGGGTCTCGAAGAGCGTCGAGTAGTACTGGATGTCGCCGACGTGCACCGACATCTCGGTCTCGTCCGCAGGCAGCGCCGCGAGCACACGCAGCGTGCCCATGAAGAACGGGCTCGTGTCGCCGATCGCATAGAACGTGATCGGCGTCTCGGTGTCGGTCGGCTCGTGCATCGTGCAGAAGCGGCCGCCGGCGTCGGGGTGGTCGTGGATCGAGTACGTGTAACAAGTCGCGGGCGTGAGCCCCGTGATCTCCACCTCGTCGACGAAGAACGTGCCCGGCACGTCGGGCTGGTCGATCATGGCGACGCCGATGCCATGCGAGAGGCGGACCTCGGTCTCGGTGCTCGTGCCGGTGGCGCTCTGCATCACGCCGCTGCCGTCTTCGGGCTGGTAGTCGATCGTCGCCGGTGAGAGCGCGGCGCGCGTCTCCCATCGCACGGTCACGCGATCGGTGTGCGGGCGCATGACCCACGGGCCCTTGTACGGATCGTCGGTGATCGGTCCGAGCGTCGCGTCGGGGGGCGCGTCGGGACGCGCCAGATAGAACGCGTCGGTGCCTGCGTCGCTGGGCTCCGAGACGGTCGCATCGGGAGGCGCGGGATCGTCGGGACATCCAGCGAGCGTCGCGCCCAGCGCGAGCGCGCACGCTCCGGCAGGCAGCGCTCGACGCGCGATCACGGGACGACCGTCGCCGACACGGCCTCGAGGCGGAAGCCCGCGGAGATCGACTCACACACCGCCGAGTCTTCTGCGCTGGGGTTCAGATCGGAGAACATCGGCAGGAGCGCCATCGCCTCGTCGCCGAAGCCGTTGGTCGCCGCGAAGTCCACGAGCGCCTGCACCGAGAGACCTCCGCCACCCTCGCCGTCGAAGAGCTCGGTCGCCGAGATGCGCGCGCTGAGCTGCGAGTCCTCGAGGTCCGCCGTCGCGGTGCCGCCGAGCACGAGCGGGATCGGAATGCGCGGGACCGAGACGATCACGCGGTTGCCCGTCAGCGTCGCGGTGCCGGTGCCGAGCGTCATCGTGCGACGGAAGCTCTGGCCGGGTGCGATGAGACCGCCCGAGAGCGTGGGCGGCGAGCCGCTCACGGTCGTGCCGAGGCCGATCGTGACGCTCACGCCATCCGTGTCGTTCACGAAGTCCTCGAGGTCGTCCACGGTGACGAGGAGGAGGAACGTGCCATCGGCGATCGCGGCCTCGAGGTTGCGGTTGATGTCGACGCCCATCGACGTGAGCGTCGAGAGCAGCGTGTTCGAGAGCTGGTTGTCCACGCCGGGCAGCATCGTGACGCTCGAGACGAAGTCGGGACGGCGCTGCTCGCAGGTGCCTGCACCGCGGCCGCGGCCGGAGTCCATGCCGTCGATGTCGATGCCCGCGACCTGACCGCCCTCGACCTCGTCCGCGGCGACCACGGACACGACGTACGAGTACGTCGGCATCGTGGGCTCGGTGGCGTCGATCGAGACGAACGCATCGGGCGGGAGGCGCACGGCGTCGGGCGCGGCCGGTGCATCGTTGGGCGCGGGCGCGTCTTCGGCGCTGAAGGCATCGATCGCCACGCCGGTGTCGATCGGCGCGCCGGCGTCCGTGCCGAGCGCAGCGTCGTCGGTGCCGGAAGGACCGCCGCACGCGCCGAGCGCGAGGAGAGAGACGGCGGCAAGGGAAGAGGTGCTTCGAAGGGCGGTTCGCATGCGCGCGAAGGTAGCGCGATCGACGGGGCGAAAACCATCGCGCGTCGTGGTATGCGCGGCCGATGCCCTGGATCGTCCGGACGCTTCGAGGTCAGAAGGTGCTCGCGCGCTGCGAGGACGACGGCACGCTGCGCGTCGAGGACGGTCGCGTGGAGGTCCGCTACAAGCCGAGCGACGGCAAGGCCTACCGCGCGGGCCTGGCGAACCTGATCCTCGTGCGCGACGCCGAGGTGCTGCCCGACGATCACTGCGCGCCCGCCGGCGAGCCGGGCGGGAAGGGTGATGCATCGAAGGCCGAGGGCGCGAGCGCGCCGAAGAAGAAGGCGGCGAAGAAGACGGCGAGCGCGGCCGAGCCCGAGCCCGTGGCGGATGGTGCCTCGCTCACCGTCTATGCGGACGGAGCGTGCAGCGGCAATCCGGGCCCGGCAGGCCTCGGTGTCGTCGTCTATGACCACGACGGCAAGCGCGAGCTCTCCGAGTACCTCGGGCACGCGACCAACAACATCGCCGAGCTCACGGCGATCCAGCGCGCCGCCGAGCTCCTGGCCGACGAGAGGCGTCCGATCGTGCTCAAGACCGACAGCCAGTACTCGATCGGCGTGCTCACCAAGGGATGGAAGGCCAAGGCCAACCCGGATCTGATCGCGAACGTGAAGGCAGCGCTCGCGAAGGTGCCGCACCTCAAGATCAAGTACGTCGAGGGCCACGCAGGCCACGCGGGCAACGAGCGCGCGGACGAGCTGGCCCGCGTCGCTGTGTCCTCCCGCAAGAGCTCGGGCTGGATCACGCACAAGAAGCTCGCGATGTGAGGGGCAGCGAGAACGAGGGGGCCTTGCGGCGGGATCTCGAGCTGGCCGGAGGTCCCTCGAACCGCTCAGCGGAGCGCGTCGAGGAACGGGCCGAGCGCGCGCCAGTAGGCAGGATCCATCGCGAGGTCGTTGTGCCCTCGGCCTGCGATCGTCGCGAGCGACTTCCGCGCGTGAGGGATGGACGCGAGCGCACGCTCTGCTTCTCCATGGACGATCACGGAGTCGTCTTCGCCGTGAAGGAGCAGCGTGGGCGCGGTGACGCGCGCGATCTTCGCGATGGGATCGAGCCGCGCGCGCTCGCTCACCTCGAGCGTCGTGGGATCGACGCCCCGCCTGCGCGCGAACGCATCGACGCTCGTGAAGCCGCTGTCGACGATCACCGCGCGCACGCACGACGCCGATGCGACCTCCCACGCGGCCGCGCTCCCGAGCGAGCGACCCATCACGATCACCGTCGAGCCCGCCAGCGCATGCACGTACGCGAGCACGGTCCACGCGTCGTCGAGCACCGCGCGCATCGTGGGCGTGCCCGTGCTGCGGCCGTACGCGCGGTAGTCGAGCACGCCGAAACGAGCACCACGGGCGAGGAACGAAGGCGCGGCGCCGTCCCAGTCGCTGACGATCTCGCCGTTGCCATGGAACAGCAGCACGATCGGCCCGCGATCGCCGTGCACGCGCAGGTGGAGCGTCGCGCCCCGCACGTCGACCATGTGATCACGCGCGCCGGCAGGGCACGCCCGCGCGTCGGCGCGAGGAAAGAACAACGAGCCGACGAGGTCTTCACGATCGAGGAGCGACATGGACAACGCAGCGTCGCAGCCGGTGGACCGCGCGATCAAGCAAGCCGTCCGGGGCTCGTGTTACAAACGCGCGCATGACGAAGCGTCTCGGTTGGATCGTTGTCGCGTGTGCGCTCGGTGGGCTCTCGGTCGGGGCCGCGGGCTGTGGTGGTGGTGGCTCGCAGCAAGAGACCGGTGGAGGCGAGCAGGCGTCGGGCGGCGGTGAGGTCGCGGGCGAGAGCGAAGGCTTCGACATGGAAGGCTTCGAGGAGGGCGATCCCGAGGTCAACCACGGCTCGCAGAGCGCGCGTGAGCTCCTCGGTGTGCACCCGCCGCCGACGCCGTTCGATCAGATGACGCACGACGACCAGGTGTACTGGATGGTCTCGAACGTCCTCCCGATCGCGGCCGAGGACTTCCGCGGCTACGACGCCGAGCGCTTCGGCACCTCGACGTGCGCGCTCTGCCACGGCGACAACGCCGAAGAGGTCCACTACGAGATGCCGTCGGCGCAGCTGCCACGCCTGCCCGCGCCAGGCTCGCCGCAGTGGACGCAGATGCAGAGCAGCCCCGCGTACGCGTTCATGAACGACGTCGTCACCCCGACGATGGCCACGCTGATCGGCGAAGAGCGCTACAGCCAGGAGCACCAGGACGGCTTCGGCTGCTTCGGCTGCCACACGCAGCGCCAGTAGGCCGGACCCTTCCGCGGAGCGCGATCGATGACGACGCGAGGGCTCGGAGCAGTGGTCCTCGCGGGCGTGATCGTCGCGGGCTGTGGCGGCACCACCGAGTCGCTGCGCGCGAGCGAGACGACCGATCGACGCGGCGCGCGTACACCGCGCGCGTACACGTTCGAGCGCGAGCTCGTCCGCCTGCGACGTGACGAGCGCAACGTCACCGTCGTGCGCGGCACGCTTCGCGTGGACGTGCCCGACGCCGCGGGCCCACACGCGGTCCGCGTCGAGTCGGCTCGGTACACCCAAGGCGACGTGGTCGTGCGCGAGCTCGATCCATCGCTGGGCGGTGAGCCCGTCGAGCTCGTGCAGGAGATCGACGGGCGCGGCGGCGCGGCCTCGCTCGGCGCAGACGTGGAGATGCTGCTCGGCAGCGAGATCGTGCAGGTGCTCGAGATCATCCCGATCGGGAGCTGCGGCATCGCACCGTTCGAAGGAGAGAGCACCACGTTCGTGATCGGCTTCGAGGGCGATCAGGGCGTCCCGCGCGAGTTCCCCGCACGCTGCACGCGCAGCGCGATGGCGGGCGTCGGGCACATGGCTCTTTCGTGCGAGGCCTCGCTCGATCGTCCGCTCGAGGTCTCGAACGAGGCACGCTCGCAAGGGATCACGGCCTCGCTCGAGGGACGCGCGACGCTCGACGCGACGCTCGACGTCGCGACCGGCCTCTGCACCAGCGCGATCCATCACGTCGAGATGAGCGTCGTCGAGCGCATGGGCGCGTACGAAGAGCGCGAGGCGGTCACCCTCGACGTGCGCACGACGCTCGAGGACGACGGCTGAACGACGAAGACGTCGGGCCGTGCGAGCGATCGAGGGGCGAGGCGCCTCGCCGAGGCAGGCGGCGCTGGCGGGCGCGACATGGGCCGACGTCGAGCCGCTGGTCCTCGACGCTGATCGAGCCTGGGGCTGTTGAGAACTGTTCTCGTGCTGTGAGTAGTCACACTAGCAATTGAGAGTCGTTCTCGACATGCTCGGCGCCATGAACCGCGCGACGCAACAGAGCACCGCTCCCCACCGCACCTCCACCGACGCCGACCCGTCGCTTCGGGGCTTCGACCGCGCGCCATCGACCCTTCGCCTCGCGGCGCTCGACGTGGTGCTCGGCGCGCCCGAGACGCGCTGTCCGATCGCCGATCGCGCGGTCCGCATCGTGAGGGGCGGCGCGCGAGGGAATGGGCGATGAGCTGTCGCTTCGAGCTCCTCGAGGATCGCGCCGCTCGAGCACGTGCGCTCGGCTCGCAGGGCATGACATCGTGGTGCGCGTGCAGCGGCCTCTCTTCTTCCAGACGCGGGCGCACGTGCTCGTGTGCACGGGCCCCAACTGCGTGCGTGACGGAGCGCGCGAGGTGTTCGCCTCGACGTGGAAGACGCTCGAGGCGAGCAAGGTCGCGTACTACCGAGACGGCGGCACCGTGCGCCTGACCGAGTCCGGCTGTCAGGGCGCATGTGGGCACGGGCCCAACGCGATCGTGTACTTCGTCGACGCGAGCGGCACGATGCGCGAGGGCTACTACGCGGGGCTCGACGCGGCGCGACTCGTCGCGATCGCGACCGCGGTGCACGAGCAGCGCGACCCCGGCGTGGCCAACCGCTACGGCGGTCGCTGAGCGCGCTGCGCGCGCGCGCATCGCTCCATGAGACCTCCGAGGCGTGGCCGCCGCGGCCATGGCCCGGCCACGTGTTCCATTCGTTTGAGAGTGACTCTCATCCTCTGGCTAGATCGAAATCCCTTGAATTCAGCGAAACAGACGCATCGCGACGTGCCGCTTCGCCTCGCGATCGCTCTCTGGGCGGTCGGCCTCGTGGCGCCTGGCGCCGCGCGCGGACAGGCCGCGGAGGACGCGCCTGCGCTCGAGTCGAACGTAGACGACGACCTCGCGCTCGGCGACGTCGTGGTGACCGGCACGCGCAGCGAGACGCCGCTCGCCGACAGCCCGGCGCGCGTCGAGGTCATCTCCCGCGAGCAGATCGATCGCAGCGGCGCCCGCGACGTGGCCGAGCTGCTCGAGGAACAGATCGGCATCGTCATCACGCGCAGCTTCCGCGGTGACGCGATCCAGCTCGGGGGCCTCGATCCCGAGTACACGCTGATCCTCGTCGACGGGGATCGTGCGCCGGGTCGCCTCGGCGGCGGCATCGATCTCGGTCGCTACACGATCGAGAACGTCGAGCGCATCGAGGTGCTGCGCGGCCCGGGCAGCGCGCTGTACGGATCGGACGCGATCGGCGGCGTGGTCAACATCCTCACGCGGCGCGCGACACGACCGCTCGAGCTCGAGGCGAACGTGCAGGGCGGCCTCACGGAGCAGTCGGGCACGCCGTCGGCCATGCTCGACGTGGGCGCGCTGGGCGCGCTGCGCGAAGGGCCCACGTCGCTGCGCGTGACGGGCGGCTACCACCTCACCGACGCGTTTCGTCGCCCCGGCGGGGTCGCGACCTCGGGCAGCGCGCGCGATCAGTGGGAGCTCGGCGCGCGCGGCACGCTCGACGTCGACGACGTGGTGCTCGACGGGCGCGTCGATTACCTCGTGCGACGCCACAGCGGCGTCGATCAGAACGCGACGGGCGCGATCTTCGATCGCGTGCAGCTCGGCGAGCAGCTGCAGGTCGGTCTCGGCGCCCGCTACGACAACCGCCGCGGCACGCGCATGTCGGCGCGCGCGTCGTACTCGCTCTTCCGCGAGCAGTACTTGAACGATCAGCGCGGCAGCCAGGCCCTGGACGACGTGCAGGACAACCGCGAGCACCTCGGTCAGCTCACGCTCCAGCTCGATCAGCGCATCGGCGATCACCAGCTCACGGTGGGCTACGAGCAGCTCGCGCAGCTGCTCGAGTCGCAGCGCCTCACGCAGGACGGGCAGCGCGTGCGCATCGCGCCGTTCGTTCAGGACGAGTGGGCGCTCCTCGACGACGACGTGCGCCTCGACGTGATCGCGGGCGCGCGCTTCGACGCGGACTCGCAGTTCGGCACCGCGCTGAGCCCGCGCGTGGGCGTGCGCTTCGATCCGGTGCCGCAGCTCGTGATGCGCGCGACGTACGGCATGGGCTTCCGCGCGCCGAGCTTCCAGGAGCTCTTGCTGCGCTTCGAGAACCCGAGCGTGGGCTACGTCGTGAACGGCAACCCGAACCTCGGGCCCGAGCGATCGCACGGGCTGGACGTGTCGGTGGAGTGGACGCCGATCCGCGAGGTCGTGCTCACCGCGGCGTTCTACCGCAACGACCTCGAGGGGATGATCGCGACGGTCACGCTCTCCGACGATCCGATCCACGGCACGCGCTTCAGCTACGCGAACCTCGCGCGCGCCTACACGCAGGGCATCGAGGCGCGCGCCGCGATCACGCCGATCCGAGCGCTGCGCCTCCTGGCTGGCTATGCGCTCCTCGACACGCGCGACGAAGCGGCGAACCGCCCGCTCGAGAATCGCCCTGCGCACCGCATCACCGCGAGCGCGCAGCTCGCGCACCACGAGACCGGCGTCGGCGCCAGCGCGCGCTTCGCGCTCTCGATGGATCGTGTGGTGTTCACCGATCCCGACGGAGACGGCACGGAGAGCGCGCAGTGGCTGGGCGCCATCGCGCAGCTCGATCTGCGCGTGTCGTGGGCGTTCCTCGAGCGCTTGGTGCCCGAGCGCGCGCGTCACCAGGACCTCGAGGTCTCGGCCGGCGCCGACAACGTGCTCGACGCCGGCGACGCGTACCTCGTGCTGCGCCCCCGCACGTACTGGCTCGCCCTGCGAGGCCGCTACTGACGTCGCACGGCGACCTCCTCAGGCGCCGCGCATCGAACGAACGAATGGAGAGAGAGATGTCGTCTTCGAATCATCCGCGCACGAGAGCCGTGGCCCCGATCTTCGCGATCGGCGTGCTCGCGCTCGCGGCCTGTCAGCCCACGCTCGTCGCGACGGGCAACGACGTCGGCCCCGAGCTCGACGCGTTCTTCGAGGGCGCCGATGGCTCGATCCCGCCGAGCTCGGGCAACTTCATGCACACGCCCCAGGCCGACGGAACGATCGAGACGCTGCTCGACGCTTCGAGCACCACGGCCTGGCACTACCTCGATCTCGAGACGGGCCTCGCGGTCACGCCGAGCGATCCTTCCGCGGACCGCAGCTGGGATCTCGCGTTCCAGCGCTTCCTGATCCTCTCGAACGGCGGCGCGAGCGGCGGCGGTGGTGGGCTCGTCGCGCGCATCGAGGGGCAGAGCTTCGAGTCGATCACGCGGGCGCCCGAGAGCGGATGGATCGAGGACCGCGTGGACGGTCCCGACGATCGCGACGAGACCAACGACAGCGCCTTCGTGAACGGCACCAACGACTGGTACGCCTACGAGCTCGCGACGCACGCGCTCACGGCGCGCACCGACATCGTCTACGTCGTGCAGACGCCCGAGGCGCACTTCTTCAAGGTGCAGGTGCTCGGCTACTACGACACCGCGGGCAGCCCTGGCTTCCTACGCTTCCGCTGGGCGCCCGTGTCCGCGCCGACGAGCGTCATGCAGGCCGACGCAGGCATGCTCGCCGACGCGGGACCGGCGACGGACGCGTACACGCTCGACGGTGGCGGCCCGCCCTTGCCGCCCGACGCGATCACGATCGACGCGTCGAGCCGCACCGAGCTCGTGTACTTCGACATCGAGACCGCGAGCATGGTGACCGTCGCCAATCCCGCGACGGACACGACCTGGGACCTCGCGTTCCTGCGCACGCTCGTGCTCACGAACTCCGGCACCAGCGGTCCGGGGCTCGGGGGCGCGGTGGCGCGTGAAGGCGTCGCGTACGACGACGTGAGCTCGACTGGCACGCTCGGCTTCGTCGTCGACCAGGAAGAAGAGAGCGGCATGCCCGGCGCGCCCGCGACGAGCGTCAGCCCCATCGTGGGCAGCTGGTACGACTACGACTTCACCACGCACGCGGTCTCGCCCAAGGACATCACCTACGTGGTGCGCGGCGCGACGGGGGCGTACGCGCGCTTGCGCATCTGGCGCTGGGAGGGCGGTGTGTTCCAGCTGTCGATCGAGCGCATCGAGGCGGTGCCCGAGACGATCGAGATCACCCTCGACGCGTCGGCGAGGGACGCGTGGTCGTACCTCGATCTGCACGCGGGCGAGGCGGTGACGGTCGAGGACGCGAGCACCGACACGACCTGGGATCTGGGCCTCTCGGGCATCCGATTCCGCACGAGCTCGGGAACGAGCGGTCCCGGAGACCGAGGCAGCGTGGGCGGCGCGCTCGACACGACGACGGCCGACTTCGCCGCGGTGGGCAGCGTGCCGGAGAGCGGCTACGTCATCGACACCTCGATCACCGATCCGATGCCGGGCAGCACGCCTTACGACGGCAACACCGCGCTCGCGACTTGGTACGACTACGATCGGACGACGCACGTGGTCTCGCCGCGCGACACGACGTTCGCGATCCGTCTGGCCGATGGCTCGCTCGGCAAGCTCGAGATCCGCAGCTACGCCGCGGGTGTGTACGTGCTCGGCTGGTCCTACGCGGGTCCGTTCCGCACGATGTTCTGAGGAGCAGACGATGAAGACGAGTTCCCACCTTCGAACGACCACCACTCGATCGGGCATCGCGTTCGCGGTGCTCCTCAGCGGCTGCGGCTCGAGCGTGTCGAGCAACACCACGACGACCACGGGCAGCTCGAGCGCGGGGCACGAGGCCTCCGCGCCGGCGAGCTTCGTCGAGGCCGACGTGTACTCCGTCGCGGGTGGCTTCCAGAGCGTGATGCCCATCGCGCTCACGAGCTTCGGCGGCGCCGTGCTCACCGAAGCCGACGGCACGAGCGCGATCTACGTGGCGGGCGGCTACTTCGGCGAGCCGCACCGCTACAGCCGCGAGGGACAGTCGCACGCGCTCCATCGTTACGCGGGCACCGAGTCCGCAGCGCCGAGCTGGACCGAGCGCGCGGAGATGGACGCGGGCGTTCAGGGGCTCGCGCTCGTCGCACACGACGGCGGCCTCGTGCGCTGCGGAGGCTCCACGATGGAGAACGCGGCGAGCGAGCCCACGCGTCAGCGCGCGCTCGCAGACTGCGCGCGCTACGTGCCAGGCAGCGACGCATGGGAGACGTTTCCTTCTCTGCCCGCGCCGCGCTCGTCGTTCGATGCGGTGAGCGTCGGGGATCGGATCGTCGCGATCGGCGGATGGAACGTGCAGGGCGAGGTCTCGGCCGCGACGTTCCACGAGACCTTCGCGATCTACGAGGACGGTGCGTGGCGCGAGGAGACCGCGCCGTTCCGTCGACGTGCGCTCGCCGTCGCTGCGATGGGCGACGAGGTCATCGTCGTGGGCGGCATGAACGACGATCAGTCGATGAGCCGCGAGACCGAGATCTACGACGCCCAGAGCAACACGTGGCGCGACGGACCGGACTATCCCGGCGATGCGTTCGGCATGGCGGCCACGAGCACGAGCGACGCTGTCTACGCGAGCGGTCGCGACGGCATCGTGCATCGCCTCGTGCATGGCGGCTCGCGCTGGGAGCCGATCGCCACGCTGGCGGAGGGACGCTTCTTCCATCGCCTCTTCGTGCGCGACGGATCGCTCGTCGCGATCGGCGGCATCGGATCGATGACGACCGACGGTCGCGCGCGCCTCGTCGAGGTCGTCCCGCTGAGCGGTGATCGACCGCGCACGGCGGTCGTGGAGATCGACTACCCAGGCGCGACGCGCAACCGGCCCGGCCTCTTCGTGGTCGACGACTCGCTCTACCTCTTCGGCGGCAACGACTCGATGGCGCAGCACGACTTCGCGCCCGAGAACTTCGAGACCGCGGCGTTTCGTCTGCACCTGCCTTCGCTGCGATGGTTCGAGCTGCCGCCGCTGCCCGAAGGTCGTCAGTCGCTCGTGAGCGTGGTGCACGACGGCGTGGCGATCTCCGTCGGTGGCTTCGGGCACGACGAGGACGCGGAGCGCACGTACGCCGACGCGTTCGTCTTCCGCGCGAACGAGGACGCGCCGAGCTGGCAGATGCTGCGCGATGCGCTGCCGCTTCCGCGCACGCAGTTCGGCATGTTCTTTCACGAGGATGCGCTGTGGCTGATCGGCGGCCTCGAGTTCGACGCGGGGCGTCCGGAGGACCAGCAGTTCGTGCACCTCGCGAGCGTGCTGCGCTGTCCTTTCCGGGGTGTTCGGCCCGTCGATCACGAGGCGCTCGAGGCCCCTGCAAGCGATCGCTCGCCGGTCGGCGCGTGCGAAGAGCTCACTGCCTCACCGATGCCCGGCGTGCGTCGCGCGTTCGGATCGGCGCTGCTCGACGGTCGCCTCTACGTGGTCGGTGGCATGCGCGACAACTTCGAGCCGGTGCCCGACTGCGCGCTCTTCGATCTCACGTCGCGTCAGTGGTCGGCGCTCACGTGCCCCTCGGCGCCGCGCATCTCGCCCGACCTGATCGCGCACGAGGGCAAGCTCTACTTGATCGGCGGCACGAGCCGTCGTGCGAGCGCGGACGGAACGACGCCGGATCGGTCGGGGCCCGATCGATCGATCGAGGTCTTCGATCCCGCCACGAGCACGTGGAGCACGCTCGTGAGCGAGCTGCCGTTCGACACGCACCAGATGCGCTTCGTCGTGCACGAGCACCGCATCCTCGGCGTCTCCACCCAGGCCACGCCGGGCCGCGCGACGATCGTGTGGATCGACGTCGCCCGCTGAGAGAGCGAGAGAGAATCCCCGTGCTTCGAGTCGGGCCGCGGCGGAGGGGGGTCCGATGCTCAAACATCCTCGGCCTTCGGCCTGCGGAACTCGCCCTGGACCCCCCACCACCGCGTCCCTCTAGGCCGTGAATCGATCGTTTCTCGCTCTCTGAGCCTCCCCGCGCCGGCGCTCGATCCGGAGGCTTCGCTGGAATCCAACGAAACGCAGGGAAACCCGCGTTGATCGAGGCGACGGCATCAGGTACCCACAGTCCGATTCTGAGAGTGATTCGCAACTTCGAGGTGGTCGGTGGTGGTTGAGTCTCGCGTTCTCTCCTTTCTCCCCTTGCTCGCGACCGCAGGTCTGGGCGCCGCGCTCGCTGGCTGCGGTGACTCGCCCTCCAACGACGACGCGGGCACGCTCGATGCGCGCTCGACGAGCACCGAGGACACCGGCGTCGTGCTCCCGAGCAACGCCGAGGTCGCGCCTGTGCTCGAGACCTACGCGGCGATCGTGCACGCCGGCTACGAGGACGCGCACACGCGCGGCGAGGCGCTCGACACAGCGGTCGATGCGTTCGTCGCAGCGCCGAGCGAGCCGCTGCTCGTCGCCGCGCGTGACGCGTGGGTGGCGAGCCGACCGCCGTACCTCCAGACCGAGATGGCGCGCTTCTACGGCGGGCCCATCGACGATCCCGACAACGATCAGGACGGTCGCATCAACAGCTGGCCGCTCGACGAGGCGTACCTCGACTACGTGCAGGGACCGCCGCCCGACTTCGAGGAGCTCGTCGGTGGTCTCGTGAACGACGCGACGGAGCTGCCCACGATCGACGAAGCGAGCCTCGTCGCGCTCAACGGCGCGGGCGCGGAAGAGAACGTCTCGCTCGGCTACCACGCGATCGAGTTCCTCCTCTGGGGCCAGGACCTCTACGAGGACTCGCCGGGTCGTCGTCCTGCGAGCGACTTCCTCGATGGCATGCGCGACCACGCCGATCGCCGTCGTGCCTACGTGACGGCAGCCACCGACATCCTCGTCTCGGACCTCGCCTTCCTCGAGAGCCAGTGGGCGCCGAGCGCGACGAACTACAGGACGACCTTCGTCGCGCTCGACGCGCACGAAGGCCTCACGCGCATCTTCACCGGCCTCCTCAACCTCTCGGGCTTCGAGCTCTCGGGCGAGCGGCTGCTGGTGGCGTGGCGCAGCTCCGAGCAAGAGGACGAGCACTCCTGCTTCAGCGACACCACCACGCAGGATGCGCTCTACGACCAGATCGGCATCCAGAACGCCTACCTCGGTCGGTACACGCGCATCGACGACACTGTCCTCGAAGGCCCTTCGCTCTCGAGCCTCGTCGCCGCGCGCGACCCCGCGCTCGACACGCAGATTCGTACGGCGCTCCAGGCGAGCACCGAGCTGTGCGACGCGATCCCCGAGCCCTTCGATCAAGCGCTCATCGACGACGACACGGGCCGCCCCGCGATCCGCGCGGCGATCGACGCCCTGCAAGCCCAGACTGAGCTCTTGAACCAGGCCGCGGTCCTCCTCGGGGTCGAGGTCGAGATCGCGCGGTGATCACGCGCCGCCTCCACGGTTGGATCATCGCCTGCTCGCCGCTCGCACTGTCGTCGCTCGCCCTCGCTGCGTGCGCGAGCGAGCCAACCCCGATCACACCGCACGGTGATCTCGATCGGCGCCTCGCGGGCACCTCGGGCACCGTGCCGTACGCGACGGGGCTGGCGTACACGTACCCGCTGCCGGGGCTCTCCACGCGCGAGCGCGAGGACTTCCTCGTCGGCAACAATTTCTTCTCCGACAACTGGGTCACCGCTCCGTCGAGCACGACGGCGCGCGATGGGCTCGGGCCGACGTTCAACGCGCGCGCGTGCGGCGCGTGCCACACCGACGACGGCCGGGGGCGACCTCCTCTCGACGAAGGCGAGGACTTCCTCTCCGCCCTCGTGCGCGTCAGCGTGCCGGGCGCATCGACCGACGGCGGCCCGCTCGGGGTGCCTTCGTACGGCGATCAGATCCAACCGTTCGCGATCCTGGGTGTGCCTGGTGAGGCGCGACCGCGCGTGCAGTGGGAGGAGGTGCCTGGCAGCTATCCGGACGGCGCCACGTACACGCTCATGAGGCCTTTGCTCACGCTCGCGGATCCGTCGTTCGGACCGCTGCCCGACGACGTCATGACGTCCATCCGCGTCGCGCCCGCGATGATCGGCCTCGGCTTCCTCGAGGCGATCCCGATCGAGACGCTCGATGCGCTCGCCGATCCGGACGATCGCGATGGCGATGGCATCTCGGGGCGCGTGCACCGTCACCTCGAGGACGGCGCGATGGTGGTCGGCCGCTTCGGCTGGAAGGCCACGGCCTCGAGCGTGCGTGCGCAGACTGCGGGCGCGTTCGTGGGCGACATGGGCATCACCACGAGCGTCCACCCGAACGACGATTGCCCGCCGGAGCAGCTCGCGTGCAGCGAGGCGTTCGCACAGAGCGAGCCCGAGGCGGGCGACGAGGTGCTGGACGTCGTCGTCTACTACAGCCGCACGCTCGCGGTGCCTGCGCTGCGCGATCCGACCGACCTCGAGGTGCGCACGGGCTCGGCGCTCTTCGACGCCGTGGGCTGCGCCGAGTGTCACGTGCGATCGATCGAGACGGGCGAGAGCGACGTGCCCGCGATCGCGCACGTGACGATCCAGCCGTTCACCGATCTCCTCTTGCACGACATGGGCGAGGAGCTCGCCGATCACCGCCCCGATCACGACGCGAGCGGGCGCGAGTGGCGCACGCCGCCGCTCTGGGGCGTGGGCCTCGTGCCCGTCGTGAACCGTCACGATCGGCTGCTCCACGATGGCCGCGCGCGCGGCGTCGAGGAGGCGATCCTCTGGCACGGCGGCGAGGCTTCGCGCGCCCGCGACGCCTTCCGCGCGCTCTCCGCCGAGGATCGCGCGCGCCTCGTCCGTTTCCTCGGAGCGCTCTGATGACGAGAGGCCGCATGCGCACGACGTCTCGATCCGTCCTGAGGCCCCTCGTTCTCTTCGTTCTCGTCTCGGCGTGCGCGAGCTGCTCGGGCGGCACGACACCCGCGTCCGATGCGGCGCACGACACGAACGAGGTCGCGACCTCGAACCAAGAGCGCCTGATCCTCGATCACCTCGCGAGGCGCGTGGTGATGCCCACGCTCCGCACGATGGCCACCGATCTGGCTGCGCTCGAGGATGCGACGGCCACGCTCGAGGCCGATCCCAGCGAAACGAACCGGACGCTCGCGCGCGCCGCGTACGTGACGGCGATGGACTCCGTCGAGCGCGCGGAGGTCTACCAGATCGGTCCCGCGGCTCCGGTGGGCTCGACGCCCGAGGCGGCTGCGCTGCGCGACGAGTACTACCCCTGGCCTCTGGTGAACGGCTGTCGCATCGACCAGGAGATGCTCACGGACGCGTACACCAGCGACGCGCTGCTCGCCGCCGAGGCGCTCAACGTGCGAGGTCTCCCGACCGTCGAGTACCTGCTCTGGGTGCCGGACACGAACAACACCTGCTCGCCCACGACGTCGATCAACACCGACGGCACGTGGGCCGCGCTCGGCGACGACGAGGTGTGGGCGCGTCGCGCCGCGTACGCGCACCGCGCCGCCCGCTTGTCGCGTCAGGCCGCGGATCATCTCGTCGCGACGTGGGAGGCCGGTTACCTCGATCGACTCGTGACGGCCGGCGCAGGCTCGAGCACGTTCCCCACCGCGCGCGCGGCGATCAACGCTGTGACCGACGGTCTCCTCTACGTGTACGAGCCGCTGCTCGACGAGAAGCTCGGCGTCCCGGCCGGCCTCTACACGTGCCCGACGGCGATGTGCGCGGAGAACGTGGAGTCGACGCTGCGCGATCGGGCGAGCGATGCGGACGAAGAGGGCGGGAGCCTGCGCGCGATCCGCGTGAACCTCGAGGCGTTCCGCGCGGGCTACCTCGGGCTCGAGGGCGAGCTCGACGGCCCGGGCATCGATGATCTGCTCGACTTCGTCGGCGCGAGCGAGCTCGACCAGCGCATCCAGGACGCGCTCGCGGACGCGATGGAGGCCGTGGACGCGATCGAGGGGCCGCTCGTCGTCGCGGTGATCGAGCGCAACGCGCAGGTGGTCGCCGCGATCGACGCGATCGACGCGCTCACCACGTTGCTCAAGACCGAGCTCGTCACGATCCTCGACCTCGAGCTCCCGATGCGCGCCGAGGGCGACAACGACTGATCGTCAGGCCGCACGCAACCCGCAGTGGCTCGCCCCGATGGAGGGGCCCATGACCAGCACGCCTCACGACGCCTCGTTCAAGGCCATCTTCTCCTCGCCGAAGCACGTACGCGCCCAGCTACGCGCCATTCTCCCGTGGCACCTCGCGCGTCGCGTCGACTGGCGAACGCTGAGGCTCGTGCCTGGAAGCTTCATCGACGAGGGCTTCCGCGCTCGCCACAGCGATCTCTTGTTCAGCGTCGAGATCGGCGGCGAAGCTGGTGGACGAAGGTCGGCTCGAAGGTCGGCTCGAGGCGAGTCGTGCGCTCGTGCTCCGGCAGCTGCACCTGAAGTTCTCCACGGTGTCTCCCGCGGCGCGCGCGATCGTCGAGGCGGCAGACGCTGTCTCTCTCGAGCGGTACGCGGAGCGCGTCCTCACGGCGGGCAGCGCCGAGGATGTGCTCAGGCCGGACGACGCGCGATGATGCGCGCGAGCGATCGCTCGCCGATCCAGCCCTCGCGGTAGTAGACGATCTCGAGGCCCTTGCAGATGCTGAGGAGCTCGTTGGTCTCCGCGAGCCAGCGTGCGCCGGGGCGCTGAGGATGACGCTCGAGCGCGCGCTTGGTCTCGACCTCTGCGACGACCACGCCGCCCGGCGCGAGCGTGCGATCGAGGCTCTGGAAGAGGTCGGGCTGCCGGTAGTGGAAACACGCGATCACGTTCCAGGTGCCCTCGGGCAGGCCCTCGGCCTCGAGGTCACGCACGAGCGTCTTGATGCCGAGGCCTTCATCGCGCGCTGCCTCGCGGCACAGCGCCAGGCCCACCGGCGAGATGTCGACCGCGGTCATCTCGAGGCCGCGACGCGCGAGGTAGACGGCCATGCGGCCCGAGCCGGCGGCGACGTCGATGCCGCGGCCCGCGCGAGGAAGCTCGTGCTCGAGCTCGGCCACCCACGAGGGCACGGAGCGAGGAAGATCACGCTGCTCGGACCAGCGGCGATCCCATCGACTGCGGTCATCTTCGGCCATGGCGCGGACGGTGCGCGGAACCATGGGGCGAGTCAATTCACGCGCGGTCCCGCGCCGACGGTGTTCGCGTCGGCGTCGTGGTTGGTGTATGACCGGCCCCATCATGTCCGGCGGCCACGACTCTCACGCGCACGACGATCACCCCGCAGAGGTGCATCCGCACCCGCCGATCCCCACGATCACCGACGAAGCCTCGGACACGCCGATGTGGGTGCCGATCGCGGGGCTCGCGCTCTTCCTCGTGCTCGCGCTGTTCGTCGCGCTCCGGTCCGCGATGGGCCCCGGCGAGGTCGCGTCCGAGGCGCCGACGGACGAGCCCGCCGCCGAAGCGCCTGCGCCCGCGCAGTGATCGGCGCGTGATCGACGACGTGTGACGCCGCGGCCGTCGCACGTGTGAGGGAATGCGTCGACCGTTGCGTCCGCGGCGACGGCCGCGAGACCATGCGCCATGCATCGCTTCGCGCTGTCGTTCTCGATCGCGACGCTCTCGCTCTTCTGGACCTCCGGCGTCGAGGCGCAGATCCGCACCGAGCACCCGCGCCTCTACTTCGTGGAGGGCGACCTCGAGCGTCTCCGTGCCGACGCCGGCACCGATGCGCGCATCGACGCGATGTCTCGCTACATGACGCGGCAGATGGCTGACACCGCTGCGAGGACGCGCTCCACGACGCGCATCCAAGGCGGCGACTACGGGCTCATGTCGATCGCGGCGTTCGTGTTCCTCGTGACCGATCGCGCCGACGTCGGCGTCGAGGCGCACCGCTACCTCGCGCTGCTCGCAGCGAGCGATCCAGTCGGGGCCGATCTGCTCGGGACGCGCAACCGTCTGCTCGCGCTCGCCATCGGCTACGACTGGCTCGCGAACGATCTGAGCACGACGGAGGCGACGGCCGCGCGCGCAGCGATCGTCCGCTACGTCGAGAGCTTGAGCGAGCTCCTCGAGCGGCCGAACTTCGTGGTCGGCACCTCACGCTGGGCGCACGTGACGGCGCTCGCGGGCCTGCTCGCGATCCACCACGACGACGACAGCCTCGACGACGTGCTCGACGTGGTGCTCGATCACTTCGTGAACGGCTACAACCCTGCCGTCGCGGTGATGGGCGTGGGCGGTGGTCACCCGATGGCCTGGTACTACGGCTCGAACTACGCGGGGACCGAGCCCGTGATGCTGTGGCGATCCGCCTCCGAGTCCGGCGAGATCTGGAACGCGGACTTCCTGCGCGAGTCTGCGTACTTCCATCTCTACGCCGCCAACGGCGTGCTCGAGATGCCGCTCATGGAGGACGCGGGCAATCCGCACCTCACGATCGACGCGCGCTACCAGATCCAGATGGCGGCGATGCTCGGCAACGGACACGCCGAGACGTTCGCGCAGACGCTCGAGGGCGCCGACGGCGTCGCGATCGAGCCGCAGTTCGCGATCCATCGCCTGCTCACCGAGCCCGATCCGAGCACCGCCTCGCCGATCGAGACGCTGCCGCTGAGCCGCTTCTTCGCGGGCTCGGGCTTCTTCGTGGTGCGCGACGACTGGGATCGCGAGGCCGCGACGCTCGTCGCGTTCAAGGCCTCGCCGTTCTACTCGCAGGGACATCACTCCCGCGACGAGGGGAGCTTCGTGCTCGACTACCGCGGCCCCTTGCTCGTCGACGGCGGCTACTACGACGGTATGACCTCGAGCACGCACTACCGCGCGTTCTCGTCGCGCACCGTCTCGCACAACGCGCTCTTGGTGCACGGCCCTGCCGACCCGGTCGCGCCCGGCTATCCAGTGATCGACGGCGGTCAGATCGTGCGCGGCGCCGAACCGGACGATGCGGCGGCGCTGACGTCCTCGCGCTTCAGGCTTCACGGCATCGTGGGCCATGGCGATGCAGGCGCGTGTGTGTGGGCGCGCGCCGATCTCGCGGACGTCTACGGCAGCAAGCTCAGCGCCTACACGCGCGACCTGCTCACGCTGCGACGGCCCGACGGGTCGCTCCACCCGATGATCTACGTGCTCGATCGCGCCGACCTCGTCAGCGCCCTTCCGTCGTCGTTGCTCTGGCAGTTCGGGCTCGCGCCGACGCGCGACGGACAGACGATCACGGGATCGAACGAAGCAGGCGCGCGCGTGCGCCTCGACGTGGTGCGACCGACCGAGGCGCGCTTCGACGAATTCTCTGGCGCCGATCGCTACCGCGTCGGCATCGGTGCGCGCTCTGGCACGTATCCGCCCGATCGGCTCACGCCGTCGCAGACGTGGCCGTACTGGGGGCGCATCGAGGTCTCGCCGCCTTCGGACACAGCGAGCCCGGTGTGGAGCACGCTGATCCGCGTGGGCGACGCCGAGCTCGATGCGGACACGCGGGCGCCGCTCGACGTGAGCGGCAGCGACTGGATGGGCGTGCGCCTCGGAAGCACGATCGCCGTGATCGCGAGCACGAGCACGACACGTGTCGCGTTGCCCGCGGGCGCGCCGCTCGTCGATGGCTGCATCGCAGGCCTCGCGAGCGGCGCCACGATCGAGGTTGCCGTCGGGAGCGCGCCGCCGGTCACGCTCACCGCCGACGCGGATGGCATCGTGCGCTACGAGCCCGGGGGTACGACGCCGCTCGACGCGAGCGTCGGTCTCGACGCGAGCGTCGGTCTCGACGCGAGTGTCGTCGAGGACGCGGGCGCGAGCTTCACGATCGACGTCGGCGCGCGTGTGGATGGCGCCGCTCGAGACGATGACGGTGGGCTCGCACCAAGGGTCGACGCGGGCCCGGCGAGCGGTGGCGCTGGGTGCGGCTGTCGAGCGCTGGGCGCGCGCGGTGTGTCGTCCTCGTCGTTCGTGGGCGCGGTGGGGCTCGCGTTCTTGATCACGCGTCGCGGGTGGCGGCGAGGTCGAAGCGCGTGATGACCACGCAGCTCGTCCTCGGTCGCGATCCCGACTGCGACGTCGTGATCGCCGTGCCTGCGGTGTCGAGCCGGCACGCGCGGCTCGCGTGGCAGGGCGGTCAGCTCGTGATCGAAGACCTCGGCAGCGCCAACGGCACCTGGGTCTCGGGGGAGCGCGTGCAGCGGGCGGTCGTGAAGCCCGGCGCGGACGTGCGGCTCGCGGAGGTGGCGCTGCCGTGGAGTGATCCGCGCGTGGTCGCGCTCGTGAAGGTCGGCTCGTCCAAGAGCACGATCGCCCTGATGCCGCGCTTCGGGCGCTACGTGTGCCCACAGTGCAAGACCGCGCAGGTGCTCCCCGCCGGGTTCGTGCGCGGCGAGATCGCGTGCCCCAAGTGCGAGAGCGCGCTCGAGATCGGCGGCGTCGGCGGGGCGAGCGTGGGAGCGCGTGTGCTTCGCGGTCTCGCGGGGCTGTTCCTCGGAGCCACGGCGACGCTCGCGGTCGGTCTCGTCGCGCTGCTCTACCTGGCGCCCGAGCGTCTCGCGACGGCGCCCGATCCGATCGGCGAGCTCGCCCGACGTCGCATGGGCACGCGCGTCGTCGCGATCACGCCGAGCGAGCCGAGCGTGCTCGATCCGATCCTCGCGCCGATCGGGCCGCCGGTCGGCAGCCCCGAAGAAGCGTCGGTGCGCCTCTACTCTGCGACGCAGATCCGCGACGCGATCGATCCCTCGAACGCCACGACGCGCAACCTCGCTGTGCAGGTGGCCGCGGGCGATGACGGGCCCTTCCACGTCGAGCAGATCGCCCGCATCTGGAAGCACGTGCGCCTCGCGTGGCGCTACGTGAACGACCCGCGCGGCGGCGACTACTACGCGCGGGCGAGCGAGACGATCACCAACGACTTCGCGGGCGACTGCGACGACTTCGCGATCCTCATCAGCGCGATGGTCGAGGCCATCGGCGGGCGCACGCGCGTGGTGGTCATGGACGGTCCGGGCGGCGGGCACGCGTACCCCGAGGTGTGCATCGAGGGACCAGCCGACGAGGTCTCGCAGAAGGTCGCGCGCTTCTACCGACGCAGCTGGGATCGACGTCTCGGCACGCGGCCGGCGCAGACGCGCATCCACTACCGCACCGACGCGAGCTGCCCCGTGTGGCTCAACCTCGACTGGACCACGAACGTGATCGGCGGACCGTACGCCGAGGAGCGCTACGCGATCGCGGTCTACGCCGACGGTCGTACCGAGACCCTCGCCCCGTTTCGTCCCGAGGGCAGCAGTGGCACGGAGGCCTCCGTGCTGCCTCAGCGAGCGCCGTTGCCATGACGGGATGCGGGGCGAATCTCCCCGCAGACGGCGCAGGCTCGGAGCGCGTGACAGGCTGCCGCGCCCGCACCGGCTGCCGGGCGAAAGGGTCGTGTGATCGTGCGTTCGTCGAGACGTGCAGCGGCTGTCGCGCTGTGGGTGGGCCTGTCGATGGCGACGGGCTGTGGGACCGAGGGCGAGCCCGCGGTGGCTGTGATCGAAGGGCTGACGGTGGCGGAGGAGGGCGTGCTCATCGCCTCCGATGCGAACGTCTTCGATCAGGCGGGCTACTCGGTCTCGATCAGCGCGTCGGGTGACGACGCAGCGGTCGGCGTCATCTACGACGGCACGCCCGGAGGCTACGACGCGGGCTCGGTCCGCATCTTCCACCGCACCGGATCGACGTGGGCCGAGGTCGCGACGCTGGTCGCGCCTGATCCCGAGGACACCGACCAGTTCGGCCACTCGGTGTCGATGAGCGCGGATGGATCGCGGGTGCTGATCGGCTGCTCGGGCGACTACGTCGGTGGCGTGCGCACGGGCAGCGCCCGTGTCTTCCACCGGGACGGCACAGGCACGTGGTCGCAGGAGCAAGCGCTCTTGCCCGTCGGTGGCGCGGAGGACGATCGCATCGGCGCCGCGGTCGCGCTGAGTGGCGATGGGATGCACGCGCTCGTCGGTGCGTATTGGTCCGATCCGCCCTCGGGTGTCGATGCTGGCAGCGTGCGCGCGTACTCGCGCTCGGGCAGCACGTGGACGCTCGATCAGCTCCTCTACGACACGGGCGGCGCGATGGCGGAGTGGTTCGGCTTCTCCGTCGCGATCAGCAGCGACGGCTCTCGCGCGATCATCGGCATTCCCTTCGGCAACCGCGCGGTGGAGTGGAACCGATCGGGCAGCACGTGGGCGCCCGGTCCGGCGCTCGCGCCGGGAGGCGTCGTGTCGACGGACGAGTACGGGCGCTCGGTCGCGCTGAGCGGCGATGGTCTGCATGCCGCCGTCGGCGCGTGGCACCGGGATCCGAGCCAACGCGGCGCGGCCTACGTCTTCACGCGCGGCGCCTCGACGTGGTCGCTCGATCAGACGTTGGTGCCTGCGTCGGCAGGCTCGTTCGACAACGTCGGCGCGAGCGTCGGTCTCGATGGCGCGGGCGCGCGGCTCGTGATCGGCGCGCCCGGGGCGACCGTCAGCGGAGCGTCGGAGGCCGGGCGTGGTCACCTCTTCACGCGCGTGGGCACGACGTGGACGGAGCAGCCTTCGCTGCTCGCGTCGGGCACACCCGAGGCGAACGATCGCCTCGGCTGGTATGCGCGCATGAGCGGCGATGGTCGCCGCGCGATCCTCGGCATGCCCGGCGACGCGACGTCCGCGGGCAGCGCGCGTGTGTTCACACTCTCGGGCAGCCTCGGTGAAGCGTGTGGCGTCGCGTCCGACTGCGACTCGGGCTTCTGCGCCGACGGTGTGTGCTGCACCAGCCCGTGCGGCGGAAGCGTCGCGGACTGTCAGGCGTGCACCGTCGCAGCGGGCGGCACGAGCGACGGCACGTGCACGGCGCTCGCGTCGCCCGCGAGCGTGACCTGCCGCGGATCGACGGGGACATGCGATGCAGCGGAGCACTGCGTCGCGACGTCGCTCACCTGTCCGCCGGACGGCTTCTCGCCGAGCACCACGGTCTGTCATGCATCCGCGGGCGCGTGCGATCCCGAGGAGCGCTGCACGGGCACGAGCGCGGCGTGTCCTTCGGACTCGCTCTCACCGAGCACGACGGTGTGTCATGCGTCTGCGGGCGCGTGTGATCCTGAAGAGCGCTGCACGGGCACGAGCGCATCGTGTCCTTCGGACTCGCTCTCACCGAGCACGACGGTGTGTCATGCATCTTCGGGCGCGTGTGATCCTGAAGAGCGCTGCACGGGCACGAGCGCGGCGTGTCCTTCGGACTCGCTCTCACCGAGCACGACGGTGTGTCATGCGTCTTCGGGCGCGTGTGATCCTGAAGAGCGCTGCACGGGCACGAGCGCATCGTGTCCTTCGGACTCGCTCTCACCGAGCACGACGGTGTGTCATGCGTCTTCGGGCGCGTGTGATCCTGAAGAGCGCTGCACGGGCACGAGCGCGGCGTGTCCTTCGGACTCGCTCTCACCGAGCACGACTGTGTGTCATGCGTCTCTGGGCCCGTGTGATCCGGAAGAGCGCTGCACCGGCACGAGCGTCACGTGTCCGATCAACACGCTCGCGACGGCAGGCACTGTCTGCGGGGCGTCGTCGGGCGATGTGTGCGACGCGGACGACGTCTGCGATGGGACGACGGTCGCGTGCCCGCCTCGCTTCTCCACGGTCGTGTGTCGCGCGTCCACGTCGGGCTGCGATCCGGCGGAGAGTTGCTCGGGCAGCGGCTTGGGCTGCCCCGTGGACGTGACGACGTGCATGCCGGACGCGGGCATGCCGGACGCAGGCATGTCAGACGCAGGCATGCCGGACGCGAGCGCGCCGGACGCGAGCGCGCCGGACGCGAGCGTGGCGGACGCGGCCACGATCGACGGTGGTCTCGAGGACGCTGCCGTCGTCGTCGTCGCGGACGATGCCGCCGTGCTCGAGGGCGACGCCGGAACCTTCGACGACGTCGGCGTGCCTGCCGACGCTGCGACCGACGCGAGCCTGATTGCAAACGATGCCGGTTCCGACGCGGCGGTGGTTCCGCTGCTCGACGCGGCCCTGTCGCGCGACGCGGGTGCGCGCGATGCGGGTCGAGCCGACGCGGGACCCTTCGACGGAGGATCGAGTGATGCGGGCGCCGGTGACGACGCAGGCGGCGGCATCGCGGGCGGAGGATGTAGCTGTCGCGTGCAGACGCGATCGAGCGCGGGCCCGCTCACCGTGCTGCTCGCCGGCTTCGCGCTCGGGCTCGTCGCGCGACGTCGCCGCCGTGCGGTCAGCGGTACGGATCGAGCGGCGTGATCGACAGCACGCTGCCGAGCGCGCGTGTCACCACGATCGAGATCTCGGAGCCCACGCGGATCGTGGTGAGCTCCGAGGTGGTGATCGAATGGAGCCCGTTGATCTGGTGCTCTCCCGCGTACGGATCGATGCGCGCCACCGTCACCCGCAGTTGTTTGGGCGCGAGCACCGCGTCGAGCACCAGCGCGGGGCCCAGGAACAGAGCGAACGGGGCGAGCACCAGCGCGAGGCGCGTGAGGATGCCCAACGTCGCGAGCACCTCGGGCGCGAGCGCCGCGCACGCGTAGAACGACACCACGGCGATCACGAGCAGCGCACCCGCGGGCAGGCGAGTGCGCCTCATTCCACGCCATCGTGCCTCCGCGCGTACATCGAGCGCGGCGATCGTGTCCTCGCGCAGGCTCACGAGCGCGGGCGGCACCAGGGGAAGGGTGGCGACCGCGAGGAGGTGGAACCACGTGACGGCCCACGCCTCGACCATCCCGTAGCGACCGTCGAACGAGGCGCGCACCTCGAGATCGATGACCCACGACGCGGGGGCCCAGTCGAACATCACAGCGACCAGCGCGTACACCGTGAGCCCGAGCACGACGATGGCGAAGAGAACGCCACCGATCTTCGAGAGGAAGCTCGCCTCGGTCGCGGGTGCGCTCATCGAGACCTCGGGGCACGGAGGAGCGTCGCGCGCCACACCTCTTCGTCTGCGTTGCGGGCCGAGAGGGTGAGGGCGCCCTCGCGATCGATCTCGACCTCGCCCCACGTGAAGTACGGACGCGCGTCTCGGAGTGTGCGCACGGGCTCGTCCGGCACGAAATGGAGCACGCGCTCGGTGCCGAGCGTGGTGTCGAACGCGTCGAACGGAAAGAGCCCGGCCGAGAGCGGACCCGTCACCAGCTCGTGCACGACGAAGCCGGGATCGTCCTCGAACGGGTGGTGCTCGAACGCCGCCGTGAAGTGGACGTCGGTGGTGAGGAACACGAGCTCTCGACGTCCGGCACGTCGCGCCACCTCGAAGAGGCCGCGCAGCTCACGCACGAAGCCGCGGTCCGTGTCGCCGCTCGCCCACGAGTCGCGTCGACCGTTGGCGCCCGTCGGAAGTGCGATCGGCACGCTCGACACGATCACGATCCAGCTCGCATCGGAGCTGCGAAGGAGATCGGCCAGCCACTCGCGCTGCGCGCGCCCGAGCATCGTCTTGGGCTCGGGGCCGTCGTCGGAGGCGGCGTCGTCGTCGCGGTGCGAGCGCGTGTCGAGCAGCACGAGCTCGAGGTGGCGACCCCAGCGGAAGCGACGATGGAGCGGGGTGGACGTGTCGGAGGGCGGCAGATCGAGCGCGTCGTGCTCGAGGAGGCCACGACGCCCGATTGGCAGGAGCGACACGTGCTGGCCGCGGCCGCGGCGCACGTGATCGTGGTGCGGACCGGCGTCGTTCACGATCTCGTGATCGTCCCACACAGCGTAGGCGCCCCAGCGGAGCGCGCGGTAGGCGGCGTCGTCCTCCGCGTAGCGCCAGTGCGCGCGGTACGCCTCGAGCGAAGGAAGCGGTGGGCTGTCCATCGGGACCTGCACGTTGCCGAGCGCGCCCTCTTCGAGGCACGTGTCGTCGGCGTAGATCATGTCGCCGAGGAGGATGCGGAAGTCGTGCGCGCGCGACGTCAGCTCGGGCAGCGTCGGAAAGCCGTGCGCGCGATCGCGGCACACGTTCTGTCCCGCGACGTCGCCGCCGAACGCGAAGCGGAGCGGCGTGGGGTCGTTCGGCTCGGGCGCCAGACGGACCTGTCGCGGCGCGCAGTCGGGCGGTGTCTCCTCGGCCGACGGACCGTCGCTCGCCCACACCACGAGCTCGCTCGAGCCGGCGAGGTCACGCAGGCGCACGCGCGCGGTGTGATCGTAGCGAGCGAGGAACGGCGCGACGAAGCGGCCATCCCCACCGGGAACACGCGCATGGAGGTAGCCGCGCGTCTCCTCGCGCGCCCACAGCACCGCCGAGCGCGAGCTCATCTCGCCGAGCGCGACGTTCTCGAGGCACACCGCGTCCTCGCGCGGCCCCGCTTCGCTCTCGCAGCCCGCGAGCAGGACGAGCGCGATCACGCATGCGCGGGCAGTCGGATCTCGAAGCATGCGCCTCCGGAGCTGTGGGTCTCGGCGCGGATGGAGCCCTGCGCCTCCTCGACGATCGTGAGGCACACCGCGAGGCCGAGCCCGGTCCCGCGACCCACGGGCTTGGTCGTGAAGAAGGGCTCGAAGATCGCGGCGCGCGCGGCCTCGTCGATGCCCGTGCCCGAGTCGATGACGCGGAGCACCACCGACCCAGCGCTCGCGTCCTTCCCCTCTTCGTGTGCCGCCTCGACGAGAATGGTGTCCTCGGTGTCGACTCTCTCGCCCCGGCTCTCCTGGCGCGCGCGCTTGGTCTCGATGGCGTCGGCGGCGTTGAGCAGGAGGTTGAGGAGGATCTGCGTGAGCCGGTCGGCGTCGAGCCCCACGCGCGGGAGATCGTCGGCGATGCGGCGCTCGATGCGGAGGCCGCGTAGGTCCTTCTGGGGCGCCACGAGGTGCACGGCGTCGGCCACCGCCTCGGACACGATCGCAGGCTCGCCCACGGCGGCGCCCTCGGGCTTGCGCGCGAAGTCGAGGAGGTTGCGGATGATGCGGTGGATGCGCTCGGTCTCGCTCTGCACCCGGCGCAAGAACTCGTCCTGCTCCGCCGGCTCGAGACCACCGCCGCGCAGCAGCTCGACGAAGCCGAGGATGGCCGAGAGCGGGTTGCCGATCTCGTGCGCGACTCCGGCCGCGAGACGGCCCACCGAGGCGAGCTTCTCGCTGCGCACGAGCGAGCTCTGCGCCGTCTCGAGCGAGACCTTGGCCGCCTCGAGGGCGCGCAGCGCCTGCTCGCGCTCCTTCAAGGCCTGCTCGAGCTCGCGCAGCGCTTGCTCGGTCTCGCGGAGGCGTCGCTCGCGCGCCGCGCGCTCTTCGCGCAGATCATCGCCCAGGGTGTTGAACGTCCGCGCGAGGGAGGCGACCTCTCTCGCGCCCTCGATCCGTGCGGGCGATCGATCGCCGCGCGCGAGGCGCTGCGCTGCGTGCTCGAGCTTCTCCACCGGCTGCACGATGAGCCGAGTGAGCAGCACGTAGGAGAGGACGAGGATCGCGATCGCGCTGACGAGCGCGTAGAGCACGAGCAGGCCCACGAGGTTGCGCGCAGCTTCTTGTCCGGGGTGTGCGACCCACACGCGCACGAGGCCGCCATCGATCGGGGCCTCCGCGCCGATGCCCTCGCCCACGACGCCGCGCGGCTCGACGCGGCCGTCGTCGAACACGATCTCGAGGCCCGTGACAGCGTCGTGCCCGATGAGCGCCTGCTCCACGCGATCGATCACGAACGCGGGGGTGCTCACACGCACGATCGACGCCGCCGCAGCTCGGGCCGCGAGCTCGGCGGCGTGGCGTCGCTCGATCTCGAGCGCGCGGGTCGACAGACGATCGGCCGCGACGCCGATCAGGATGACGCTGAGCGCGAGCGTAGTGACGAGCGCGAGCCCGATCTGCGCGCGCAGACCGAGCCCGCCGGGGCGTGCGCTGCGCGCGATCTCGAGCGTCTCGAGAGACACGCGATCGCGCGCGGCGCGACTGTCCTCCGAAGAGCTCGGCGGGGTGCTCGCGAGAGGAGGCTCGGACGACACGGCGCGATGATACGCGTCTCGCCCCGCTGCCACGGGTTCCGAGAGCGGCGGGCGTCTCGCAGGGAGCGAATCGATCGGATCGCTAGCGGCGGGCGAGCGGGGCGGGCGCGTACAGCCAGCCGGCGATGGGCAGATCGATGCGCGTCCAGCCGATGCGTGTGCCGCGGCCGCCCACGACGCGGGTGACCAAGACCTCGGTGCCGTGGGCGAGCTCACCGACGGGCGACGCGTCCGAGTCGGGCGCGGTCCTCACGGTGCGAGCCCCGCTCGGATCGTCGACGAACCAGCGCCGCGAGCTCTCGCGTCGTCCCAGGGTCGCTTCGGTCTGGCTCAGCCGGCAGCCTCGCCCGTGGCGGAGCCAACCCCGGAGCGCCTCGCTGTCGGGGGTCGGCCCGAACCGCTCGCCGGGCTCGTAGGAGTCGGCGCAGTCGATCAGTCCCTCGACCGCATAGGGAGGCGCGTCGCGCACGAGGACGGACACGCTCGCAGCGCCATTCGTCGAGTGCACTTGGTAGAGCGCCGTCGGGTCGTCGAACAGTGGCTCGACGCACTGGATGAGCGCGCGCCCGCTCGCGGCCTCGGCATCGATCGCGACAGGCGCATCGCACTCGGCGAGCGCACCGAGCTCGGTCCCGCGGACGAGCGCGGTGACCCGACGTCGCAGCTCCTCCGAGCTCGTTGCCGTCCATGGCTCGGCGCGCACCACCCGATCGGCGAAGGCACGATCGCCCTCCCAGAGCGTCGCGTGCTCTGCGCGCACGCGCGGGTCACCGAGCTCGACCTCACGCGCGAGGAGGATCGCAGCCGTCAGGTCATGGCCCCCCGCGCGGAGCGTGCGCGCGCGCTCGACGAGCGGGCAGTACCCGTGGATGCGCACGAGCGCATCGCGGAGCGGGTCCGACCACGTCTCGTGGCCATCTTCCTCGTCGAAACGCGCCGGGCGCATCTCGCGGTGCACGCCTGCAGGCGTGGCGCGCTCGACCTCGAACCGCGACAGACCTTCGAGGCACGGGATCTCCTGGAGGATTCCGTCTTCGTCGTCGGTCGCGTAGGACGCGCTGAACGCGCGAGAGAACGCGCGGACCGCGGCGGCGTGCTCCCCCGCGTGGTGCAGCCTTCTGCCTTCTTCGGCCAGCGCAGCCGGGTCGGGGTCGGGGGCGTCCTGCGCGCCGACCGAGATCGCCCCCACGAGGCCGAGGGCCGCGAACGACGCGGCAAGGCTGATCGTGGGCGCACGCTTCATGGGTGCGAGCGTACCTCGGACGGTGCGCGGGGGTTCAGGCTCGCTCGTGTGTGCGCGCGGTCTCGGCGAGGAAGCGCATGCGTCCTCGCACGATGCCATCGCTCGCCAGCGCCTCGACGGTCCACGGCAGGCGCACGCTCCAGTTGTGCGGGCCGACAGTGTTCGGCGTGTTCACGCGCTCTCGCAGCGCGAGCACGTCGTGGATGGGCACGAGCGCTGCGACGCTGACGCTCGCCAGCGTGGTCTCGATCAGCGCGCGCCAGAGCGGCTCGGTGAAGCGCGCCGCAGGCGGTGGCTCGATCGGACTGCTCGGATGGGGCGCGGCGGGTGTGCCGTCCAGCGGCACGAGGCGCGGCAGCGCGAGCGCCGCCTTGCGCTCGTGCTCGGGCAGCTGCTCCCACCAGTCGACGAGGCTCTCGGTGTCGTGCGTGCCCGTCGTCGCGACGCTCAGCGCGGGCCACGCGGTGGGATCACGGAAGCGTCCGCCTTCTTGCTCCCAGCGCATCACCCGGTAGCCGGGGATGCCGAGCTTCGCGAGCGAGGCGCGCACGAAGGGCGGGATGACGCCCAGATCCTCGGCGAGGATCTCGGTGCCCGACGACGCGAGCGCGCGCAGCACGGCCTCGCCTTGCGCGAGCTGAGCGGGCTGGGTGTTCGGGTAGAAGTAGTGTTCGCTCTTGTCGATCGGCCGGTGGTAGGTGCGGTAGAGGCCGACGACGTGATCGATGCGCACGCCGTCGTAGAGGCGGGCGGTGTGCGCGCCGCGGGCGACGAAGAGGTCGTAGCGTCGCGCGGCGATCGCGTCCCATCGGTACGGCGGAAGGCCCCACTCCTGGCCGTCGGCAGAGAAGGCATCGGGTGGGGCGCCGACCGTCGCATCGAAGCGGAAGAGCTCGCGGTGCGCCCACACGTCGGCGCTGTCGTCAGCGACCAAGAAAGGCTCGTCGCCGAAGAGCGAGACGCCGTCGTCGTGCATCGCGCGACGCGCAGCCTCGAGCTGATCGAAGCACAGGAATTGGAGGTAGCGGCGGAACGCGAGCTCGTCGGCGTGCTCCTCGCGGAACGGGGCCAGTGCGCTGGGCTCTGCGTCGCGGAGGCCCGCGGGCCAGCTGCGCCAGCCGGACGGATGCACGTGCTTGAGGGTGCGGAAGAGCGCGTAGGGCTCGAGCCAGTGCGCTTGCTGCACCTCGAACGCGGCGAGCGCGACACGACGCGGATGCGCGGCCGGCTGCGAGAGGAGGTGATCGAAGCAGCGACGCAGCACACGGAGCTTGAGCCAGCGCGTCCCGCTGTGGTCGACGCTCGGCGACTCGCAGACCGCCGTCAGCGTGAGCCGCTCTTCGGGCGTGAGCGCGTCGATCCCTCCCAGCGTCACGAGCTCGGGCACCTCGGGCAGCGCGAGGTAGAGCGGATCGAGCGCATAGAACGAGCACGCCGCGTAGGGGCTCTCCTGCCCCGGCGAGGGCTCGAGCAGCGGCAGGGTGAGGATCCAGGAGAAGCCGCCCGTCTTGGCCCAGCGCGCGAGGGCGGCCAGGTCGGGGTACTCGCCCACGCCCCACTCCCGGCCGGTGCGGACGGAGAAGAGAGGCGCGAGCAGGCCGAGCGAGCGACGCGTGAAGACGGTCATGGGCCGCGAACCTACGCGACGGAGGTGCCGTGATCACGCGCCACGATCACGATCGACGATCGCGTGTCACGCGCGGTCCGCCACTGGTTGACGTGCCGCGCCGTTTGGGTGTGGGCTCTCCACCGTGGCTCCCAGACGACGCTTCTTCGCCGATCCCACGTTCAACGTGTCGTTGGTGGCCGTGGTGGTCACCCTCCTCGGGGTCATCGCCTACGGCACGCTCTCGCATCAGGGTGACTTCGCGCGCCCCTTCTTCACGATGCTCTGCCTCGCGCCGCTGGTCGCCCTCGTGCTGGTCAGCGCGGTCCTCGGCCGACTGCTCGTGGGGAGCAGGCGTGAGCGCGAGCAGGCAGAGGTCGATCGGCTGATGGCGAAGAGCGAGGACGACGCGCGTCGCTGACGTCCACGGGCGCACGCGAGCGCACGACGCTGAGAGACCTCGACATTCCGACGCGGCCCTGTGAGAACGTCGCGCATGACCTTGCTCGACCGCTTCCGGCTGAACGACCGCATCGCCCTCGTGACCGGGGCCTCGAGCGGCATCGGCCGCGCCACGGCCCTCGCGCTCGCAGACGCGGGCGCCCACGTGGTTCTGGCCGCGAGGACCCGCGAGAAGCTCGACGAGGTCGCCCGCGCGATCGGTGCGCGGGCGCTCGTGGTGCCGACCGATGTCACCAAGCCGGCCGAGCTCGACGCGCTCGTCGCGCGCACGCTCGAGGCGCACGGCCGCATCGACGTGCTCGTGAACGTCGCGGGCGGGACGCCGCCCACCATCGCGCTCGCGGTCTCGGACGAGGACATGGCGGCTGCCTTCCAGTTCAACGTGACGTCGGCGTTCCACCTCGCGCGTGTGTGCGCGCCCCACCTCGCCAAGAACGCCGGCTCGATCGTCAGCATCTCGAGCGCGATGAGCCATCGTGTGGACTCCGGCTTCGTCGCGTACGGCGCGGCCAAGGCGGCCCTCGATCACATGACGCGTCTGCTCGCCCACGAGTGGGCCCCGAAGATCCGCGTCAACGCGATCGCTGTCGGCGCGACGCGCACCGAAGCGCTCGCGTTCGTGACCGCGATGCCCGGCGTGGAGGAGGGCATGGTGGCCAAGACCCCGATGGGCCGCCTCGGTGAGCCGGAGGACATCGCGCTCGCCGCGCTCTACCTCGCATCGCCCGCGTCGGCGTGGGTGACGGGGCAGATCCTCGCGGTTGACGGCGGCGCGCCCACCTCGGTGTGGCCCTTTCCGATCCCCAGCGGGCTCTGATGAGAAAGGCACCGCGAGGGGCACGCGGGCGGGGGTCGCAGCGCAGCGTCGGTGCGGAGACAACACGCGGAGCGGAGGCCTCCGCCCGCGTGACCCGTCCACTGGGTTTCATCTCGATGGCTCGCCCAGCGGACGGTGGGTAGCTGAGTTGGCCTGGGTCGAGGGACCTCTGGCGTGCGGATTGACCACATCTCACGCGCTTCGAATCGGGCCGCAGACGTGGGGGGTCCGATGCTCAGACATCCTCGGCCTTCGGCCTGCGGAACTCGCCTGGACCCCCCACCTCCGCGTCCCTTCGGCTCGTGAATCGATTGTTTCTCGCTCCCTGAGGCAATCGGGCAAAAGGGGCCGCTGCACGCGTGGCGGTGGGCCGCGCGCCGCTTCACGATCGCGGCATGAAGGGCTCTTCCTCGTTGGACATCAGGCTCGTGGCGCTCGCGCTCCTCGTGTGCTGGCTGGCCAGCCCCGGTCGAGAGGCCTCGGCGCAGCGGACGGCGCGGCGCGCCGTTGCGACGCGAGACCTCGGGGCAGAGCTGGGGCGCATCGATCTCGACGCGTGCTTCGAGGACCCGGCGTGGGTGGACAGCGCGACGCGCGTCTCGGTGGTCGTGCACCCCGATGGCGTCTGGGCGCTCGCGCTCGACGGTGCCGTGACGGACGCGAGCCACGCCTCGATGGCGCTCGCGCTCCGCACCTGCCTCGAGCAGGGGCTCCGCGCTGTGTGGGGCGAGGTGATCGCGCCTGCGCCGCGACGGGACGAGGTGCACGTGCGCACGTTCGACTTCCGTGTGCACCACGAGGACCCGGTCGTGCGCCGTGCCGAGCTGCGCGAGCGCTTCGAGAGCGTGCGCCGCGATCTCTCTCGCTGCGTCATGGACCTACCCGGACGGCGTCTCGACGTGGTGCTTCGTCTCGGCGTCGACGGCCGCGTGGAGGCCGTCCTGCCGCGGCCCGACGTGAACCGAGGGATCTGCATCACCAACTCGCTCGGCACGTTCATGCCCGGCGCAGCGGTGACGCTCCGCGACACGATCGACGGTCGCGTGGCACCGCGCGCCGTGACCGCGGGCGAAGGAGAGCTCTGCGCGTGGGGTGGCCACCGCGGCCCGCCACCGCTCGACGAGGTGCGCACGTGCGCGGCGGGCCTGACCTGCTGCGCTGCAGGGGGGGCCGCGGGATCCGACTCCATCTGCATGCGCACCACGCACTGCCCCGCCTACCCGTGACGACGGCGTCGCGGCGCACAGCTCGCGAGCGCTGGACCGTCTTCAGGTGCGTGGCGCGAGGCGATCGATCGGACGCCGACGCCGCCGTGCGAGCACCCCGAGGACGAGGAACCATCCCGCCGCACCCCCGCCGTCGCTGTGCCCGCGGCCGCCCGCGCTGCATGCGC